>JAGSHB010000260.1 GCA_023954815.1 Myxococcales bacterium | reverse complement strand
TTCGGCGACATCGACAACGACGGCGACCAGGACTGCTTCGCGGGGCTGGACACACCGCTCAAAGGCAAGACGCACCAGATTCTGCTCAACGACGGCAAGGGCCACTTCACGGTGAAGGCCAACAGCGGTGTCGAGGGCATGCCGGCCATCGCTGGTAACGCCGTCTTCGCGGATCTCGACGGCGACGCGAAGCTCGACCTCTTCGTTGGGCTGGGCCACACCTCTTACAAGGCGTCCAATGTGCTGTTGAAGGGCAACGGCGATGGCACCTTCAGCAAAGATGGCACCCTCGCGCTGACCGGCGGCAACACGGCGCAGCCGACCAACGGCTCGGTGACCTGTGACCTCGATGGCGACGGCAGCGCTGACCTCGCAGTGAGTAACTATGGCGTGAGCGTCGCGTCTGGGCACAACGCGCTCTACCTCAACAACGGCGCCGGCATTATGAACAATGTGGCCAAGAGTACGGGCTTTGCCTACCTCATGAGCGGCAATCCCTGGTTGGTCGCCAAGGGTGTGGTGAAGGGAGATGAACCCCAGCCCAAGGGCGCGGGGCCGATCGGCAGCAATGGATTTGGGTTGGACTGTGGCGACATCGACGGAGACGGGCGCATGGACCTGTTCGTGACCGCCATCTCACACCCCAACGTCGGGACCTACTCGCGCAAGTGGTCCGACGGCACCCAGCTGTTGATGAACCGCAAAAATGGCGATTCGTTCGCCCTGGTCGACGAAGCGGCGTTTCGAAAGGTGCCGTTCAATGAAGGCGACGTCGACGGCGCGATGGTCGACTTTGACAATGACGGCCGCCTGGATCTGAGCATCTCGCGGGACAAGAAGTACGAAGGCAGCTACCAAACCCTCGACCAGAAGGCGTGGTTCGGCCTGCTCCACCAGCAAAAAAACGGCTCGTTCGCCTCGCTTGGACCAGATAGCGGGATCAACGCGACCGATACCAAGCCTTCCGCGTCGATGACCGAGTGCACCAGCGACGACACCTGCACCAACGGCGAAAAGTGCCTGTTCAAGCGCTGCCGCAAGCCCTGCACCGACGACACCGGCTGCCCGGCCAAACACGAGGTCTGCCACACAGGCGGGTTCTGTAAGGATCTGCTGGCGATGAAGAGCGCACAAAACCATGCGTGGGCGGACATCGACGGCGACGGCGACATGGATCTGTTGGTCGGCGGGCGCGACACGGGCGGCGGCCGACCCAACTTCCTCTTTCGCAATGATGCTGGGCACAAGCTGCCGTTTATCAAGCTGTGGCTCGAAGGGGACGCCACCGGCACGACCGGCAAGGTGAATCGGGATGCCATCGGCGCGCGTGTACGTGTGTCCTTTAAGAGCGGGCCGATGATGACCCGGCAGGTCAAGGCGAGTCGCGGTATGCACTGCTCCATGGACGACCGCGCCATTCACGTAGGTCTCGGGGACTATGGCTGTGACTATGTGGTGCAGGTGCGGTGGCCAGACGGCAAGGATGCCGAGTTCACTGCGGCCCAGATTCCGCCGGGAAGCTCACTGGTTCTACGCTACCCAGACAAGCTGTCGAAGCCCTAACACGGCTGATAATCAAGCTGTTTTCGCCAAACCAACTCGCAGAAACGGCCGCTAGTCGTGCTGTGCCAGAAACGTGGCGATAGCGCGCCACAACGCCTCAAAATCGGGCCGGCGAAATCCGGTTCCTGCCGCCAACCAATCGTCATGCGGCGGGTCGTGGTTGGGGTCGTCGAAATGCCCGACGGTGTCGAGATGGTCACCGTAGGCCGTGTGCAACACCTGTCCCCACGGCTGCGACAAGGTCGGCACAACGCCGTCGCTGTCCCGCCAGGTAGGCAGCGCACCAAATCCGCGTTCTAAGGCCTCGCGGTGAGCGAAACTCAACTGCGGAATCCGGGTGGTTGGGGTACGGGATGCGATGAGCCAGACGAAAGAAAACAGGCTGTGGCTGACCTGGGCATAGGGGTCGAGCCCCGCCCGGATAGCGCTGCGCACACCGGGAGGATTGGCGCGGGTAATCACGCTGCCGTAGCCCACCCCAGGGCGATTGCCCGTGCTGGCGTTGAACAGGTCGAGGGCCTCCGGTGCGAGCTGCGGCATCAAGCGCTGATCGGTGGACACTTCCTTAACCATGGACTCCAACGCGATACGCCGCTCCTCGGAAAGGTCACCGAGCAGCGACGCATAGAGCTCGTCGAGCAGGCTGCGGTCGAGGCCTACCGCGTCGTCAATCCGGGTCGCAAACGCACCAATTCGCAGCATCATCGACAGCGGCAGTTGGCCGAAACGCAGCGTGTACAGCGTCAGAGACGAAAGCAGGCTGAGCAGTTTTTGGCCGATGATGCTGGTGAAAAAGCCCGCTACCGGCGTGCCGTGGTGCGGCGTGGAGACCGTCACGATGGCGCGGATACGCTTGGCTACCGACTCTGGGGCCCAGTTCGTATCCAAGTCGACCCCAGGGCTAGCGAGGAGTCGTGCATCGAGCCCGCCCGTGGAGTGCCCGACGAGGTAAATCGGCTCCTCTTCACCTGCCTGATTGACGATGGTGTTCAGCAGACGGGTCGTGCGCTGACGCAGCCCGGCGGTGGGCAAGGTTGGCACCGTCACCACCCGGGCCCGCACGCCGCGAGCGGCCATCTCCTGCTCAAGAAAGGACTCGACGTGCCGAAAATAACGCAACTCCCCGATGCTGGTGAAACCGAAAAAACCTGGGATCAGGAAGATGTGCGGCTGCGTGCCCGGGGTGTCGATCATGGGGGTCCGAGTGAGCGATAACGAGTGCGAGGCGATAAAAGTGCCTCAGATTAGAGGCTTGCGCCGCACCCAAGAACAGGGGAGCGGCAGCTCAGTCGCCGGCAGGGTGACGGGCTCTGTCGGCGCCGTCAAAGAAGGGAGGCCGCCATGCCCCGCCGCGAGAGCGTTTATGTGAATTTATCATGGATCGTGAGCGCCGTTCATTGGTACTATCCGCCGCCACCGCCTCGGCCTGACCGCCAATCCCCTCGCAGGCGTCGTCCACAAGGAGTGTTCATGAAGCCCACCCCTACGTCCGTTTATTCCCGCGCTTTCGCCCCCTTGATGATGGTGGCGCTCCTGCTCAGCGCCTGCGGTAGCGATGATCCAAACGGCTCACAGGCGACCGGCGCCGCCTGCGGTCTCACGTCCGATTGCCCAACCGACTTTGTGTGCGGCGAGGGCGGATTCTGTGTGGCCAAGGGTGCGGGCGGTACGATCGACGGTGGCATGGCAGACGACGGCGGCTCCGGCGGCGCCGACGTGAGCTTCGGCAGCCCCGACACGTTGGTCGACGGTGGTGGAACAGCCAGCGACGCGGGTGACGACGACACGAGTACCGGTGCGACGTCCTGCAGCGGACGCTGCGGTGCGGTGACCGGTGGCTGCGCCTGCAACAGCAACTGCGCTGCGGCCGGCAACTGCTGCGACGACTACGAGAGCGAGTGCGGCGGCGGCAACACAGGCTGCAACAACGACAACGAGTGCAACGACAACGACCCCTGCACAGACAACGCCTGCATCTCGGGCGAGTGCAAGACTTCGAAGAAGGCCAACTGCTGCGCATCGGCGAGCGATTGCGACGATGGCCTGGCCTGCACCACCGACGCCTGCAACAGCGGCTCATGCGCGCACACGCCAAGTGGCAACGCCTGCCTCATCGAAGGAAAGTGCGTCTCTTCTGGCACCAAAGGCCCAGGAATCTGCCTCGTTTGCTCGCCGTCGGCTAAGGCAACCGCATGGTCGATCGACCTCGGCGGCTCGTGCGATGACGGCAAGCCATGTACCAACAACGACGCATGCACGGCAGGCGGATCTTGCGCAGGCACGGCTGACCCAGGCTGCTGCGCGAGCGACGCCGAGTGTACTTCGACCCTGCCCTGCCAAGTGGGCGCGTGCGACCAGACGACAAAGAAGTGCAAGTTCAGCCCAAAGGTCGGCTGCTGCAAATCCGACTCGGACTGCACCGGTCAGGCGCAGCCCTGCAAGGTGTTGTTCTGCAACCAAACCGTGGGCGCGTGCGATGTGAAGACTGCGTCGGACGGCGCCACCTGCGACGACGGCAATGGCTGCACGGTCTCCGATGCCTGCACGACCGGGCTGTGCGTCGGTAAGGCCAACACCTGCGACGACAACAACCCCTGCACCACGGACGCCTGCCAAGCCGGCAAGTGCAGCCACACAGAGGTGCCGGGCTGCGGCGCCTGCTGGGACGCAACGGCAAAGAAGCCACGGCCGAAAGGCACCAGTTGTGGCAAAGACACGCTCGCCAAGGAACAGCGCTGCGGCACCAACCTCATCGAGGAGCGCATCGCTGTCGCTGGATGCACCGGCAAGGACACGGTCTGCTCGAAGGCGACAGACAACTACGCTTGGGGCGCCTGGAAGACAGCGCAAACCTGTACAAAAGGCCAGAAATGCGAGGAGAAAGTCAAAGGTCAGCCAGCGTGCGTGTCGACCACGTTGCCGTTGGCGGACCTCGTACCCGTGAGCTTTGCGCCGACCAAGAAGAGCTACGCACCCGGTGAGAAAGTCACGGTGGGCGGTGTCATGAGCAACAAGGGGACCGGTACCGCTGGCCTGACCACGGCTCGCTACTACTTGTCGAAAGACAGCAAGCTGACAGGGATAGACGCGATCTTGGCATCGGTGACAAAGGGTGGCCTCGCAGCAGGTCAGAGCACGAGCCTGACGACGGCGTTCAACCTCCCCAAGAGCGGCACCGCCGGGACGTGGTACCTCATCGTCAAAGTGGACGCGCTCAACAAGGTCAAGGAGAGCAACGAGCTCAACAACACCCGCGTATATCCGATTACAATCGGCTCGATTACGACAGGCGCGGACCTGACGCCCACCTCGTTTTCGACGAGCAAGACCGTTTACGCTCCGGGCAACACCATCACCGCTTATGGCGCAGTGAAGAACATTGGCAAGGGCAAGAGCGGGTCGTACACCCTCGAATGGCGCCTCAGCACCAACTCGGCCATCACGACGGGCGACAAGCTGCTCAAGACGCTCACACGGACGGCGCTGAACCCCAATACGACGACCAGCGCGTCGACGTCGCTGGTGCTGCCGGCGACCACCGCTGTGGGCACCTACTACATCGGTCTGTGGGTCAACCGCTCAAAGCTGTCTGGCGAAACGAACTACAGCAACAACATCCGCACCTACAAAATCACGGTGACCAAGAGCGCGAAGGCCGACTTGATTCCGCTCGGATTCAAGAGCAGCAAGACGAGCTACGCACCTGGCTCCGCTGTGACGGTCTACGGTAGCGTCAAGAACCAGGGCAACGCCAACGCCGGCAAGTTCACGCTCGAATGGCGCCTCAGCACCAACAACATCATTTCGTCGGGCGACAAGCTGCTCAAGGTGTTGGGCAAGACCTCGCTCTCCGCCGGTTCGAGCACGAGCGCGCTGACCAGCTTCACCCTGCCGGCCACGACTGCGCCTGGCACCTACTACTTGGGACTCTGGGCGGACCGCACCAATCAGGTCTCGGAAATCACGACGTCGAACAACATCGCCATGTACAAAATCACCGTCGCCCCCGCTGTGAAGATGCCGGACCTCGTGCCTGTGGCCTTCAAGAGCAGCAAAACGACGTACACCGCTGGTAGTTCGGTCGTGGTCTACGGCTCAGTGAAGAACCAGGGCACCGCAACGGCGGGCAGCCAGCGCCTCGAATGGCGGCTGAGCACCAATACGGTCATGTCTTCAGGCGACAAGCTGATGAAGACCCTGAACAAGTCGACCCTTCTGGCCGGCGCCTCCACCAGCGCGCTCACCAGCTTCGTCCTGCCGGCGACCACTCTTCCGGGCATCTACTACCTGGGGCTCAAGGTTGACGCCCTCAATCAGGTGAAGGAATCGAGCGAAACCAACAACATCGCATGGTACAAAATTACAGTCACAAAGCCGGGAACCACCGCGGATTTGCGGCCTGTTAGCTTCAAAAGCACCAAGACAACCTATGCGGCTGGCTCATTGGTGTCGGTCTCCGGTTTGGTGAGGAACTACGGCACAGCACCGGCCGGCGCATTTAGTGTCGAGTGGCGTCTCAGCACCAACACGACGATGAGCACCGGTGACAAGTTAATGAAGACGCTCACGCGGACGGGACTCGCCGCGGGTAGCTCAACCAGCGCCTACACCAGCTTCACCCTGCCGGCGACCACAACGCCGGGCACGTACTACTTGGGCATCTGGATCGACCGGACCAACCAAGTCAAAGAGTCGAGCACGACGAACAACATCGCTTGGTACAAAATCACGGTGACCAAGCCGCTTAACACGCCAGACCTCATCCCGGTGGCGTTCAAGAGCACCAAGACTGTCTACGCGCCGGGCAGCTCCGTCGTCGTTACAGGCTCGGTCAAGAACCAGGGCTCCGGCGCCTCGGGCACC
>JAGSHB010000303.1 GCA_023954815.1 Myxococcales bacterium | reverse complement strand
GGTCGCCGTGGACTCCGACCGCCGTGACGTTACGCCGCTTGGCCGCTTGGAAGCCCAGTTTTCCGGCCGATTCGTTCCCAATCAGCTTCGCTGTCATCGCGCCTTCCATGGTCGACGCCCACAGCGTACCCCGATGGATGTGCAGGCCTCCGAGGTTGATATGGCGCCCGCCCAAGTGGGCCGCTACGAAGGTGTCGTCGCCAGCAGGAGCAAGCTGCGTCACCCCGCCCTGGTAGGTGCCGACGAAGACCCGCTGACCATCGGTGCTCAGCGCTGTCACCCAGTCATCGGTCAGGTGCCCGGTCGCTACACTGAAACGCTCGGCGACCCCATCGTGGTAGCGGTACGCGCCCCAGCTGCTGCCCAGCCAGATGGCGCCATCGCCGGTTTGCACCACGTCCCACACCGCGCGCACGGGCAGCCCCTGCTTGATACCGAGCGGCTTGATCCGCCCCTTCTTAGTGAGGAGGACTGCGCCCCGAGCCGTGCCAGCGATGAGGTGCAGGTCAGTTCGGCTACTCGTCGGTACCCACAGACTGTGTACGTCGCTCGCGGGCAAGCCATCGGCGATGCCCCAGGCCTGCACTTCATGGCGCTGCGTGATCTTGTACAGGCCCCGGGTCGTGGCCACCCAGAGCGCACCTTGGGCGCCGACTTGCAGCCGGTTGATGCGGCGATCGACCGGCGCGCCGGTCTGCAAGCGCTGCCATGGCTGGTCATTCTTACGCGTCCACAGGCCATCGGCCAGGGTGCCGGCTATCCATTTGCCCTGCCACCGAACGAGGTGCGTGATGTCCATCCCGACCTTGGGCACCACGACGCCATGCAGGTCACCGGGGTGGTTCGCCGTGGGGAGTTGGCCCATCCGACCTGGCCCCATGCGCACGACCTCACCGGACCGCCGCAGGGTCAGTTTGGCGGAGCGTTGGTTGAGCGACCGGTCGATGGCGAATGCCTCCACGGTCAGCGGCCAACTCACCCGCATCGCGGGCCGCCAGCGACCCACAAACACGCCGAGGCGCAGGGCCGTCAGGGGCACGACCTGGCCGTCGGGCATGCGCACCTCGACGCCGCGGGCATCACGTGCGCCCACCGGCGCCAGTTGCCTAGCGCGGACGACAAAGGTGCCGCGCCAGCTGCGGGTGACGGTCAGCCGAATCGACGGCGCCGTCGTATCGACCGTGAGTTGTAGCTCCTGGGTGGTCTGGTGACCGTCTGCGTGCACCACCTCGATGTGCAGCGGATAACGGCCCTCAGGTACCGACAAATCAACCAGAAAGCGCGCAACCCACGCCGCCGGACCATGATCGGACGCCGGTTCCCACTTCGCGCGGAGCCGCTCGCCCCAGGGTAGGGTCACGGTCACGCGGCGGGCGTCTTTGGGCGCCGGCACCCGCACCTCGGGGTCGCCAGGCTGGATGCGATCAGGACTCACAGACGGCCCACCAGAGATGGACTCCAAGTCGGCGCCACTCACCGTTGGGTTATCGCTTGCCTGCTGCGCCCTTCGTTTGATGCCAAAGCGCTTGTAGGCCTCCTCGCTCTCCAAGACGAGCAGCGCCGTGTATTTACTGAGTACGCCGTAGCGCTGGCTCGCGGTGACGATCTCCGCCGGCTTGGCGCTCTGCTGCTGCAGGGCATGCACCGCGTGTTGGCCGAAGCGCTGCCGCAGACCTGTGGCGGGCCGTACGTCTTCACCGATGGGCAGCCGCCATCCCGTCCGGTTGCGTGCCGAGGTGACCCGCAGCGCTGTCGGCATGGGCGCGCCCGGCGGCACCTGCACCACGACCCAAGGTTGTTGTTGGCCAAAGAGCGTTCCGAGCTCGCTGGGCTGCACCACGCCACTGGCGCTTGTCACCCGCACATCCCGCCATCTGCCCATCCGCGCTGCCTGAGCGATGAACTGACCAAAGCGCGCCACCGCCCCAGCGGTCCGCGGCACAAACACCTGCCCGCCCGTCGCCATAGTCAGCCCGCGCAGCAGCGCCACTGCCGTCGCCTTACCCACCGCTGCCGCATGAATCGGCGCGCCAATGGCCTTCGCGGAA
The DNA here is from genome assembly GCA_023954815.1 of Myxococcales bacterium. GTDB lineage: Bacteria > Myxococcota_A > UBA9042 > UBA9042 > UBA9042 > UBA9042. The sequence goes on along the minus strand of JAGSHB010000303.1, from coordinate 1,612 downwards.
GCGAGTAGCTTGGCTTCATCGAGCTCGCCCCAGGTCGCGACGCCATCACCTACCAGCACCACCTGGCGGCCCTCGGTGGGCTGGCCAGAAAACAGCTGGCGCGCACACCTCAGCGCTTGGCCCAGATCGCTCGCGCCGTCCGGCTCGCCGCCCAACACCCACGTCACCGCGCGGTCGATGGCCAAGTCGTCTGTGCGCGAAAAGCCCGTAGGATCAGGCTCACAGCTGATATCCGTCTTGGCGACGATGAACTGGTCGTCCGCCTCCCCGGCTTGCAAGACAGCGCGCAGGACCTCCTCCTGCATCCCAACGGACTCCAGGGCGCTGCGGCTGCGATCGACGAGCACCACCACCGTCCGCGACGCGCTGGCGGCCTGTTTGGGCGGCTTTGGCAGGCGCAGGGGCACACTCACAAAGCGGGTGGCGCCGTGCTGCTGAACCCAAGGCTGCGTCCGCTGTTGGGTAAATGGCAGCGTCACCACGTGGGAGCGATCGACATCCGTGCCCGAGAATCGCTCTACGCCATCGGTGCGGATCACCACGCGACCGATCGGCACCGTGCTGCGCTGGCCTCCCAACCCGTAACGCAAGACCGCATCAGGGGACTCGGCTGATTCTGCTCGGCCAGTGGCGTTGCGATTGAGCCCCCGCAGCGGCACCAGTAGACGCAGCTCGATGAGCTTGTCGCTCTCGGCTTCAATGGGGAAGATCCGCAGCTCCAGCCGGCCGTCGCCCTGCCAACGCAGCAGCGCCGGGTCCCGCATCCGGTCGACGATCTGCCGATAGATACGCTCGGCCTTGCGCCGCTCAACGATCTCACCGCTCATCCACTTGCCAGAGACCTTCATCTTCAGCCCGGTGACGATGGCGCCCGCAGGCACGGTGAAGACGAACTTGCCCTCGACCTGCGCCTCCAACGGATTATGAAACGTGTGCAGCACGGTCACGTCGGCCATGCCCGCGCTCGCCGTGGCGTCGACGGTCAGGCCAGTGAGCTCCAGCGCGTCGCCGCTCGGCAGCACCAACGCACCCACCCCGCCGCTCACAGGCTCTTGGGCCAAGAGGGCTTCGTGATCGTTGGCCAGGGCCTCGTCGCCGGCGGTCAGATGATGGGCCTGCACGCCGTCGAGACTGAGCCCGTCTGCCCCTGACCAGTCCATCTGCGGGTCGACCTCACAACCGCTCAGTCCCACGGCCATGGGCGCGGTCATTACCAGCGCCATCAGCAAGCTGGTCTTCATCCAAGTACCTTGAATTTGCAGTCTCATAGCGCCCTCCCGGCTGGAATGTGGATGGTGGCGACCGTCACCTTCTGGCGAGGACGACTGAGCCGATAGGGCAGCACACGCCGCACCTCCCGCGCCGTTCCTTCATGCAGCACAATGGCCACCTCACCGCGCGCTTCACGGAGGCCGCGTCTGCTGGTGCCGAAGTAGTTGACGATGACGGTGTAGGTGCCAGGCAGCGCCTTGGTCGCCGAGAAGGTCTCCGGGCCATAGCCGGTCGTGACGTCGCCGTAGAGCGCGCCGCCACGCTTGCCCTTGCGATGGCTGTACCAGATGCGTTCACCCTTGGGCGTGACCACCCACAGGTCGATGTCGGAGCGGTCGGT
>JAGSHB010000278.1 GCA_023954815.1 Myxococcales bacterium | reverse complement strand
GGCCCCATCGTCTAGTCAGGTCCAGGACATCGGCCTTTCACGCCGACGACGCGGGTTCAAATCCCGCTGGGGTCACCGGAACGGGGGCGCATATGCGCCCCCGTTCCTATTTTTGCGCGAATCAACTGATTTCCCGGCTCATTTGCTGTCGACTGGCTGAACTGTCGCTGTTCCGGTGACAGGATGGTTGTCTCGCCCATCGCAGCCGTCACAGCCGTCGCGGCCACCGTATCTCAGATCTGTGGCAGTCTGTGCCCATGACCATGAACGTGCCTTCTGAATCGATCGCCAGGCCCACCCGACGCGCCTTGGTGCTGTGTGGTGGTGGCGCGACCGGCGCGGCCTACGAAGTGGGCGTCCTCGCGGGTCTTGAAGCCAGTATTCCAGGGTTTCGGGTGACGGACTTCGACATCTACATCGGCACATCAGCTGGGGCGATGGTCGCTACTTTCGTGGCGGCGGGCGTCTCTGTCACTCGGTTTTTCAACTCCCTGGTCACCGGCGACGACTTCTTTCCGTTGCGCCGCAGTGACGTCTATGGCTTCGACACACGCGAGACGCTCACCAAGTTGGGGCACATCGCGCGCTTCTTCGTGAAGGCCGCCCACAACGCCAAACGTGACCCCAAGGGGTTTGCATCGGATGTGGATCTCGGCGATCTGTCGCGCACCCTGCCTGACGGGCTGTTTTCCCTTCGTGCCTACCAGCGATTCATCGAGCGTTTTCTGAGCCGCCAGGAGCTGCCGCGCTACTTCGAGCAGATCCCCAAACAGCTGCTCATCCCCGCCAACAACCTAGATACCGCTCATCGGGAGGTTTTCGGCCTCGGATACCGTCTCGACGCCAGCTTGTCGCAAGCGATCATCGCCTCGAGCGCAATCCCGCTGTTTTTTAATCCCGTTCGTATTGGTGACAGCGACCTGGTGGACGGCGGCTCAGGTAAAGTTGCACACGTGGATCTAGCGCAGGCGGCGGGGGCGACTCACGCGTTGGTCATCAATCCGATCGTGCCGTGGAATCTGGCGAGACGGCTGACGCAGATGAGCCAGGATGGTGAGGAGCCGGGTGAGTTGGTGCGTATCCGCCAGCGCGGGATGTGGGGCGTGTGGAATCAGAGTTTTCGCATCTCAACGATCAGTCGTCTAAACATGGGGCTACGGCGCTTTGAGGCGGAGCATCCCGATGTGGGACTGGCGCTGATCTCGCCCAGCGAACTCGACGAAACCCTGTTTGTGACCAACCCGATGAACACAGAAGCGCGAGCTGTGGTGGCGCAGCGTGCATTCGACAGCACATTGAGCCGCATGCGCAGCGCCGAGGGGGCCGCCATTGCCGCTGTGTGCCTGGGCCAGCCGATGCCCAACAGCCACATCGCCGTGCGTGCACCGGACGAACGCTGGATCGGGTAGCGGCTTCACAATAGCCCGGGTTTATCGCTATGGTTGTACAGGCGTCTGGGCTGGGATGACGGACTGCGTTGCGGCGGGTCCCGGCAAAATGGGGAAGAAGACGCTACAGTACAGTTCAATTAGCGCGCGCAGCCTGCCATTTCGGCCGATTTTCGCTCGTTTGACTCGCCACCACTCGCCGTTCCCTATCGCTGGAGGACCCTCATGACGGGCCACAAGATCGTTTCAAGCCCCGCCCTGACCACACTGCTGATGTTTGCTCTGATCGTGGGCGGATGCGGCGGTGTAGATGGGCCGCCGGCAGACAAGGGCGCAGAAGACACCAACACGCCTAGCGACAGCGCCGAGGGCCAAGACGGTGAGGCGGCGACGGACGTCGCTACGACCGATGCTGGTGAGGATGATGCTGGCGCAACAGACACCGGCACTGTGACCGACGCAGGTACCGAGGATACCGGTGCCAAGGTCGAAGACGCTGGAACTACGACGGACAGCAAGAGCAATGAGGATGCCGGCGCTGGTGATGCTGGACCGACCGATGCCGGCCAGCCGGATGCAGGCACGCTGCCGCTTCCTGGGTGTGCGAAGAGTTGCTCCGACTGCACGAAGTGCGCGGACACGCCGATGTGCGTCAACGGGCAGACCTTCCTCAACGACTGCTCGGCGATCTGTACGTTGAAGGCGTACAACTGGCCCACGGGCGTCACCCTCGCGCAGGGCAAATGCCCAGACTGCAAGGCGTGCAAGACCAACACCAAGCCGGACGCTCCCGATGCGTTCTGCGCCAAGACCAAGGGCGGCGCCTACGTGCCGGTCAAGCAAGAATGCGAGTTGGAGTGCCTGGAGCTGGCGAACCCCGACAAATGCAGCGGCGGCAAGTGCGGCAAGTCTGGCCTCTCGTGCACCAAGGACTGGCAGTGCAGCCCGAAATCCGAAGTTATTAAGGGCAGCTGCGGCAAGTTCAACATCTGCATGCAGCCCAAGGCCTCCGGTGGCGCGGCCTGCCCGGTCAACGAGTACAAGCCCGTCTGCTCGAAGAAGGACGGCACGACCTACGCGACAGCGTGCGCCATGCAGGCCTGCGATTTGTCGGGCTGCTACCCCATCGGAGACAGCGCTAAGACCAAGCAATGCGAGCCGGGCAAGATGGTTCCTGAGTGCCAAGGCGAGTGCTACGACACCAAGAAATGGAAGGACAAGTGCCCGGGCGACTGCAATCCGGTCTGCGCTGTGGTCAACGGTCAGAGCAGCGGCGCCGCGCGCACCTTCCGCAACGGTTGTATCGCCAAAGGTCAAGGTGCAGCCGTGCTGTCCTGCGATGGCGTCAGCGCTACCAAGAAGGATAAGTGCTCGGTGGAGCTCTACCAGGCCGCGAATCAGGGCGCGTGCTGCCCAGACGTGGACTACAGCATCGTCAAGCAGGTCTGCGCCGCGAAAGGTACTGGCGCAAGTGCTGTTTGGTACACGTTCCGCACGCAGAGCGAGTTTGACTGCCTGACCGCCGGCAAGAAAGGCGACTGGACGTTCAAGTACCTCGGCCCCTGCGTGTGCAATTGCACCCAGACCAAGAAGCCGGTGTGCGGCGACGATGGCGTGACCTACCAGAACGCCTGCCAAGCCAAGTGCTACAACGGCGACAAGTTCAACTGGAAAGACGGCGCCTGCGGTGGCTAGCCAGCGCTGAAACTAGAGGCGACGGGCTCGTGCGAATGCGCGGGCCCGTCGTGTTTTTGGCAGACTCCGCCATTTCTCTTGGTCGTGACTCATTCGTGACCCCGGCCTGCCGGGATGGGGCCCTCGTAGCCCCCCAATGATGAAGATCACTGGCAGCGTGATGCGATAGTCATTTCAATGACGCATCACGGTGCTAGGGGTTGTAGGCAGGGACTGCGTTGAGGGCCGCAACGCGCCCAACGACAGCTACAGTGGGCGCTGTCAGCCCGAATTCCTCGGCCGCTTGCGCGCAATTAGCTAGGGTTGTACGCAGGGTTCGCTGCTGCGGACGGCCGGCCCAGGTGACGAATGCCACCGGCAAATTCGCCGGATAACCCAGCGCCGAAAGGGACGCTTGCCACCTCGGTAGCGCATGCACGCCCATGAGGACGACCACCGTCAATTGCGGCTGATAGGCGGGAAACGTGAAGGAACGGTCTTCGCCCCGCGGATGGGCTGACACCACGCAAAATGCATCCGCTAAGCCGCGATGTGTCACGGGAATTCCGGCCAAAAGAGGGCCAGCGACCGAGCTGGAAACACCGGGGATGGCCAGACACGAGACGCCGTGCTCCGCCAACCACGCCGCCTCCTCACTCCCGCGACCCAGCACAAAGGGATCGCCGCCCTTGAGCCGCACGACGCGCTTGCCGGCCTTCGAGAGGCGAACGAGTAGCGCGTTGATCTCTTCCTGGCTGAGGGTGTGGCTGCCCGAGCGCTTGCCTACGTTGATGCGTTCGCAGGTCAGCTCTGCGTGCAGGCGAGCGTCCGCCAAGCTGTCATAGACCACCACATCGCAGCTCTGCAGAAGACGCCAGCCTCGCAGGGTGATGAGGTCCGGTGCGCCGGGCCCTGCCCCCACCAGGTACACGACCCCAGGAACGGCGGACCCATCCGGTGCGATGAGGAGGCTGGCGCGATGTCGAAGGTCATTCATGGTCATGGTGCATAGCGAGATGTGTGCGATCGACTGCCGGGCGCTCTTGCCGCGAGGAATCCAGCGGCGGCGCGGAGTGTGCCACGGGGGAGGCGGTGGGCCTACGGCCGGTCGCAAACCGCTTGAGATACGTCGAATTCGATGGCGGTCTGGAAGCAGTCGCAGCCGTTTCTCGGGCTTTTGGCGCTGATTCAACTTCCCAGAATCGAGACGTTGTGCGGGTGGCGAAGGGGCGCTGGGCGTGTCAGGATGCCGCCCTCTTTGGAGGAGTCCTATCCATGGCCACGATCGCTGAACTACGGTCCCGTGCAGCAGAGGTCGCTCAGCGACTACTCGCGCTGCGCGGGTATCTTTGACGTCCCATCGAAAAAGGCGCGCATCGATGAACTCGAGCATATGAGCGCTGAACCTGGATTTTGGGACGATCAGGCGACAGCGCAGGGGTTGCTCAAGGAGCGCCAGGACATGGTGTCTGCAGTCGAGACCTTGGAGGGTTTTGAGCGCACCACTGAGGATGCCCTGGAGTTGCTTGAGCTCGCTGACATGGAAGACGACGACAGCCTGCTCCTCGACATCGAGTCACAGGTCTCCGGGCTGGAGGCAGAGCTCGATCGGGCCGAGTTCCAGCGGATGATGACTTCGAGCAATGACCGCAGTTCGGCGCTCGTTCAGATCAACGCCGGCGCGGGCGGCACGGAGAGCTGCGATTGGGCGTCGATGCTCCTGCGGATGTACACGCGTTGGGCTGAGCGTGAGGGCTTCAAGGTCAGCATGGTCGACTTTCTGGCTGGCGAAGAGGCGGGCATCAAGAGCGCGCTTTTTCAGGTCACTGGCAACTTCGCATTCGGATTCTTGAAGGCCGAAAACGGGGTGCATCGCCTGGTGCGTATCAGCCCGTTCGATTCACAGAGCCGCCGGCACACGTCCTTTGCCTCCGTCTTTGTGCTGCCGGAGCAAGACAACGAGATCAACATCGAGATCAACCCGGCCGACCTGCGGATCGACACCTATCGGGCCAGTGGCGCCGGTGGTCAGCACGTCAACCGGACCGACTCCGCGGTGCGTATTACGCACAATCCGACGGGCGTCGTGGTGTCTTGTCAGGCGGAGCGCTCGCAGCACAAGAACCGCGACAAGGCGATGAAAGTGCTAGCTGCGCGTCTCGCGGACCTGGAACGCAAGAGCCGGAACGCCGAGCGCGATGAGATTGAGGCAGCCAAGAAGGGCATCAACTTCGGCAGCCAGATCCGCAGCTACGTGCTGCAGCCGTATCGGATGGTCAAAGACGTGCGTACCGGCCACGAGACCAGCAACACCGATGCGGTGCTCAACGGTGATCTCGACGGCTTCATCAAGGCCTGGCTAATGAAGAACGCAGAAAGTGCCGCGTAAGTCGGCCGTGAACACCCGCCGGTCC
>JAGSHB010000035.1 GCA_023954815.1 Myxococcales bacterium | reverse complement strand
CGATGTCCGTCGCTGATTCCAGCGTTCGGCGGCGCATGGTGTTGCCACTGGCCAGCGCCCTCGTCGCGCTTGCTTTGGTAGGCAGCGGTTGTGATGACAAGAAGACGGTGCAGGTGGTGAGCGCCACGACCGCAAAACCGTCGACACTGATCGGCGACAAGGGCACCGATCCCAAGATCGCCAAGGCTGTCGCTGCTGCGGCTGAAGCTGCCAAGGCTGTGGCACCCCGCCCGGGTAAGGCGCCGCCCCTGCCTGCCGGCCACCAAAATACACTGCCACCGGGGCACCCGCCGATCGAAGGCATGGCCCAGGAGCGTCAGGTTGCCGCGCAGCCCAAGAAGCTCCCCGGGATGGATGGTCCCAAGGGCCCCGTCGCCGAAGTGCTCTACGCCGGGCGCTACACCTACTTGCGTATTGGCAACGAGTGGAGCGCCGTGCCGATGGCCAAGGTCAAGGTGGGCCAGCAGGTCGCCATCGTCGGCGCGATGAAGATGAAGAATTTCGTCTCCAAGGCGACCAAACGCACCTTCAAAGAGGTCTGGTTCGGCCACGTGCAGGTTGCTGGCGGCAAGAAGCCGAGTAAGCCAAAATCCCCAAAAATCGGCCCGAAAGTTGAAAAGGCGACGGGCGAGGGCGCTCACACGGTGGCGGAAGTTCACGCCGCGAAGACGGCGCTTGGCGGCAAGGTCGTGCGGGTGCGTGGCAAGGTGGTCAAGTTCAACGCTGGCATCTTGGAGCGCAACTGGCTGCATATTCAGGACGGTTCGGGCAGCGATGGGGATCACGACATCACCATCACCAGCCAGGAGCGGGCCGCCGTGGGCGACGTCGTGACGGTGACGGGCACGGTTGTGCTGGGCAAGGACTTTGGCGCGGGCTACAAGTATGCCGTCCTCATCGAGAAGGCGACGATCAGCAAGTAGCGGCCACAGGGTTGTCCGCTTAGGAGACAACCGACCATGGCCTCACCTCGCGGAAAGCTTCATCTCGGCGCGCATCTATCCGATGGTCAGCGCACGGACGCGCCGCTCCACTACGATCGCCATCACCTGACCACCCACGGTGTCATCGCGGGTATGACCGGCTCCGGCAAGACGGGCCTCGGCGTGGTGCTGCTCGAAGAGGTGCTGCGGCAGGGCGTGCCAGCGCTGATCATCGATCCCAAGGGGGATATGGGGAACCTGCTGCTGAGCTTTCCAGAGCTGCAGCCAGCTGACTTCGCACCCTGGATCGACGCAGGTGAAGCGGCTCGCAAGGACGTCACCTCGGCGCAATTGGCCGATAGTACCGCGCAGAAATGGCAAAAAGGGCTCGCCGGATGGGGGCTGGGGTCAGACGACATCAAGGCGCTGCGTAGCGCGGCAGATCTCCAGATCTGGACGCCGGGCTCGACGGCCGGCAATCCGATCAACGTGGTCGGTTCACTGCGGGCGCCGGCGCATCCCTTCGACGAGGACGCGGAAGGGCTGCGCGCAGAGATCGAGAGTTTCGTCTCCAGTCTGCTGGTCCTCGCCGATCTCGACGCCGATCCCATCTCCAGCCGGGAGCACATCTTGCTGTGCCATCTCATCGAGAAGGCGTGGCGTGCCGGGCGTGACATGACTTTGGGCGGCCTGATTCGGCAGGTCTCGCAGCCGCCGATTCGCCGCCTCGGGGTGTTTGAGCTGGAGGAGTTCTTCCCGGAGAAGCAGCGGGCAAAGCTGGCGATGCGTCTCAATGGGCTGGTGGCCTCGCCGTCTTTCTCGACCTGGATGCAGGGCGAAGCGTTGGACATCGAGACCCTGCTGTACGCGCCGGACGGTCGGCCGCGGGCGAGCGTGATGTACTTGCCGCACTTGGCTGAGGAGCAGCGCCAATTCGTGGTGACCCTGCTGCTGTCCAAGGTCGTCACGTGGATGCGCAAGCAGCCGGGCACCTCGGACTTGCGAGCCTTGATCTACATGGACGAGGTCTTCGGCTTTGCGCCGCCGACGAAAAATCCGCCGTCGAAAAAGCCGATTCTGACCCTGCTCAAACAGGCTCGTGCACACGGTGTCGGCATGGTGCTTTCCACCCAAAACCCCGTAGATCTCGACTATAAGGCGATGAGTAACGCAGGTACCTGGGTGATTGGCCGGCTGTCGACCGAGCGCGACAAGGCCCGGGTTGTGGAGGCGCTGAAGTCCGCCGCCGGGGATACCGACGTCGCCGAAATCGACAAGCTCATCGGCGCGCTCGGCAAGCGGCAGTTCGTGATGATGGGGGCGCGGCAGCCGCAACCTGCAGTGTTCACGACCCGGTGGGCGCTCTCGTTTTTACGTGGCCCCCTGACCCGGTCTGAGGTCGCGCGGTTGTGCCGTGACAAGTCTAGTGCGCCCGCCGGCGACGCGCCGAGGTCTACCCAGCCTCCGGAAACAGCGACTCAAGTTGCCGCGAGATCGGAGACATCGGCAACATCGACCGCCGCCAATCCGGCACCGGTGGAAGTGACGCTGCTGCCGCCGCTGGAGCCTAGCGAATCGGCCGAAGAGGCGGCACCACCTAAACGTCGACGTGCGCGGCCCGTAGAGTTTCCGCCCGTGGCTGAGGGCGTGCCCGTGCATTACCTCGACCCGGCAGCGCCGTGGGCTGATCTGTTCGATGTCGACGCGGACGGGGAGAGCTGGCGTGCAGCGGTCGTGGCACGGGTTGAATTGCGCTTTGGCGACGACGTAGCAGAGCAGTGGGAGGCGGTGGGTCATCCCTTAAACCTTGAATTTGCGGCCTCAGAGGCGATCTCTGTTGACTGGGACGCGCGGGATCTCAGCACGGTCGTGCCCACACGTGGCCGGGCGGTGCGGCCGGTAGCGCCCATCGAAGATCCGGATTGGTGGGCCGAGGTTCGGGTGCGCCTGCAGACCCACCTCGATGCCCAGCGCACGGTCGATGTGTCCCGCAATGACACGTTGGGGCTGGTCTCCCGCATTTCGGAGTCGCGCACAGCCTTTGCTGCGAGATGCCGAAAGCAGGCCGAGCACCAGGCGGATATCGAGGCGGCACAGCGCAGCCGGCACTACGCCAAGAAGATGCACGCTTGGCGGGCGCAGCTCGACGCCACCACCTACAAGATCGACGCGGCTGAGGCTGAGGCGGTCGCAGCGGTGAATGTGGCTGAGCGTTTAGAAGACCAAGCGACGCTGCTCGCCGCCACCCTCAAGGGCCACATGCGGGCCAGCGACGTCGCGGCTGCGGTGGCCAAGCGAGAAGTGGCGAGCGCCAAATTGGATCGTGCGCGGAACGCACGATCTCGGGTCGATGCCGCCTGGGCAGATCTGGCGCGGCTCGAAGACCAACTCGGCGCCGAGCTCAGCGAGATCCATCGCACCTGGCTAGCGAAAGCGGGCGCGATTGTGACGCACCGAGTAGAGCGGCAGGCGGTGGTGCACCTCGACCACATCGGATTGTTGTGGATGCCGATGGGCGCGTAGTTGGGCTGGGCGCCGTTGGGAGCCGTTGGGTCATCTGGCAGACGTTTCGCCGCGACCTAGATTCCGCAATCGACAGGCCCAACGCGCGCTATTTGCCCGACAATTCAGCCCGAATCTCAGATTGGCGCTCGGCCGGCAGCTTGGGCAGCAACGCCCGCACTTCCCGCCTGCGCCCCTGATCGATGAGCAGCCGAGAGAGCGCGTCGGTCTGCTCCGGGGTCCGCTCGCCATTGGCAAGCAGTTTGGCCGCACGGTCATGCCCACGCGGCGACCAATGACTCATCACAAATGCCCGCGCCCGATCCAGGGGAATGCGGCGCTTCGCTGCGGTGGGATCTTGTAGCAGCGGCACGACCAGCACCGCCGCGACCAGGGCACCGCCGCCCAGGCGCCGGGTCCACAGCGGTCCCGCCATCAACAGCTTGCGGCTCGTAGGCATCGGCAGCTCCGGCCAGCTATTCGTCGACGCCACCACCCACACGATACCGATCGCCACCAGCAACAGCGGGAACGCCGCCGCCAGACCATGGATGCCCAGCAACGAGGCCGCCGTTTCGGGCACAAAGGCGCCATCGAGCAGGCGGAAGAACAGCTGTGGCAGGGGGCGGTCGAAGTCCTCAGGCAGGTGGGGATACCAAGCCGACGGCAGGCCCGAGGCCAGCATTCCGACTGCCATCGCTCCGACCGCGATCGCCTCGGTCAAACGGGGACGCATGCGCCACAGGGCGTCCATCGCCGTCAGCGCAGCCCAGGCCACGAACGGAATGAGCGGCGCCAAGTAGCGCGGCCCAATCGTCCAACCACCGCGCCAATTACTGAGAAATGCACACTCCAGCCACAGCCCGACGCTCGCAACCACAGCCGCGATCCCCACACTGCGGTCGACCCGGCGCATCAACAGCAGGGCCAAGCCGGGCAGGGCAAAGAGCAGCAGCGGCGACAAGGGAAACAGCCCGAACCCCTCGGAGAAGAGCAACTGAAAGGCCGCGTCTGCATGAAACGCGTCGGCACCGAAGAGCCCGCGTTCGTGGTAGGCGCGAAACGCCGCGCTCTCCATGTGCAGGTGACCGGGGGTGAACGGGTTATCGAAGCTCATCCACTGCATGTGCATCACGGCGGCGGTCGGAATGATGGCGCCCGCAGCGAACCGCGCCAGCTGCTTGAAGGTGCCCAATCGCGTCAGCGCGAGGCCACAGAGCGCCAAGGTGATGACGATGCCGGGATACTCCGCAGCGGTGACACCAGCAGCGAAAAACCCGGCCCAGAACGCGTCTTTCCGGGCTTTTGGTGCTGATCCGGCTGTTTTGGACAGCAGCATCAGGGCTGCAAAACCGCTCGCCGCAGCCAAGCTGTGACTGACGAAGATGAGCGCGTATCCGTAAAATAGACTGCCCACTGCCACGGTTAGCCAGGTCGCGTCCCGCAGCAGGGCAGAGCCCGTTCGGCGACCCAGCCAGGGTAGGAAAAACCACAGAAACAGCAGGTTGGGCAGCAGGCTACCCGTGAGGCGACACCACCACAGGGCGACATCGCGATCGGTGCGCTGTCCTTGAATCCCGGCCCATGCCCACGCGATCGCGTATCCGGGCAAGCCCAAGAGGCTGGTCGCTGGGCCTTTGACGCTGAAGTGCTTGCCTTTGTAGCGGGCCGCGTCGTTGACCCAGCCCCATCGCTTGCGCGGTCCGTCGATGCAATACGTACCCTCTTCCACGATGGCCGAAGTCATGTAGAAGCGGCTGTTTTCGTTTGGGTTATTGATCGGCGGGTGATAGGGGTACGGATAGAAGTAGGCCGCCATAACCAAGGCCATCAAGAGCCACCGCCGCCGAGGCGACAGGCGACTAGGCGCGGTTGCAGTGGCAGCAGATGGGGCGGCGGAAGCAGTCATCGACGTGGGGGATACCATGAGCCTGGGTTGTGCACGACGCGGGGGCCTCGTAGCGTTTGGGTATAGCGTGCCAAGCCGCCGCTAGATAGACCTGCCGTTCGTCGGTCACTCTTGCAGCGAATCGTCGGGCCACATGGAACAGGAGAGATGGTGATTCGCCGCGCCCTGAGCAACTTCGCGCCTTACGTCGAGACGCGCCGCCCCCCGTTGCTGCGGGTGCGCGGTCTACCTGCGCTGCTGCTGTTGCTGTTGCTGCTTGGGCTGGCGATATCATGCGGCACCACGTCCGACCCAGCCCCGCAACGGTCTGAGGCCGAAGAGGTGGTCGACGGTTCCGCTTGGGTGCCCATCGCGCGGGAAATTGACCCCTTCGCTAAGGCGATGCCTGACGCGGTGACCAGCTGTGTGTCGAGCGGGGTCATCGTCGAAGACGCGATGCTGGAGATGGACACTGGCATCTGCAATTTCATCTCCGCAGAGACCCAACTCACCGGTGACGTAGCCCAGGGCGAGCGCGTGACGATTGTGTTGTGGCACCTCGCGCTCTACGCCGATCCGCCGGCTCAGGGTGTGCTCATCATCCGCATCGGCGGCCAGGAAGTGTGGCGACTCGACGTCGACATTCCGCATCTCGAACAGGTCTATAAGCCCGAATTTCCGGCCCCAAAGTCGTGGCCCAAGGGCACGATGGTGCAGGTTCATGTGCACAATCACGGCGCCAATACGTGGAAGGTCTATCAGATCACCGCTGGCGGGTAGCAGCGATCGTCAACTAGGTGCGGTGGCAGATGAGTCAGCAGCAGCTGGGTTACCTCGCGACACAGCGCTGGAGACGCGCGCGCTTGGCCAACTCTTTGTCATCCAAGGGGCCGGTCTCATCGCTGTGGCGGAGATCTCGCTCGCGCCAGATGCCTCGCAGGCGCTGCCAGACAAAGCAACGCGCCTCTTTGAAGCGGCCGTCAGGGTGCCAATACAGCGTGAGGCCGTGGGCTTTACCCATCTGCCAACGACGCTGCACAAGTCGCACACCAGACTCAGACCAACGAGCCTCGGCCCCGTGTTCTACACCGTGGGCGTACAGCATGCGCACCGCCAAGGTACCGTCGCGATGCCAGCCGGTCAGCATGCCGTGGTAGCGACCGTGGTCGTAGGTCACCTGTTGGGCCCGCTTGCCGGTGTCATGCCAAAACGTCCACAACCCATGCTGTTGACTAGCCTCGAGATGCCCCCACGCCTTGCGCAGCCCATTGGGGTGCCAGCGCACTTTCAGCCCGCGACCGTGGTCGAAGAGTCCTCGCCCATCGAGCTTGCCGGTGGCGTCGTAGTGCCGCCAAAGCCCATGAAGTTGCCCTCTGAGCCACTGCCCGTGTTCCGAAACCTTGCCGTTGCGGTGCCACGTCGTCGATGGCCCGTGACGCTCGCCGTGCTGCCACATCTCTCGCCGCAACAGACGCTTCTCCGTCGGGTGGCGAACCAACAGCAGGCCGTGCCGTTCGCCGTCCGTGAGGCAGACCTTGCCGGTACCACCCACATCGGGCGCGGGCACGGTGGTCGGCGTCGCTCCACCAGGGCAGGTGAGGGCAGTCAGCAACAGAACTGGGGCGAGGGGCAGGGGCATGGACGGGCAGGGTAGCGTGCAGTGTGGCCCTTGTCTCTGCCTGGGCGACCCTCCATGCTCCGCGCCGCCGACAATCGTGGGCAACGGCGCTGAGAATCATCAGCGTGGATTCAAAATGGTAGCGCGAATGCAGCTAGATGTCTGGATTTATAGGCGATAAGCGCCCATATCGCTGACTGCCCGTCCAAGACCTACACGTTGGACAGCCCCGTGGAGTGTGACATGCAACAGTTGATGGAGCGGGCCAGCGGCGCCTGTGAATTGTGCGGCGCCGCCAAAAATCTGACGGCCGTGGCGGTCGCCCCTCACACCGATCTCACGCTAGAGACAGGGCTCGTGGTGTGCGCGACCTGCGAGGGTCAGCTTTCAACCGGCGCTGAGTTGGACGCAGACCATTGGAAGGCGCTGCAGGACAGCGCATGGAGTCAGGTGCCGGCGGTTGTAGTGACGTGCTGGCGCCTACTTGGGCGGCTCGATGCGCCCTGGGCGACGTCGTTGTTGGAGCAGCTGTATCTACCTGAAGAAGTGTTGGCATGGGCGCAAGACACCGGCACCGGCCAAGCTGGCGAGGCACCGACCCTGGACAGCAACGGCGCCGTGCTGAGTGAGGGGGATTCGGTCACGCTGATCAAGGACTTGAACGTCAAAGGCGCCGGGTTTACGGCCAAGCGCGGCACCATGGTGCGGCGTATTCGGCTGACGGACGATCCGGCGCTGATCGAGGGCAAGGTCAACGGCACGCAGATCGTACTGAAGACCTGCTTTCTCAAGCGGGCGTAGGTTCCGCGAGAGACAGACCCGTCACCACTTGATCGGCCACCCAGCGCTGGGTCCATTGGCCGAGAGACGCGGCAATCTCCGCGGCGATGGCGTCACCCCGCTCGCTGGCTTTCACCACTGCGTCGCCGAGGGGCGCGCCACAGAGCAGCGCCTCCAGCACCGCAGCTTCGGCCGTGGACAACGTGCGGATATCGACCGTCCATCCAGCGCGATAGATCACAACGTGCACGCAATCGTCGCCCAGGGACGTTGCTTCCAACGCCGCTGGTTCTAGCGACCCTGCATGTAGCGACCCTGCATCTAGCGACCCTACGTCCTGTGATTGGGCGCCTTCCACCCGGCTCTCCCACGCGCTGGCGATGGCCTGCACAGCGGCGGCGTCAGCCGTGCCTAACCACGTGGTCTGCGCCTTGTGGAGGATCAGGTCGCCGTAGCGGTCGGGCGGAACGGTGGCCAGGGCACCAGCGGTGACCGGCGCCTGCCAAGGCTCCCAGCCCGTGGTGACGAGCTGCCACTCCAACGCGGCTAAGGCGCTCAGTTGCTCTTTGTCCGAAGCGTCAGATCTGGCGATCCAGCCCGCAAAATCAGCTCCCAAGCGCTCCAACGCCCAGTGATGCGACGGATGCGCGCGCAAATACGCCGTCACCCACTCACCGAACCGCTCTGAGCCAACGGTCGCCAACGTCGCGGGAAAATCCTCCTGCATCGCTTCATGCAATCTGGCGCTAACCATCCGTTCATATACGGTCAGTCGCATCTGAGCCGTCATCTTGTCGTTGGCCAGCACAAAGCCCTTGATCTCGGTCGGAGTGGGCTGAGTCTGACCCGTGATGGCATCCAAGAACCATGTCTGTAGATGGTGTACAGCGCTCGGATCGGCGTCGCCACTGGGGGATGAGAATGGGCGACTGTGCACTGTGGGGGCGCCTTGTGAGGTGTGCGCCCGCACCTCGGCAATCCATGGCTCCGCCCGCTTGGCCTCCTGCCACACCACATCAAAGTCGGGGATCTCGTCGTCCCACTCGAGCATCGTCGCCCGACCACCGGAACGTGCCAGCGCGACGCGGAGCAGCTCCCAGACCGGTTCGATGACAGGGCCAATGTGCGAATCGAATAGGTGACTGGTGCGGTTGGTGTGCCCGGCGACGTGAAATTGCGTCACGCGGTCCCAGGGAATCGCCGCGAGGTAGTCCATCGGATCAAAGTGGTGGTTGATGGCGCTGACGTAGATGTTGTTGACGTCGAGCAGCAGCCCGCAATCCGCGCGCTCAGCCATTTCAGCGATAAAATCCCATTCCGTCAGGGTGGTCGAGCTGAATTCCGCGTAGCTGGAGGGGTTTTCCAGCATCAACGGCCGCTCCAGCACGTCTTGCACCTGCCGGATGCGCGCCACCATCCACGCCAGGGTCGCTTCGTCATAGGGAACCGGCAGCAGGTCGTGGCTATTTTGCCCGCGCACCCCCGTCCAGCACACGTGATCGCTCAGCCACGGCACAGCGAGTTCGTCCGCTAGCGCTTTGACTTGTTTGAGGTAGTCCATATCGAGGGGATCGGCGCTCCCGATGGACAGTGAAACGCCGTGCAGCACGATGGGGTATCGCTCCCGCAGGCGCGCGAGGGTCGACCGGTACCATCCCCGATGATGCAGCGCGTTTTCGGTGATCACCTCGAACCAACCGACGTCTGGTTCCTCCGCCAAAATCGTCTCGATGTGTTGTGTGCGTAGCCCGAGACCCAGGCCCAGGTCCGGCAAACCCCAACGATTAGCGGGCGGTGGTGTCATTGTTGCACTTCCAAAACGCAGAATGGCAAAAAGCAGAATGGGTCGAGCCCAACAGACCCGACCCATCCTAGTCGCGAGACACGACGAATTCGCTACTTCTTTTTGGCTTCTGCCTTCTTGGCGTCCTTCTTGGCGTCTTTCTTGGCGTCCTTTTTAGGAGCAGCCTTCTTGCCGCCACAGCCGCCTTTGCCGCCGCAGCCGCCTTTGCCACCACAGCCGGCCTTGACCGATGCAGGAGCCGAGTCGACGAGGGACTGAGCGGAGGCGGTTCCAGCGCCGAGAGCGATGCCTACAACAGCGATGCCCAAGGTCTTCATCATATCTTTGCGGTTCATATGTCTACCTCTCCTACGTTCCGGCGCAGAGCTCGGAATTCGCCAATACTGGCGTCTTTACGCAGCCCTCCCCCTGAGGACTCACGTGGATCGTATCATGAACGCCTGGGTTGTAACGATATTCGATCAGCGTGAGACGCGCCTCGTGATCAATTGTGAGTCAGTAGTCGTAACCAGCAAGTATTGAAGGTGATGTCATCGGTCCGGGTAGGGTCGGGTCTCTGCAAAAAAACTGCAGACCTCCAGTGTAAAAATCCCTTGACGCGAGCGTTCCGCATCTTACCTTCTGCTCATGACGCGGTGCGTCAAAGCTGAAGAAATCAGCATTTGGAGGACAAGATGAAGCCAGCCATTGCAGCGAAAGCGACGGAAATCAAGAACCATGCGGACGCCCTGAAAACCCAGGCCGATGCCCTGCTGACCGAATTCGTTGAGCGCGCTGAAAGCCTACAATCTCAGGCGATTCGCCGTGCTGTCGTGACTGGCGGCGCCCTGCGGAGCGATGCCGTGGTCGCCGCTTGTGACGCGGGCGCGGCTGCGTTGACCGAAGCGTCGCGCCGGCTCGATGGCAAGGAAGGCACCGACGGCGTGGTGGAGAAGCTGCGCGGCTGGACGCAGTCGCTCGCCAAGACCAAAGACGCCGCCAACACGCCCGCGATTGAAGGCTACGACAGCCTCAACGTGCGCGATGTGGTGGCTGCGCTCCCATCGCTGTCGCTTTGGCAGGTCGAGCAGGTGCGTCGTCACGAGGAGATGCACAAGAATCGGGTGACAGTCCTGCGCGCCTGCAACGAGCGCCTACAGCTCGCTGCGTAATTCGCGCGTTCTGGTAGGGTGCGGCCCTTGCTGCAAGGAGTCGCGGTCTATGAAAGTGATGTCTGTTCGTCATGCGCTGTTGTTTGCTACCGTGTTTGCCACGATGGTCGGGCCACTGGGGGGACGTGCGTACGCTGCTGACGCCGCATCGCTGCATTCAGCGCTGGCGTGTGCGTGTTTTGACGGCACAGAGCTGACGATCGACAAGGCTCGCAGCTTGGCGCCCGCGTCCTGTGACTGCCCATTCGCGGCCAACGCGCGCAAGGACCTGAGCGCAGCCGTCGCTGGGCTGGGACCGAAGGCGAGTCGTACGCAGCTGGCACTGGCGGTGGAAAAGAACTTTCTTACCCGGTCGCCTGAGTACGAGCGCATGCTGCGCTACGACAACAAGCGCTACACGTGGTTCCTGCAGAACGTGCGCTGTACCTGTGAGGGGTGCAAAGCCACCGTTTACTTCTCCAACTGCCAGCTCTCGTGCACACCGGCGGTCGTCTACAAGCGGCGCGCGCGCATTTGGCTTGCCATGGGGTTTTCGACCGACGAGCTCATCGACTACTACCACGCAGAACACAACGCCACCCACAGCGCTCGCGAGCAGATCAAGCGCGAGTGGTTGCTGCCCAAACGGCAAAAAAAGCGCGGCTGGATGGTGCCCGCGCTGCTGATTGGCGGCGCGATCTTCGGCCTCGGCTTGCTGTTGGCGCGTACGGTTCGTCGGTCCAAGGCGCGCACGACGAGCGCTGTGACCCATGGTGACGCGCCGCCCGGCTCCGATGGTGAGCAATCGGCTGCAACCGGCGATGGCGGCGTGTCCAAAGCTGAACGTAATCGCGTGCTCGACGCCCTCGATGACCTCGAACAAGACGGCGGGTGGTAGCTAGATTGCGCCAGCGCCCACGATGACTGGGGGCGCACCCTAACCGAACGTCACAGCAGGAGTGTTCATGGCCACCACCATCTACCAGTACCCGGGATGTAGCACCTGTCGCAAAGCCCTCAAGTGGCTCACTGCCGCCGGCGTGGAAGCTGACGTGGTCCACATCGTCGAGCAGCCTCCTTCCGCGGCCCAGCTGCAGCAGGCGTGGCAGGCGAGCGGATTGCCGCTCAAGCGCTTTTTCAACACCTCCGGGCAGTCGTATCGCGGCGGCGGCTTCAAGGACAGGCTGCCGTCGATGAGCGAGGCAGCGCAGCTCGCGGCGCTGGCAGCCGACGGTAAGCTCATCAAGCGGCCGTTGCTCGTTGCTGATCAGGGTGTGCTCGTGGGGTTCAAGGAGCCCGATTGGGCGGCCTTTTTCGAGTCGATTTCGTGAGTGACAGCCCGCAAATTCAGGCTCGCATCCGGCGAATCGCTCGACACAAGGCGCGCGCTGCCCAGACGCCGTCGGTCACCGATGGCGAGCCCTTGGGCAACGGCCCCACCAATCGCCATGGCATGCCGACGGTGCCGCAGGGCCAGCGCGTCGTCCGCAAGTGGCCGGTGCTCGATCTGGGCATCACACCCGATGTGGACCAGTCCAGCTGGCGTCTGCATGTCGACGGCGCCGTAGATGTGCCGCTCACCCTGACATTCGCCGATTTGCTCGCCCTCCCGCAGGTCGAGGACATCAGCGATTTTCACTGCGTCACCACCTGGTCAAAACTCGACATGCGGTGGCGCGGGGTTCGCGTGTCGACGCTACTGACCGCCGCCGGGCTCGCTGATGACGCCTCGCATCTGATGTGCCACGGCTACGACGGCTACACGACCAACGTCTCTTTGGCCGAGGCCGTGAAGGACGACGTCTTGCTCGTGCATTCGTGGGAGGGCGCGCCCCTGCCCAGCGAGCATGGCGGTCCGGTCCGAATGATCACGCCGCAACTCTACGCTTGGAAGGGCAGCAAGTGGATCTCTCGAATCGAGGTCTTGGTCGGCGATCGCCCGGGATTCTGGGAGCAACGCGGCTATTCCATGACCGCCTACCCCTGGCGCGAGGATCGTTACAGCTAGCATCGTGCTGCGACAGTCATTTTAATGACGCCGCACGCTGCTAGGGCGCCGACACGATCGACAGTGAGAACGGGGTCACTACGCCTTTGCCGTCTTTGCCCTTGGGATGGCTGACGTTGAAGTTGCACTTGCCCGGCTTCTTGCCCTTGATCTCGATCCAGCCCCAGCCCGCATCGACGCCGGCGCGTTTGGCTGTGAGCGCCTTGATCGTGCAGACATCCTCTGTCGTGCTCTCGGCGGTGAACTCAGCATTGGCTTGGCAGACGGGAATCTTGCCGATCGTGGGGCGCACCAGCGCGAAGCGAGTCAGCCCGACGAGTGCTTGGTCCGACGTGGAGTCCATCATCGCCCCGTCGATGTCGGCCTGGGTGTGGATCTGCATTTTGAGCTTGGTGCTGTCGATCGTCGAACTCAGCGTCACCGTCTGCGGTTTGTCCGACGTGCGGACATGAAAGTGAACTTGCGCCTTGGTGGTCTGATCGAAGGTCACGCCGTCCGCGGGCTCGAGGGACACCGGCGCAAAGCCGTATCCGATGACGGGCTGGCCATCCTTCAACTCCAGGTCAAACGGAATCAACACATCCTGGCTGGCGAGGTAGTGGCCGATCGTGTCGCTGGTGCAATAATGCCGCATTTTCAGCACTTCAGCGGTGCGCGCGCGCATATTGACGCTGTCAGTGACCGTCGTCCCATCGGCCTGCTTGGCTGTGACTTCGATGGTCGCGGTGCCGTTGCCGGTGCCTTTCAAAATGAGCTTGTTGCCCTGAAAACTCTCCACGGTCAGGGCCTTGTCGTCGCTGCTCGTAGCCCCCGTGAGCTCGACGAGCTTGGAGGAGCCCACTTCACGGACGACGAGGTCGAGCTTGGCGCCGACAGCGATAGCCTTGTTGAAGTCGAGTAGTTGGTCGTCGGCCGGGTACTGGAAGGTCAGGTTGCCTTCGTTGCCGGTGACCTTCGAGATGCAGCCGGTGGCCAGCAGGCCAATCATGAGCGCTGCCGCCACTGGCGCGATCGCGAGTTGACGTGAGCGGCGAACGACCGCCGTGATTTTATTGGTCTGAGTGAGCCGATTGGGTGTCATGATGGGGACCTCCTGTGCGCCATTGCCGCAACCTACCTATTGACGAGCCGAGTGCGCAACGTTGGCGCGGCACAATCGATTCGATGTCGCGATGAGGCTGAAAATTGCGGCGAATACGACCGCCCAGGTGCGATTTACGCATCGAATGGAGGTGGCCGATCCGAACCCTACTTCTCGTCCGACACAATAGCGGTCAGCAGGAGCAACCGGTGGGCGCCATCTACCCGAAGAACGAGAGGGAGGCTGGGCCATGGAGCGACCAAATAGCGTCGCCGAGCGTCATTGCCGCGAATAACCATCGCCAGTATGTCGCGCGGTTGCGGCTGCGTGCGGTTGCGCCCGACGTATCCTACGCGATGCAGGCCGGTGCCCACCCGCGTTGAACCCGGATCTTCTGCCGTCAACGCGACGTGATCGCCGCGCGTCAACGCCGTCAACGTCGCCTCTGAGATGTGAATCCCCGATCGTGCTGGCTTGTTCTTGTTGGCCAGTGGTTTGCCGCCCAGTGGGACGGACACCGTCGGTCGATGCTGCTGCTGTTGTTGGGTGGGGGTCGCCGCGCGCGGCAACAGGGCAACCAACTCGGTCGGCACATCGCGCGACACGGTGACTTCACGCTCCTTGTGTCCCTGCGATTGCACAGAGAAGCCGATTTTCTTGGCGTCCAGCTGTGTCAGGCGCACACGAATGTGAGTCGGCGGCTTGGCCCCCACCAGCCCACCGGTCAATCGGTCTCGGCGAGTAAAATGCACCTCCACATAGTGAAGGACGACCCCCTTCTTTAGCCACGGTGGGAGTTTGCCGGCGTGTTGGGGGCGCCGGTTGGGGGGCTCGTTTGGCGGCAGCGCATCGCGCCCAGGCGAGAGCGTGCCTGCGCTGCCGAATAGCCACGTCAGTACTTTGCCGGTCGCGACCGCGTCGACCAATTTCGCAGTTGGCATGGCCAGGGCCCCGACCAACTTGCCATCATTCCCGCGAAAGACGCTGAGCCGCTCAGGTTGCAGTAGCTGCAAGTGGCCATTGCGGGGACGCAGCGTGGCCTGACCCGGCGATGTATGTGCGCGCCAAACCAGTCGACGCGCTTGAGCCGACAGCGCAGCGACATACCGATGGCCCCAAGCGTCGTGCCCCTTGGCAAATAACCCCTGAGACCCGGCGACCAATGTGGGCAATAAAGCTGAATAATCAAGCCATAAGCGCTGTCCAGTGCGTCCATCGACACAGCTCGTTAGCCGCGGGAGGGGCGGCCCGCATAGGTGCCCTGAGACCACCTCTGGCATGCGCTGAAACGGCGTGCGCCAGCTGACCTTTGGCGTGCAGCCGGCCTTGGCGCAACGCACGCGACGGATGTCGATGGCCAGCACCTCCCCGGCACCCGGGGAATGACGATAGAGCCACAGCCAGGAGGGCGCTCCGGCACCGATCAGGCGCGCGTCTGTGAAGGTCCAGCGAGCGTCCACTGTGCCACTCGTGCCGTGAATCAGCAGCACCTGGTCACCTGCTTGCACAGCTACGTAGGGCGCAATGTGCGCTACCTTCGTCGCCGCTTCGGGTAGCTCCACCTGCCAGCGAACTTTACCTGATGCGGTATCGATGGACAGCAAGGCCGGCGGATCGCTCCGGGTCGGCAGTAGCAGTTGTGAGCCAGCGGCTACGAGTTGGATGAGTTGACCGCCGCCAAAACGCTCCTGCCACCGGACTCGGCCGTTGCCGTGCGTGGCTGCGAGCGTCACCGTATCGTTGCCACTTGTGGCGACGACCACCGTCTTGCCGGCACTGAGAACGCGCCCATGGGGCGGGGGCAGTTTGATTCTGGCGGTGACGTCTGCGGGTGCGTTGAACGACAGCGTCGTCACGTGTTGCGGGGCGCCACAGCCGACGAGCAGGCTCAGCGCCATGGCGAAGAGGAGCCATCCCCGTCTTGGATTGAACGTCACCTGCCTCGGACTCCAGGTCATCTGTCAGCTAGCCTGCGGCCAGGCCGTCTGCGCGGGCAAAAAGGCGGAGCAGCGCAGCGTTGATGGTGGCTGCCGACTGCCGAATGACCCCATGGCCCGCATCGTCAATACGCAACACATCGGCGTGCGGCAGGAGCTGAGCGAGTCGGTCGCTTTGGCTCGGGGCAATCAGCAAATCGGCGCCTGGGCGGACGATAAGGGAAGGCAAGTCGTGCAGCTGTCCAAGCCGACGACTCGTCCGGTGACCAGCGATGGCGCCGAGCTGCAGGCGACGGCTCCGCGACGGGATCGGATCGCCAAAATCGTCCATCAGCACGCTCTCCAGCCACGGACGGCCGACCTCTTCCACAAAAGAAGGCGGGAACAGCAGGGAGGCGAGGTGACGACCGCGCTCTTGTCGCGGACCGACGTTGGCCATCGCAAAGCGCTTCAGGCCTCCGATGCCGGGCAACATCGCGCGCAACCCACCAGCCTGCGTCGCGATGAGGCTCATGCTGCTCACACGGTGCCGCGCTCTGAGACTGAGGTGTTGCGCGACCATCCCGCCCATGGAGACGCCGACGACATGCGCCCGCTCCCAGCCGAGATGATCCATCAGCGCGATCGCATCGTCGGCGAGATCCGACATCCGCCACGGGCCCTTGGGCGCACCACTGCCGCCCGTGCCGCGATTGTCGAACAACGCGACGCGGTGCTGCTGTGAGAGAACGGGCCACTGAAAGCGCCACGCACGACCGGGCACGCAGTACCCCATGATGAGTAGCACCGGAGTCCCCGTGTCCCCAGCGGTGTGGAATGCGAGGTGGTGATCTGCGCCGACGTTGAGACGCTGCATCGCGAGCGGGCCCATGTGGGGGGTGTTCTTGGCGTTGCTGCTCACTAGTGGGCTCCCTTGCGTGCCAGCACCGCAGGGACGGTCTTGACTAGGATGATGATGTCCTGAAGCACGGAGTTGTTGCCGATGTAGTCCAAATCCATGAACGCGCGCTCGGGATAACGCACGTCGGAGCGGCCGCTTACCTGCCAAAGCCCCGTAATTCCGGGCCGTACGGACAAGAATAGCTCGGAATACGGGCGGTAATGGGCGATCTCGTCCGGCACGATGGGGCGCGGGCCCACCATGGACATGTCGCCTCGCAGTACGTTGATCAGCTGTGGCAACTCATCGAGGCTCGATTTGCGTAGAAACCTACCCAGTGGCGAGATGCGTGGATCCTCGGACTCGGGCAACTTGAAGTCGTTGTCGACATATCGCTGATACAAGACTGGATCGCGGCGGAGGGCCTCTTCTGCGTCGACCCGCATCGAACGAAACTTGTACAAAAGGAAGTGCTCGCCACCCACGCCCAGACGATGCTGAGCGAAGAGCACCGGGCCCGGATCGATGGACTTCAGCAAGACGGTGACGATGGCCATGGCTGGTGCGAACAGGACAAGCGCGAGCGCTGCGACCGTGACATCCATCGCCCGTTTGACCGTCGCACCGACCTCATCTTTGGGCATCGGTCCCCAGGACAACATGGGGATGCCTTCGAATTCTGTGACCCGACCGCGCACGCCATGGCCGCCGCCTTGCAGGGTCGACACCATCGAGACCACGCGACCGCGCTCTGTGAGTCGCTGCACCACGGGCGCCAGGCTCGCCAGCTGATGAGCCCCGCCCACGACGAACACCTCGTCCACGGGGTGAGCGATGAGCACACTATCGAGATCGCTGATACCGCCCAGAACCGGAAGCGAGCCGATGTCTTCGGGTGGTTCGCCCTCGCCGCTCCAGATGACACCGACCGCCGTGTATCCAGCGTCGGAGGCATCGTGCAGCGCTTGCCCGAACCAGGAGGCCGGTTTACCTGAGGCGATGACCAGCGCATGGCGCGAGAACAGGGGCGTCGCGCTCAGTCGGCGAATGAAGCTGCGCATGAAGAGGTCTTTGCCCAGCAGCAGGATGCACCCGACAGAGAAGAAGTAGCCGAAGTATAGGCGACTGACGGTCGCGAGTTTGACGGTAAACACAGCCGCGCTGGTCGCGAGGACTGCCCATGCGAGACCACGGAAATGCAGAAAAATGAGCTGCATCAGCGTGCCGCGATGGGGCACGAGATAGCCCCGCCGATTGCGCAGGCCATAGGTCCATGCGGCCGCGCTGACGGCGAACAGCAGGGCGTAGTCCGTGCCGTAGACATCCTGCCAGCGCCAGGAGGTCGCCGGAATCTGTTTGAGCAGCGGAATCTCCATGTGGAATTGGCGCAGCACAAAGGCGAGCGCAAACGCCGCTCCGATACACAGAACGTCCAGCAGGGTATGCGAACCTCTCAGGGTTCGACGGCGCTCCATGAACATGAACTCTCCGGACCCACACCGGTGGGCGGGGTAGTTTAGAGGTCAGACGACCGTGGTTCAAGCCGAGGCAACGTGGCATGAGGCGTCTGAGCCCCCGCGGACGGCCTTATGTGTGCTAGATCGTGGACATGAGCGGTCGCATTCCAACACTCGCTGCAATCTGTGTAGGCCTTGCGGCGTCGTGCCTCTATGCCCGACCGGGTGCGGCAAAGCCGCGAATTGCCCGCCAAGTCGTTCAGCCCACGACGAGCGTCGCGCTGCCGGCAGGTACGGTCGGATGGTTCGGCAATCCAGCGACGGGGCCCCTGGGGCTGTCTCTCGGCGGTCGGGCGGCATTGGGCGGTAATGGACCCAATCGCGGCGCCGGCTGGGGCGTTCATGGTGGCTTGCCTTTGGGGCCAGTCCAGTTGGGACTCGGCGCTGAACACGTGGTGGAGCCTGCTCCCGACGCCGCGGCATCTCCTGCACTTGTGCCAAATCGCTACACGATCGCAGCGTCGACGACCCTCGATTCGTGGCTGCATCTTGGGCTCGCTCTTCGTTGGATTTCCGACGTGCCGCAAGCCCTATCTCCGCTAAACAGCCTAGATTTCGGGTTGCGAGCCACCCCCTGGCCATGGCTAAGCTTGGGCTTGTACGTCACGGATGTCATGGGGCAGAGCCTCTACCGCTATCCCCCGGAGGCAGACGTCATCTCTGGCCCGGTCTACTACGGCGGCGTCGCTGTGATGGATGGCGACGGCACCTTCTCAGTGTCTCTCGACTTGCGTTGGCCCAACGGCGGCGCCCTCGACGGCGTGCGCGGCATGGCGTCGGTGCGGCTCTCTGGGGCGAAATCGACTGCGCAGCGTCATCTGGGGGCTGCTCTCCAGTGGTTTGGCCGGACCGGACAGCTCAACAGCTCTGCCATCACCGTGTTCTATCGAGTGAGTGGGGAGTGGTTCGCCGCTGAGGTTGCACCGCTACGGCAGGCGCAGGACGACGCCAGCCACTGGGCGCTCTCCGGCGGTGCACTCGTGCAGCATCAGCCCAAGCGTGGCCTGTGGCAGGCCGCGCGCCGGCATCTCAAGTCACGGCGCAACCGCAGCGCGCAGCGCGCTTCTGCCGCACATTTGGCCGACATCGCGAGGCGGCAGCAGCGCGGGTGGGAGGCGCCACTTGTGGGCGTGGCGCAAGCGCATGCCGCAGCGGTTGCGAAGAGCTTTCTCTCGATATCACGGGCGCTTGCGGAGGAGGATGCGACGTCTCTCTGCGGTCAGTTTTCTGAGTACGTCCGCTTGGATGTGACTTCGACTGTGCCTAAACTCCGCATTGGCGAAAGACTGCCACGAAAAGCTGCCTGCGCGGCCTTACAGCGCCCGGGCTCGAACTGGGCGTCCTATCTCAAGGAGCTCGGTCCAAGTGCCGTTCACGCCGGCGCCCCCATCGTCGTCGGGCGGCTATTTGCCATGCACGGTAGCCCCTACGAATGGATTCCGCGCAAGCAGGAGCAGGCGTATGCGTTGGCCCTGCACAAGGCGAAGGCGCCCTGCACGATTTGGCGTGTTTTGCCTGTACGCGCGTCCAAATCTGGGCACCGCGTGGTCGATGTCGTTGTGCAGTGCAGCAGTGCGAGCGATTTTGTGCTGCGCTTGGGAGGCACAACGGATACCGGGTACAAGCTGATGAAGTTGCTGCACGTGACTCGGTAGCACGGCCCGCCAACTCACCCGCTACCACGCGTACCCGTAACGTAGCGTCACGCTCGGTATAACGGGGTAGTCGCGCTCTGGCGGGTAGCGGTCCGCCAGCAGCATCAGTGCTCCAATGTCCATCTTCCAGAGCCAACGCTGGCGTTCACCATGCCGCCAGACAACGCTGACGCCGGGGCCAGCCCAGACCGCTGAAACAGTGGATTTGTCCTGAAAAAGTCCATGACCTGCGCCGCGCAATTCCGCCCACGACTCCGACGTGGCCTCATCTGCGCTGAGGCCATAGAGCGCGGTCCACAATTCGACGCCAAGCGGCCCGAGTCGTCTTTCAGCGCCGTGGATGCCGACACGCCAGCCGACCCCACCTTCGACCGGAGAGGTGCCCAGAGCCAAGGACAGCCGGCGTCCGCCACTGACATGGGCATCTACAAATAGGAGCATGCCAACGGGATAGGCCACCCCCACGCTCAGATCGATGGCCACCCGTTTGCCGATGGGGTGCCGTACGACGCCCAACACCGGTGGTGGTGGAACCACACAGGCCCCATCGCGGCAGCGTCGGTGGACAGCGCAGTGCGCATCGCGATCGCATTCGTGCCGGACACAGCGGTGATTTCTACAGAGGTAGCCCGCTCGGCAGGAGGTCTCGCACGCCACACAGCGCCCGTCGCGGCAGGTCTCGGTTCCGGGGCAGTCACCAGTGGATTTGCAGTTCACAATGGGCTGCTGAGCCGAGATGTCGGGGCAATAGCCTGAAACCAGCCATGTCAGCGTGAAGGCGGCAACCACCCAACATCGCCTATTCGCCCGGTAGGGGAGCGGCTCAGACGTTGGGGCACGCTGGCTTTGGAGATGGTTCACGGGGATAGGGTAGGGCGGCAGGCCTCTACTTAATAGTGGTCCGACTCACGAGCTCTCGGGTCATGTTCTTTTGATGGGCCTCGTTGGTGCCGCCGCCAATCTCCAGCAGCTTGGCATCTCGCCACAGCCGCTCCACCTGATACTCAGCCACGTAGCCGAAGCCCCCGAGCACCTGGATCGCGCGATCCGCCACATTCTTTGCCATGGCAGCGCAGTACAGCTTGACGCCATCGCTATCGGTACGGTTGCCGAAGCTATCGAGTGCGAGGCTATTGGATGTATTGTAGACGTAGCACCGACCAGCCATGAACTCGGCGTAGGACTCGGCGATGTGCCGCTGAATCTGGCCGAAGCGATTGATCGGCACACCGAACGCTTGCCGTTCGTTGGCGTAGCGGTTCATCACTTCCACGCAGCGACGGGCGATTCCCAAGCTCATGGCCGCTAGCGTGAGGCGCTCTAGCTCGAGATTGCGCATCATCGAACGCACAGCGTTGCCCTGTGAGCCAACCAGGTTGGCGGCGGGGACGCGGACGTTCTCGAACACGAGTTCTGCGGTCGTCGACGCGCGCATGCCGAGCTTGCCCTTGATTTTCTGCCCCAACTTGAAGCCTGGCATTCCCTTTTCGACTAGGAACAAGCTCAACGCCTTACTGCCCTTGCCACCCGTGTTCGCGTAGACCAGAAAGACGTCGCCCAGCTCCGTATCGCTGATTGCGCCGTTCGTAATCCACATCTTGGCACCGTTGATGACCCAGTCCTCGCCATCTTGTATGGCGTTGGTGCGCATGCCCAGCACATCGGTACCAGCGCCGGGCTCGCTCATGCACATGCCACCGATCTTCTTGCCGGAACACACGCCCGGCAAAATGCGACCGCGCTGCTCGTCGTTGCCATTGATGGAGAGGTTGTTGACGAAGAGCATGCTGTGCGCCAGGTATGCGAGCGCGAACCCTGGGTCAGCGGCCGACAGCTCCTCGTGCACGATGACGGCCGCGGTCGCATCCATCCCCGCACCCCCCCAGCGTTCATCGACAGTGATGCCCAGCAGCCCCAATTCGCCGGCTTTGCGAAACAGGTCAATGTTGAATTTTTCGTCGCGGTCGTGGGCCTCAGCCTGAGGGTCCACCTCTTTCTCTGCGAACTCACGGACCATCTGCCGCAGCGCGAGGTGCTCCTCTGACGGGTTGAACAGGTCTGACATCAAAGCCTCCTTGTTGACCGTCGCGACATACCACACCGCAGCGCAAGCGTGAATCCATGACAGCGCACGGGTGGTGCGTAACGTCGTGGCGGTAGGTACGGCATCATGAGACAGCTTGGATAGTTGGAGAAGGCGCGTGTCAATATGAGACAGTTTCAATTTGGGTAATTCGTGCCCGGCAGGGGGGTCTCAAAACGGACCGCACTAGATCTCGTTCGTAAGCGTGACGCGGTGTGTCATGGTGCGACAAAAATGCGACCGGCGTGGGATGATTTTCATGCTCCCATCGATAGCCAAGAACGTCGAAACAAACTGATTATACGGTGTTTATTTCGTTTTTGCGCTGCCGGTCGGCGTGATTCACACCGGCAGAAGGCCGGGCGCTGGGGGCGTGCCCAATGCTCGTCATCACCCTGATATAGTTGTCGCACAAAAAGACATCTCACGCCGTAAATTGTCGGTGGAGCCACGCAGGGAAAATGAGCGGATAAAAATAAACGGTTTAAAATCAAATGATTGAAAAAAAGTTGAGCGCTTTGCGGAACAATGGCACGGAGCTTGCTGTTATATCTCCACGTAAACCGGAGCAAGCAGAATTCCCATGAGTTCCATCAAATCCTCACATCAACTCCTCCCATCCTTCCACCGCGTCAGTGGTGGCCCGTCATCTAAGTCGGGTATGGATATGGTGACCTGTCGACCGTGCATCGTTGGGAAGTGCACAGCCGGACATCGTTGGATGACACCATAACCCCATACCGACTCCTATCTTGACCAACTCTTGCTTCGAAGGACTCGCGGCCCCGGCTTTCACCGGGGCCGCTCTCCTTTTTGGGCCTTGTCGATTCTGAGAGCGGTGCTGAATTGGCCGCGTGCGGCGCCCAACCCTCCCCCGAGAGTTGTCGAATTGCGTGCGAATTGTGCCAGAGGCGTCTGCGTTACGGTTTGGCGCATCCGGGCCCGGCAGCCTTCGACCAACTTACGCCTGCCACTGCGAGCTTGAAGCCCTTGACCACGTCGGTGGCGACGGAGCCTGCGCCCTCGCTCAAATTAAACTGCCAGACCGTGTTCTTGTCAGGGGCAAACGTGGTCGGTGGGATGAACGGTTCACCGTAGCGGGTAGCTTTTGACCACCGAAGCGCGGCGACCTCAGCCCCGAGCGGATGAGCGCTGCCGGCGAAGTGATTGCCGACCCGCAGGGGGCAGCTCGCCGCCCAGGCGTTCTTTACGCCGGTGAACGAGCGTACGAGGCGACCGTCGACCCAAAGTGAGCCAGTTGTGTCACCGTGATACTGCATCGCGAAGTGCTGCCAGATGCCCTTGCGCCAGACCAACGAGGCGGCTGTCGCTTTTTCCGTTGCGCCGCCAAGGCGCGATGATTCCAGTCCACCTCCGCCGACCGCGACCCGCCACGCTTGCGCGCCCGGCATCGCTCCGCAGCCCTTGCCGGGGATGCTGGAGGGTTCGTCGACAGATACAATCGCGCCGTAGGTGCCAACGGGCAGGGCAGGGAGGCGCACCCAGCCCTCGACCGTCCACGCTCCTTTCCCGTACACCGCTGCGCCCGTGCCGACTGGGGTCACCGGGGGCTTGTGACGCAGGCTGGTACAGTCTGGCACCTGCGTCTCGGCGCAGAGCAGGTCGCATTTCTTCGGGTAGCCGCCGTTGGCCGCGCCGTCATCGCAGGCCTCCCAGCGCGCTTGCTTGCCGTCGCCGCACATCGCAGCGCTCGACAGCTCTCCGTAGCAGGCATCGGCGACCGGCACGCCAGCGACGAGCTTGGTCTCTACGCCTTGGCCGCCGTCGTCTGTGCTGAGGCCTGCCGCAGCATCAAAGTGCCAGAGTCCGCGTGTCTGAGCGTCGGGCAGCAAACGCCGACGTGGATTGAAATTCGCCGCGTACCTCGCGCCAGCGCTGAGTCGCACCTCGTCGATCCGGCCGGGTACGTTGTTGGCGATCAGTGGTTTTTCTTGCTTGAACACACAGCCTTGGCCCGTGCCCTTGGAGCCGCCGCCCATGAGCAGCACCTCTTTGGCGACCTGCCACCCGGGGAGCTCTGCCGGCAGGGCGGCGATCACCGATTTCTCAAGTTTGCCATTGACATACAGCCGCATGGGCGCGCCCTTGTCGAAGCCCATGACCGCGGCGATATGGTACCAAACCCCTGGTTTTACGGGCGTTGAGCCGAAAAGGGGCGGCAATGGAAAGCGCACCATGCCGAAGAATGTGCCGCTGGGCGTACTTGAATACATCAGCGAGAAGATGCCGCAGCTGGCACCAGCAAACTCGAAAGTACCCGTCGTTTTGCTGACCTGAACCCAGGCCTCGACGGTCATTGTGCAGTCCTTACACACCGCATCCGCTGCCCACGTGGGGAAGCCGACGGTCTGCATCGCGCCCTTTTCGTCCACCCGGAAGCTGCGCTCCTGCTGGCAGTTCTCACAGCCGTCACAGGGCTTGGCGTTGCCGTCGTCACAGCTCTCAATGAGCGAGTCGACCTTGCCATCGCCACACACCGCTGTGGTGACGGGGCGACCCAGGCAGTCGTCCAACCCGATGACCGCTGTCTTCAAGGCCAAGTGATGCGCAAACGGGCCAGCATCGGACGCGGTCTTCGCGCCGGGTGCATCGAAGTGCCAGAGCCCCGCAGTCCGCCTATCAGCACGAACTTTGCGCAACGGCACAAAATCTCCACCATAGAGCGGCGCGTTGGCCACATGCAGCTCATCGAGCTTGCCGATGAACTCGCCGCCGGACGTATCCCACCACCGCCGACCGACCACGAGGCCCGCAGTCGGTGCCTCCAGCCGATCTTTGTAGCTGGTACCGCCTCCCGCCCGCTTGCCGTTGACGTACAGGCGCACCTTCTTGCCTGCGATCACAACCGCGAGATGGGTCCAGGCCTTTGTCGGGATCTTCTTGGCCTTGCCGTCCACCTTGGCGGGGAAGTACTCGGTTCCAAACGGTGAGCTGTGCATGAACACCGGCTGGCCACCGCTCAACATCAGCGCGAACGTCGTGGTCGACATGGATTTGTGTGCCTTGGCCAAAATCGTGCCCGATGGCGCTTCTGGGCGCACCCACACCTCGACCGTGATGTCCCGGTGCAAACCCAGCGAGGAGACGAGACCGCCCTTGGTTGGGCTCACTGCAGACACCTGGGCCCAGCCTTTGCCGCCCAGCACGAGGTTGCCCCGCGGCGCGCATTTTTCGCAGCCGTCGCAGACCTTGTTGTTGCCGTCGTCACAGGTCTCACCCTGGCCGACGAACCCGTCACCGCACGACGGCGTCACGCAGGCGCCCGTGACGCAGTACTTACCGCCGCCACAGCCCGATCCATCCGTCTTTTTGACGAATTTGCAGCCGCCCTTGCCGCAGCTGTCGTTGGTGCATGGGTTGCCATCGGAGCAGACCAACTTCTGCCCTGAGCAGCCCCCACCTTTGCACGCGTCGTTCTTGGTGCAGTCATCGCCGTCGTTGCAGGCCTTGCCATCTGTCGGCACCTGCTCGCAGCCGGTCGCCTTGTCGCAAGAGTCGACAGTACAGAACTTGCCATCGTCGCAGTTCAGCACCTTGCCCGGCTTGCACGTGCCCGCGTCGCATTTATCAGCAACCGTACACTTGCTGCCGTCCGCGTCGCAGCCTGATCCGTGCAGTTTCGTCGCGTTGAACACGCAGTTGCCGGTCTTCGTGTCGCAAGAATCGACGGTACAGCTCTTCTTGTCGTTGCAGGTCTTGAGCGGACCCTTCTTGCACAAGCCATTGCTGCAGCCGTCGCTCTGTGTGCAGGCGTTGCCGTCTGCATCACACGATTTACTGTTGTTGAGGTGCTTGCAGCCGGTCTTGTTGTCGCAGCTGTCATCTGTGCACAGCTTCTTGTCGTCACACACGAGCGCAGGGCCCTTGGCGCAGACGCCTTTCGTGCACTTGTCGCCCTTTGTACACACCGAGTTGTCGGCATTGCAGGCGCTGCCCTCAAACGGCGTCGCATCGAACTCACATTTGCCGGTCTTTTTGTTGCAGGCGTCCTTCGTGCAGCCGCTCTTGTCGTCGCACCCTGTGAGCTTGCCCGGCGCGCACTTGCCGCTCGCGCAGATGTCGCCGGTGGTACACAAATCGCCGTCCTCGCATTTGGCCACGTTGAAGGTCGATTTACAGCCTTTTGTGGGGTCGCATGCGTCGTTTGTGCAGACGTTCTTATCATCACAATCGACTGATTTTCCGGGCTTACAGACGCCTTTGAGGCAAGCGTCACCCGTTGTGCACACAGAGTTATCCGCGTCGCAGGCGGTCGCATCTTTGGCCGCTTGTGGACTGCATTTTCCAGTCTTCGGCGCGCACACGCTCTTGCTGCAGGTGGTGTCGCCGCTGGCGTTGCAGGTCACGAGGGTCTTGGGGTCGACATCGCATACAAATGGCGCCTTGGCCTTGTTGCAGTACAGCGTGCCATTGCAGAGGTTTCCGTCCTCCTTGTCACTGCACTCAGAATCCTTCTCGCAGGCGCAGACGTTCTTTCCTGCAGCACACTTTCCTGCGGCGCACGCGTCGCCATTGGTGCACGGGTTGCCATCTTCGCACGTGCCTGCTGCTGGGGAATGCGTGCAGCCTGCTGTGAGACCTCCGCCTTTCGCCTTTGGATCGCAGCCCTCTTTGGTGCACACATTGCTGTCGTCGCAGGTCACCTTCACGTCGATGTTGAGGCCGACACAGGCGCCTTTCCCGTCGCAAAGGTCGTTGGACGTACACGCGCTACCGTCATTGCAGGGTTTCTTGTGCGGTTTGTAGACGCAGCCCTTGGTCACGTTGCAGCTGTCGTCCGTGCAGGGGTTCTTGTCGTCGCATGCAATCGACTTGCCACCGCATTTTCCCTTTTCGTCGCAGTTGTCCCCGTTGGTACAAGCGTCTCCGTCGTCGCATTTCACAGCGGGAGAGGTCTTCACGGGTGTGTGCCCGCAAGAGGTGCCGCCTTCCACGCATCCGTCGGTCGTACAGGGGTTATCGTCGTCGCAGAGGCCATCATCCGTCTTGCCATTGCAGTCATTGTCGACGCCGTCGCAGGTCTCCTTCGCCGCGGCCGGGGCGGTGCAATCTCCGATGGGCCCTTCCGCGGTGCATGTCCGTGTGCCTGGGCAGCTGCCGAGCGCTGATTTTGCCTCGCATGTGGTGGAGAGCTTCTTTGCGACCGCTCGGGCTGAGCACTGGCACACAAGGTCTTTTCTTACGCATGCCTTTCGGCTTTCGCCGCTGACTGTCTTGCTCTCCTTGCATCCGTACCCTGCCGGGCAGTCGGCGTCCGCGTCGCAGCTCGATCCACAGAAGTTGCCCTTGCCTCCGCCGTAGTCGATGCAGCGCGAGCCGTGGTCACCGAGCGCCCCGGTGCAGGCCTCATCCGTTTGGCAGGGAGCACAGAGAAAGCCCCATTTGGGCACACAGATCTGCACCACGTCGGCGCCGCCGCGGGAGACGGTTTGGCAGGCAAACCCGGTCGGGCAGGACTCGATGCAATTTGTCCCACACTGCTTGCCAGTCGGCGTATCAATGCAGAGGTTGTTGTCGCAGTCATCGCTCTCGTCGCACGCGCATCCCGGCCCGCCAGGGCAGGCGATTGTCCCCGAGGCATCGGTTCCGAGCGCATCGTCGCTCGACCCGTCCTGAGGGCCACCATCCTGGCTCTCTAACGTGTCGGACGCGCCGCCAGCGTCATCGGTGTTGTCGGTATCGAGGTCGCCAGCGTCATCGATGATGTCCGCGTTCGCCGGCGCGCTATCGGACTTGTTTGCTCCATCACCACATGCCGCCGCAGTCACCGCGAGCCAGATAATGACGCTGATACGACCTGCCATACGTGCAGTCATGATCCCCCTCCGCCGCGCGCCGATTCGTTACGTCGCGCGCACCCATGCAGTGTAGAAAGCCCGGTGGGCCCGTCAATTTAGGAGCTGTCGGTCTTTGCTGACGGCCTAGGGCTCGTCGTCGCTATTAGGTGCCTCGGGCGGGATCTGCTTGAGCTTGAGCGTCGGCATGTCGAATAGGTCCGCTGCGGCAGGCACTGACGCTGGCGACGACATCTGTGGAGGCACGAAGGTCGACGATTCCTCAGCGAGATTCATGTCTGCGCTCACAGTCCGATAGGGGGCCGTGGGCATGCCCGCGTGGGTCACCGTTGGGAGTCCGGGGCCGACCGCGCCGCCGCGGTTGCCCACATCGCCTGCAGGTACGCCCGATACCGCTATCTCGGGATTGCTCGGTGGAATGGGAGGTGGCTGCGTGGGATCGTTGTCTGGCGTTGTGGTCGGGAGTGGCGGCGGCGAGCCAGAATTGCTCAAATCCGCTGAATTATCAGGTTTTGAGGTGGCAATGGACGTCTCGGCTGCGGTGCTGCGCGCGCTCGTGGCAGCAGGCATCGGTGGCGGGGTGTCGTCGCTGTCATCACCAGGTGCAGGCTGGGTCACTGCGGGGCCGACGACCGCCGCGCTGGGGCTACGGCCATCCACTCGGGTCTGCGCAAAGGGAGACTCGGATTTCGGCACGCGCGTGGAGCGGCCTGTGGTGCTCTGACGCCGGCGCTTCAGCCCGAGCTTCGACCCGGTAACGCGAATCGAGGGGCCGCTGGCGGGAGGCGGTGGAGGAATCGCGGCCCCGTTGCTGTCGACGCCGCCCGCCTTTTTGTCCGGTGGAGCAACGATGACGGTGCGCGCTTTCGGCGCGTTGGGGCCTGGCGCTGGAACTACAATCGGCGCCGAGGCCGAGCTCGTCGGTGCCGGTGCAGGTTGTGCGGGCTGCGCTGGAGGCGGCGGCGGGATGGGGATGCCTTGGCTGTCCAAGCTGCCGTTCGATGCCGCGATGGGGCTGCTGCTCCCTCTACCGCCGGGTAACGCCAGGGGAGCCCGCTGCGTGGTCTTGACTTCGCCGGGCAGCGGCAACGGTGTTCGAACGCTGGATTGGGGCGGCGGCGGCGGAATCGGCGCGCGCGCGGTCGCTCCGGCATTGGGGGGCAGCGGAATCGGCTTGCTGCGCCCCGTGATTGGCGGTGGTGGCGGTGGTGCGATCGCCGTCGCGGGGTCGTTGGGTAACGGTGGAGGCGCCGGCGGGGTCGCGGCGCCGGGCGGGGGAGGAATAGGTTGACTCACCGCAGCAGTGACCGACGCCTTGGTAGCGGCCACAGATACGGCAGGCATCGCCTTTGGCGTGTCTGCGTTGGTTACGTTGTCAACCGGTGGCACCGTGGTCTCGTAGGACGGCAGCGTCTCTTCTTCCCATGCGCCGTTTCCGGCCGTGTCTCCAAAACCCGGGCTGGAGTCGTGCTTCTCACTGCTTCTCGCTGACTGGACGACAAGGCCGCCTTCCGGGATCTCGCCAACGCGCAGCATCACGACCGTGACGTTGTCTTTGCCGCCTCGCGCCAGCGCCGCACGAATCAGTTGGTCTGTTCCTGCCTTGAGGTCAGTCTGGCCCACGATCATCTGCTCACGCACCAAATCGTTGTTGACCAAATCCGTCAGGCCGTCCGTGCACAGCAACAGAATATCGCCCGCACGGACATCGAAGACATGTACTTCCGGCTGAACCGACTCGCGCAAACCAACAGCCCGCACGATGACATTCTTGCCGCGGAAGGTGCGGATCTGCTCGTCCGTTAGCCCGCGAGTCTTGATGTAGTGGTTGAGTAGGCTGTGATCATCGGTCAGTTGCTCGATTGCGCCATCGCGCAACCTGTAGATTCGGCTGTCACCAACATGTACGCCACCGAGCTGCTCTGGGCCCGCGAGCAGCGCAACGAGCGTCGTGCCCATGCCTTTGTGGCGCGGTTCGGCCTTGGCCGCCTCGAACACCGCCTGATTGGCTAGACGGACGGCGCTATCGAGAACCCGAGTCTCCATCGTCGTCGCCGCAGGCGAGTTAAACGGCCACCGAAAGTCCGGTTTCTTCAGGGTTTCGCAGACAAACGTCTGAATCGCCTCGACTGCGAGTCGACTCGCCAACTCGCCGGATGCGTGCCCACCCATGCCATCGCAAACGACATAGAGACCTTCGCTGTCCACGATCTGGAAAGCGTCCTCGTTGTTGCTGCGTTCTAAACCGACATCGGTGACCCCATAGGAGTCGATGTGGGTGTCCTGATCGGGGGTCGAAACGTCCATAAGACTCACGGTTAAGCGTAGGGAATCGAGTAGCAAGGCACGCGGAGAGCGTCAAGGCGCCGTCTTTCGATTTATTGTCAGTCACTCACTGTCATCAGTCATCTTTTGGCCGTGGATACCGGTCGTATCGACGGTCAAGGCGCCCGATTGGGCGATACGGCGAGAGGTTCACGCTAGGCAGGCAGTAGCCCAAGCTTGCCCATCGCGTCCGTCACCTTGTGAGCGGCTTCAGCGCTTGCGGTCAGCAGTGGCAGTCGCACGTGAGCTTCCATCAAGCCCAGCGCCGCCATGGCAGCCTTGATCGGTTGGGGATTGGCCTCCGAGAACAACGCCTCGATCAACGTGCGTAGCGCGATCTGGCCTTGACCAGCCTGCACACATCGCCCGGCCCGGAAGTCGTTGTACAACGCTGCCGTCAGACTTGGCGCGCAGTTCGACACGACCGATACAACACCGCGACCACCCACGCTGTACATCGGGACGCAGAGTCCGTCGTCTCCACTAAGCACTGCGAATCGGCCTTCGGTCAGTTCGATGATGCGTTGAACTTGGTCGAGGTTTCCCGAGGCTTCCTTGATGGCCGCAACCTGCGGATGCGCCGCGAGATGGGCGGTCGTCTCCGCTGCCATGTTGGTGACCGTTCGGCCGGGCACATTATAAAGCACGACGGGCACATTCACGGCCGCAAGTACGGCCTCAAAGTGGGCGATGAGCCCGGCTTGGGTCGGTTTGTTGTAGTAGGGAACCACCACCAGTGCGCCATCGACCCCCAACGCCTTTGCTGCTTGGGTCGTGGCGATCGTTTGGGCCGTGTTGTTGCTGCCCGTGCCGGCGATCACCGGCACGCGTCCGTTAGCGACACGGATGACCGTACTGACCACGGTCTTCCATTCGTCCAACGACAGTGTCGCAGCCTCGCCCGTCGTACCGCAGGGCACGAGGCCGTCCACGCCACCGTCTATCTGCTGCGTCACCAACCGCTCCAGCGCCGCGATGTCTACCGAGCGCTCTGCATCCCCTTTCATCGGGGTGACGAGGGCGGTGTAGGTACCCTCAAATAGGAACTCACTCATGACTGTCTCCTGCAGATCTTTCCCTGGCCGGTGGCGGTCGCCTACTTGAGCCTCTTTTGAACTTCTGCGCTGATTTTCTCGGCAAGTGGGCGCCCGGTCAGCGTATATTCGCGGTACGCCTGCTCACGGTGGGCGGTTGCCACAGATGGCTTGAGGCGACCTGCTTGCTCCTCTTTGTCGATACGCTCGATGTAGCGCCGCACCGCCACAGCGCTTCGGGCTAGCTGGCTCAGGGTGAAGCGCTTCTTCTCCCCGATGACCGGGCCGACATCGGTCTTGTCATTGTGCGTGCGCAGCACCGTCAGCGAGGCAACGTCGCGTAGTGAACGCAGGGCGACCACCGCCAGGACCTTGTTGACCCGTCGACGACCCGCCAGGGCCGCGAGCATCAGTGGTCGCACACGGGGGCCGCCCAGCGGTACGATTCGGCTACGGGCAAAGCGCGTGAACGCTGTCCGCGCTGGCGTGTCTGCCAGGGGAGAGTTGGCATACGCGGCGTCGTCCGCGAGTCCCAGCATGACAATCCGCAAGCCCTTTTCACCCCGGTACTGCACGAGATGATCAGCAGCCCACCAACGGTCATCCGGGTCGGGCGAGTTCAGCAGCGCCTCGAACTGACTCATCAGAAAGTCAAAGTCACGCGATAGCACCGTGGTCATCTTCCCTCGGCTCCCCTTTGCTTGCTGGGCAGCCAGCGCGCTGACCATGGTCTGCAGGGTCTTGTTGACGCGCAGCAACATGGGCTCCTTCTCGCTGCTGGCGTGGCCAAGCCGATGCAGCGTGTAGACGTCAAACAGCAGGAGCGCCACGTGTTTATTGGGCGACTTTGCCAGTAGATCGAGGTCCGCCTGATTGGGCAGCGCACGGTTGACGATGAACGCACGCCGATACGCGCGCGCCAGGCTCGCCGCAGCCGCTTTGCCGCCGTCGGCGATCAGGGCCTTTGCAGCGGTCGTGCGCCAAACATCCGTCGAAACCAACGCCTCCAATCCTGTGATGGAAGGGGTTTGGAGGCGAGCCAAGTCCGACTCAAGCAACCGCGCGGTCGCGAGCTGCTTCGCCACTGCAGGGACGCCATCCGCCGCGATACCGGCGAACGCCCACGTGGCGATGGCGGTCAATGCGTACGTACACATCTTCGGCGTCAACACGCTACTGCCGGAGAGGGGGCTTGCTAGATCGAGCAGCCAACGTCGCGCGGCACGAGCCCGAATCGGCTGGACATCGGTGAGTTCGCGCGTCAGCAAGGGCACCAGCGCCGCTGCAACCTTGGGCCAATCGCTTGCTGGAGTCGCGAGTGCTGGCGCGTCGGCGTCTTGCTTGGTCGTCAGCAGGGCATGAACTGCACGGGCTCGATTGAGCGCGCTCCGCTGGTTGTTCTTCACGTACCGAAGCAGCGCCGGGCGGGACACAGGATCGGACGCCCAAAGCGCAAAGAGGCCTGCCCGGTCGGCTTCCGTCATCTCGGCGTCCGTGCCGATGATGTGCCGAATGACCACGCCCCGCTCGTCACGCAACACCATTCGAGGGCAGCGCGCGTCAAGCGCAGGCCGCATCTTGGCGATGTTGCCAACCAACAGGGTCTGGGCGCCGGTCGTGCTCATCCACTGTTTGGCGGCGCGCATCAACGTCTCAGTCTTGGCTGTGTGAAGCCGCTTGACCCAATGCTGCCAATAATCATCCTTTCGATTGAAAATCCGCAGCGATGCAAGCCGACCGGCGACATTTTGGCCAGACGCTTGTGCCATCACGAACTGACCCACGAGAAAGCGCCGTGCGGACTCCACTTCGGTTGCCGACGGCGGCTTTGCCTGCATGCTGGCGAGTTGTGAGCGGAGCGCGGTGAGGGCCTCGACTGTCTTCGCGGTGCGAACCGATGTTTGCACCGACCAATCGCCACCAAACCGGCGCCCGTCAAAGCTGGAGTACACGCCGTAGGTGAGGCCCCGACGTTCACGCAGTTCGCTGAACAGTCGTGAGCTGGCGGAGCCGCCCAACACTTGGTTGGCGAGGATGAGGTGGGGCCAGGAGGGTACGTTGCGTGCCGGCCCCAGGTTGCCGTGGATCAGGATGGTCTGCACCGACTTGGGTACATCCACGACCTGGCAACCGGGTGCCGTAGGCTGGGGTTGGGCCGGACGTTTCAGGGTCGCCTGAGCGCCACCGAGGGCCGCGCCGAACACGCCGCGCAGTTTCTTGGCGATCGTCGCCGGATCGACATCTCCGACCACGACCAGCGTGCTGCCGCTGAGCTGAATCGCTGATTTTGCGGCCTTCTTGAGGTGACTCGCCTTGATTCGCTTGACCGAAGCCGCTGTCGGGCCCGGAGAGCCGTAGGGGTGGTTTGGCCCGTAGATGAGGCGATTGAAAACGCGCTGTGAGATCGAACGAGGCCGCGTGCCGAGCGTGCTCAACCGCGCGCGATAGCGGGTCAGCAGGTTGCGGAGCGGGCGCGATTCGAACGTGGGTGCGAGCATCGCCTCCTTGCTCAGCGTCAGCCAGGCGTCCAGCTGGTGACTGAGCACGCGGCCAGTACCGATCAATGCATCCGGGCTGACATCGAAGCTCAATTGCGCGCCGTAGGCCTCCAAAGTCGCCGCGAAGCTGCCGCCACGGTAGTTCTTACTACCCTCCGTCAGCATTCGTGCCATCACGTCGACGGTGCCCTCCGGCCAGCGGGTGCGAGAACCGCCATCAAATTCGACTCGACGCCCACCCGGGATCACCCACTTGAAAAATACGGCTGGGCTATCGTGTCTGGGGACCACGATGAGCTCAATTCCCGGATTCTCAGGTGTTGCCGTCTCAGCAGCTACGTACAGCCGTGTTGCTTTGGGAAACCCAGCGTCCCGAATCGCCGCGACGTCGGGCTTGTTGCCCCAGGGATCTTCCTTGGGAGGCGGAGGAGCGACCTTCTTCACCTGCGGCGCAGGACTACCGCAGGCGCTGCAGACCATCGCCGCTGCGATGAATAGGACAATCACTCGTCTCACGGTGAGCGATGTGGGGCGTGGTGTATCCATCACTTGTCACCTCGCGCCGCGCTGGCTGTCGCCGGTTCTGGTGGAGCTGCGGGGGGCTCGGGCTCAGGCGCGTCAGGTTCGGGGGGCGGTGCGTCAGGCTCGTCGACCGGCGATGGCGCAGGAGCCTTGACCTCCGCGGTCTTGTCGCCCGCCGGAGGGGCGCTCGGCTTCTTGCTCGCGGCGTCTTTCGCCTGTTTCGCGGCCTCCTTCGCCTGCTTCGCTGCCCGTTTCGCTGCGGCGGCTGCCTTTCGCTGCTTGCGGGTCTCTTCTGCCGCCTTGCGCCTGGCCTGATCGGCCTCAAGCTGAGCCTTTGCAGTCGCTGCGCGCGCTGCTGCCCTGGATTTTCGGGCCTCTTGGCGTGCCATGCGCTTTTCCCAGGCACGCACATAACTCGGCTTCTTGCCGCCATCTCGCGGCGGCGCATAGCCCTTGGGGAGGACGTCTAGCTCGATCTCTCGATCCCAGTGAAACCATTCCTTGGCCACCGCCTGCACATCTTGCGTTGTCACCGCGCGCCATTGCCCGAGGGCCTTGTTCATCAGCGTCGCATCGCCGTGATAGGTCTCGTATTTCGCCAGCAAATTGGCGCGTGCGGAGAGACTCAAGTTGCGGAAAACGTAGTCAGACGTCAGCCCAACTTTGGCGCGTCGTAGCTCCTCCGGCGTCACCCCGTAGGTAGCGATATCGTAGAGCGCATCCCGGATCAGCCGTTTGGCGCGGGCTACCGCTGCCGGTTTGGCCTGGGAGACCTCCACTGCGATCTGAAAGACGTCCGCGTCGCGGCGACCGTGCTTTCCAGCCCAAAACCGCGTCGCAAGCCCTGTTTCGTGGGTCAACTTGCGGCTGAGGCGACTGGCCTCTCCGCCATCGAGCACCTCGGCGAGCACTTCGATCGCCCAGCTGTGTGGGTGGGTTCGGTCGGGCACACGGTACGCGAGGTGGAACGCCGGCATTTTTCCGAGCGGTTCATTGTAGGTCGCGTAGTTATGGGCCTTGGGCGGCGCCTCGTCGTGTTTGCGATGCTGCGGATCGGCGCGGCGCTCCACACGGCCCATGGTCTTGTCGAGCAGCGCCCGGGCGTGGGGGACCGTGATATCGCCAACAATGACGAGCACGCAGTTATTTGGCGTGTACCAGGTCCGCCAGAACGATTCGAACGCCGAAAGCGGCGCCTTCTTCAGATCCTTCATGGAGCCAATCGTCGAGTGCTGCAGCGCCCAGGTCGAAAACACCATCCGCATCAGTTTGAGCTGGGAAGCCGAATAGGGCCGATTGTCGTAGCGCTGCCGCCGCTCTTCCATCACGGTCTGGCGCTGGTTCTCGACGTTGCTCTGATTGATCTTCAAATGGGCGAATCGGTCTGACTCCATCCAAAGGGCCAACTCGATCGCGTTCTTCGGCATCACCTCGTAGTAATAGGTGCGATCCGACGACGTGTTGGCGTTGAGATCCGCCCCGACAGATTCGAGACCCGTGAAGTGCTCCATCTTTCCGACGTGCTTGGACCCTTGGAACATCATGTGCTCAAAAAAGTGAGCGAGCCCTGAGCGCCCCTTCACTTCGTTGCGAGATCCCACGTCGACCATGATGCCGAGGGCGATCACGGGCGCGCGATGATCAGGCTGCACCACGACACGCAGCCCGTTGCTCATCGTGAACCGATGTACGTCGAGCAGTTTTGGCGCTTTGGGTGTAGCCTGGATTGCGATCGGCTGCATCAGAGCAGCGGCGACTATCAGCGGAAGAGCGAGGGGCAGGTAAGGGGCCACACCTCGTGTACTACGACGAACGAACGTCATTCGGGCATCCTCCATGATGGTCTCAGCAGGTTGGCGACGGAGCGACGCGGTCATTTTTCCGCGGCGACTCGTCCCCACGCAGACAGCGTGACTGGCGCAGGCTAGCACCGTGTTCACCTTGAATCCACGGCACCGCGCAACGCGTCGGCGACAGTTTCGATTGACAGTAGCGGCGCGGTGGGGCAACCCCCATCGCCCATGAACGCGCACGACGAGAAAAACGATTTGAATTCTGAAAACAACACCGACACCAAAGACACCACTGCGCAAAACGACAGTTCGCCAGCTGATCTCGCAAATGCCGAGTCATCTGAAACTGTTGCTGCGCCAGTCGAGGCCATCGCGGGTGACACCGAAGCAGCCGAGACGTCCGACGCCGCCATCGCTGCCGTGAAGGCAGAAGAGGCTGTGCCTGCGGAGACTGACGCGGCTGAAACGCCCGAGGATGCCGAAGCCATCGCTGCAGCGAAGGCAGAAAAGGCGGCTGCTAAGGCGAAAAAGGCCGCAGCGAAGGCCGCCAAGAAGGCGAAGAAAGCCGCCGCAAAGGCCGCCGCAAAGGCTGCCAAGACCGCCGCCAAGACAGAGACACCGGCGAAGGTTGATCAGCCAGAGAGCGGCCCGGTCCAAGATGCCCCGGTCTCAGCCGAGGCGGATGCTGCACCTGCTGCGGACGAGTCAAAAGCGGGCTTTGCGGCCCTAGATCTCGACCCGCGCATCCTCAGCGCGCTTCGTGAGATGGGCTTCGAGAAGCCGACACCGATCCAGTCCCAGGCGATTCCCCCCCTGTTGGAAGGTCGGGACATGATCGGTCGCGCCCGCACGGGTTCGGGCAAAACCGCAGCCTTTGGCTTGCCGCTGCTCAACCGCGTCGCGCAGGGACTCGGGCGCGGCGCCGTGCGTGGTCTGGTGCTCGCACCGACGCGTGAGCTGGCGCTGCAGGTCAGTGAGGCGTTGCGCGCGCTGGCGGTCAATCTCAATCTGCCCA
Source organism: Myxococcales bacterium (assembly GCA_023954815.1). Classification (GTDB taxonomy): domain Bacteria; phylum Myxococcota_A; class UBA9042; order UBA9042; family UBA9042; genus UBA9042. The sequence continues at coordinate 3,328 of JAGSHB010000035.1, read as the reverse complement.
TCGTGACGGTGTACGGCGGCTCCTCCTACGGCCCGCAGCTCAAGGCCTTGCGCCAGGGTGTGCCGATCGTCGTGGGTACGCCAGGACGCCTCATCGATCTGCTCGACAAGGGCGCGTTGTCTCTTGCCGACGTGGAGATGGTGGTCCTCGACGAAGCCGACGAAATGTTGCGGATGGGCTTTGTGGATGACGTGGAGCGCATGCTCGCCGAGACGCCACAGAAGCGTCAGGTCGCGCTGTTCTCAGCGACCATGCCGCGCGAGATTCGGCGTGTCGCCGACAAGCATCTGCGTGAGCCGGCGATTATCGAGGCCGAAGGTGGCAAACCCAGCGTCGATCACATCAGCCAAACGTGGCTGCGGGTGCCTCAGCGGTTCAAGGCCGAGGCGCTCCTTCGCATCTTGCAGGCCGAAACGACGGGCGCGGCGCTGGTTTTCGCTCGCACGAAAGCGGGCTGCGATCAGATCGCATCGCATCTTCGGCGCTGTGGCATGAGCGTTGATGCGCTGCACGGCGATCTCAACCAGGCGGCACGTGAGCAGGTCGTCGCCAGGTTGCGCGATCAGCAGACCCGCTTCGTGGTCGCAACCGACGTGGCGGCCCGCGGCATCGACGTTCAGCACATCACCCTCGTGGTGAACCTGGACATCCCCGACAACGCCGAAGTCTACACCCACCGCATCGGTCGGACCGGTCGCGCTGGTCGGGAAGGGCGCGCGCTGACGTTGGTCACGCCCAACGAGGGTGGGCGGTACCGCGGCATGATGCGTCGCCTGAAGGTTCAGCCTGATCACGCCAAGTTGCCTACCGAAGCCGATGTCCTCAAACGTCAACTCGACGCGGTCTCCGCAGAGCTGACCGCTGCGATGGACGATTCCGTCGCGGCGACGGCTTGGCTCGGTCGTTTGATGGAAGACGGCGAGCAGACGGCCGAGGCCATCGCCGCCGCGGCGCTCAAGCTGCTGTCGAATGAGCGTGGCATTGGCCTCGTCGAGTCGCCGTCGGATCGCCTACCTGAGTGGGCCCGTCCGAGGCAAGAGCGGGATTTCCGTGGCCGCGAGGACAGGTACCAAGATCGCGACCACCGTGGGCAGGAGCGTTTCCAGAAACGTGACCGGCACGCCGGCGACAAGGACCACATCGATCTGTTCTTGCCGATCGGCCGGATGCACCGGATTCGTCCGGGTGACTTGGTCGGCGCGATCGCCAATGAGGCCGGTGTTTCGGGTTCGGCTATCGGTCGCATCACCGTTCGTGACCGCGTCAGCTTTGTGTCCATGCCGCGCGCAATCGCCGAGCGGGTCGTCGCTGAACGGGAGACCATCGAGCTCCGGGGGATGCAGGTGCCGGTCATGATCGCGCGACCATCCGGCGGTCAGGGTCAGGGCCAAGGGCAGGGGCCGCGCGGCGGCGGCCAGGGGCCATCCCATCGTGATGGTCAGCAGAATCGTGGCGGCTGGCCGGGGCAGCGAGATCGCGGCAACGACCGCCGCGGCGGAGGGCATCAGGGCGGCGGCGGTCAGCACGGCGGCCACGGTCGCCGTGGTCAGCAGGGTGACGCCGATCGTCCGTATCGCCAAAAGGGTGACCGAGACGGCGATCGTTCGCAGAACCGCGACCAAGGCCGCTCGGACAATCGCGATCAGGGTCGTCCGTACGATCAGAATCGTGACAAGAACCAGGGCCAGCGCGGCGGCGACAGGCCTTCGCATCCCGCCAACCGCAACACCCCTTCGCACGGCAACAATCCGCGCGGTGGTCCGCCGCGGTGGACCTCGCGGCGTGCTCCCGGCGACCGACCGTTCAAGCGTCGTAAGCCGCCGCGGTAGCGTTTTTGCCGAAAGATCAGCGCGAAAGTGCGAATTGAGCTTTCTCTATTGGCCATGATCCGCTTGTAAGGCGGCTGTTCGGTGTTCTTTCGCCGCGCTGCGTTGCTCTCTGAGTTGCCCGCAAATTTCCGCTCCTGCCCATTAGACGGGAGCGGCGCTCGCGCATAGTATCCGCGGCCCCTTCGTCGAAGGACCCAACCGGACCTATTGGAGCCACAGATGTCCAACTTCATCAGCCAGCACAAACGCACGCGCCTCAACGGTGATTACCGCGCCGCCCACGTTGACGAAGAGGTCACCGTCTATGGGTGGGTTCAGTCCTACCGGGACCACGGCGGCGTGATTTTCGTCGATGTGCGCGACCGCTCAGGCATCGTGCAGTTGCGCTTTGAGCCCTGGGTCACCGACGGCGCCTCTCACAAGCTGGCCGATACGCTCCGCACGGAGTGGGTCATCGGTGCGCGCGGCAAGGTCATCAGTCGTGGCGAGAACATCAACTCGAAGATCCCCACCGGTGAGATCGAAGTGTTGTGCGACACGCTTGAGGTGTTGAGCGAGTCCCCGACCCCGCCCTTCGAGATCAAAGACGATCTGGACACCTCGGAAGCGCTGCGGCTCAAGTACCGCTACCTGGATCTGCGCCGCACGTCGATGAGCCGCAACTTCCAGCTGCGGTCCAAGGTCTACCAGCAGACGCGCAACTACTTCGCCGATCACGGCTTCATCGAGGTCGAGACGCCGATTCTGGCCAACAGCACGCCGGAAGGCGCCCGCGACTACCTCGTTCCGTCGCGCGTGCATCCCGGTAGCTTCTACGCGCTGCCCCAGTCGCCCCAGCAGTTCAAGCAGCTGCTGATGATGAGCGGTATGGACCGGTACATGCAGATTTGCCGTTGCTTCCGTGACGAGGATCTGCGCGCTGACCGCCAGCCTGAGTTCACCCAGCTCGATCTGGAGATGAGCTTTGTCTCGGTCGAAGACATCCGCGACCTGCTCGACGGCTACATCCGCGGGGTGTGGAAGAACGTGCTCGACATCGAAGTGCCGACGCCCGTGCCGACGATCACCTACGCCGAGGCGATGGACAAATACGGCATCGACAAGCCGGACTTGCGCTTTGGTCTGCCGCTCACCGACCTGACTGAGACCCTGACCGGTCGCGTTGAGTTCCGCATCTTCAAGGGTGCGCTGGACGCTGGCGGTATCGTCAAAGCGCTGTACTTGCCCAATGGCAAGGTCTTCTCCCGCAAGGATCTGGACAAGGTCCTCCCGGCTGAGGCGGCGCCATTTGGTGCGAAGGGTATCGCGTGGGCGCGCGTACAGCCTGGCGGAGCTTGGAGCGGTCCGGTCGCCAAGGGTGTCGACGATGCCCTGCGTGCCGATCTCAACACAGCGCTCGGTGCCGAAGAGGGCGGTCTGATCCTGTTCTCGGCCGACAAGCCGTCGGTGGTCAACGCCGCTTTGGCCCGGATTCGCGGCGTTGCAGCGGAACGGCTCGG
>JAGSHB010000163.1 GCA_023954815.1 Myxococcales bacterium | reverse complement strand
AGTGCGCAGGCGAGTGATGGGGATGGTTTGGCTGACATCTGCATCAAGGAGCGATAGCTAGCAGCTCGATATCGAAGACGAGCATGCCTTTCGGCTTCCCCGGTCTGCCTTCGTAGGCGAGGTTTTGGGGGATCCACACCCGCCGCTTTTCTCCGATGACCATCAGCCCCAGCGCCTCCGTCCACCCGGCGATGACCTGGGTGCGCCGCAGTTTGATGGGCCGTCCGCGCAGCACGCTGCTATCGAAGAGCTTGCCGTCAGTCGTCCACCCCGAGTAGTGCACCGTCACGCGGTCATGGAGCCCCGGTGAGAGCGAATTTAGCCCCTCGCGCAGCACCACGGAGGCCAGTCCGCTCGCTTCAACCTTGGCGTTGGCTGGCGGCGCGGCGACATTGGCTGGCGTCGTTGGTAACTTCGGGGCTGGGCGAATCGCGCGTAGCTCCACGTCGAAGACCAACATGCCTTCGGGGCGTCCAGGACGGCCCTTGTAGGCTAGGTTCTCGGGGATCCAAAACCGGCGTCGTTCTCCGATGACCATCAGCTGCAAGCCCTCCGTCCAACCCGCAATCACACGATTGAGAGGAAACTTCGCTGGGCGCCCCCGCTTGAGGGAGCTATCGAAACTCTTGCCGTTGGTCATCCAGCCCACGTAGTGAACCGTGACCGTATCTCGCGGACCCGGATGCTTGGTGCCAGTCCCAGGTATGAGCAGCTCACTGTGTAGACCCGACGGCGTGCGGGTCGCCGTCGCCGGTGGCGCCTCAACATCGGCAGGTGCAGGCAAGCCGCCCGGTTGCCGCGCCCTGGCTTGCAGGGCGGCCATATCCGTCCAGCTCTGCACGGTCGGCGCACCGCAACCGGTCAGCACTAGGGTGCTGAGCACGGTGGCAAGCAGGGTGATTGTCATGATGGAGGGATCGCGGAGGGGCAGGCGTGGGATAGTCATGAAACTACACTGCGAGCGACACCGCCGCATGGCAAGAAACCGCCGTATCGTGGGCTTGGGCGCTGGATCAATCGGGTTCAAACAGCAGACTGGACTTTGTGAAGCTTTGCGCAATGTGCTGAACCGAGCTATGTTGCCGCCACCGGATTCGCTATCAAGATTCCACAGAGGCGGCCTCCCCGTGCCGCTGTCTGTCGCATCCAAGAAGCCCTGATCCCCCAATTGTCGGCGTTGTCTCAAAGGCGATGTCTGCGCAAGAAGGGCGTTTGCCAGCATGAGGCCACAATGAGCACATCAGAGGCGTCTCTAGAGGCGTTGTCCCAGGTCTTGTCGCGCATCGAGGCGGGAGCGAACGCATTCGACATGCTGGGCGTTTCCACATCGGCAGACCAACTCCGCATCGATACTGCCCACCGGCAATTGTGCATCTTCTTGCATCCGGATCGCGCCGTATTTCGCGGCACCCACTACGCGGCCGACGTGGACCGCGCCACGCGAGCGGTGTCGCAGGCCTACGGAAAGATCAGGACCCCAGCCAAACGAACGGAGTTGCTCTTGCAGCTTCAAATGAGTGGGCGAGCGACCCCGAACGGCGTTGATCCGGCAGATATCCAGACGCAGCTCAAACAGATTCGCGGGCTGATCGACAGGCGCGAGTTCCATGCGGCCGAAAAGGCGGTGCATGACCTACGGCGCGCTAACGCCAGCGCGCCCAAGAGCGAGCTCGAGTTGCTACTGGGGCAGGCCGTGGTCGGCAACAAGAGCTATCCCGAAGAGACCCGAACAACGGCCGCACGCACTTTGTGGCGCCGCGTGATTGAGCGCGAAGTGACCGGCCCGATTCGAGCGGAGGCAGCCTACCGGATGGCCTTGCTCAGTCGGCATGAGGGCGATGTAGACGACGCCAAGCGGTGGATCGAAAAGTGCCTCCGCAGTGCACCCCAACACGCCAATGGCCTTCGCTTGTCGCGGTTGTTGGAGCGCGGAATACCAGACAGCCACCCCGACGGCGAAAACAGTACGACCTTTGGTGAGTTCAAGCGCAAGAGCGGCATCATCTTGCGTCGGATGATCGGCAGCTGAGCTGATTTGCGGCGCGATTGTGGTGGTCTAAGGTTGGCCGAACCACTTGCCATCGCCATCGCCGTCGATGCGTACCGGATTGGTCAGCGCCCAGGCCGGTCGATGAATCCCTGGCCAGCCGTTGGTCCCCGCTTTGGGCACATGTACTGCCACCACGGTGGTGTCGGATTGAGTGGCCTCCATGGGCAACGTGAGCACGACCTCGCGGGCACCGTCTTTTACCACCGCCTTACTCACGTCCTCGCTCTTGACCTCCTTCTGGCCTGCATAGACATCCAGCGTGCCAAGGGGCAGCCACTCCGGCGCTGCGATGCGCACCTCGATGGTCGCCGCATTGCTGCCGGTGCTCGGCGGCGACAGCAACTCGCCAACGGCCGCACTACTTTTCCCCCGACTCACCTCGACGTTCAGCATCGGGCCCGCACTCGCCACAGCTCGGCCGCTCTTGAGCGCTTCATCGACAACGGTCGCCCCACCTTTGCAGAGGTTCTTCGCCGCAGCCTCGCCCAGATAGACCCAGGTTCTTGGATTGCCCACGAAATCTGACGTGCCATGGCAGTCACTCGTGCCCGTCGCTGTGATGAAGATGCCGCGGGCGAGCAGGCCCAGCCGACCGCTGGAGACGCGTCGGGCAGTCTCTGGTACTCGGCAACTGAAGTCTCCCGTCTTGTTGACGTCGCATCTCGAGATCGGCTTGTTGTCTTGGTTCAATACTTCAACCACGACGCCAGGCATCGTGGGGGAGACGTACCCTGCTGCGCCCCTCGTCGTTTCTGTCTGTCTCGCAAAGGGCCTCTTGCGCAGGTGGCCGACATCGACGAGATGACCGCCTGTCGTGCCGTACATTGCCGCGCCCTTATCGGCCCCGCGAATCACATAGCGAGAGATGCCGTTGGTCAGGATGACATCGTCTGGCGATGCGCCCACGACTGCGAGTGGGCCGACGAGCCAAGGTTGACCGCCGTCCCTGTGGCCGAAGCGTCTTGCACATACCGGCGTGCCGGGGCAGCGAGCGGCCGGTAGTTGGGCGTCGGCGTCCGGGCCGGTGTCTTCCAAACAGAACTGTCCCGCGCAGCGGCGATCCGTCCAGGAGGAGGCGGCGTCGATGTCTGGGCCAGGTGCGCAGCAGCCGACGAGGAGAGAGCACGCAGATGAGTCTGGTCGCGAGCGTGCGTGACCGTGGCCAGTTGCGTCCGAGCCTGGCCCGCGGTGGTGGGTTCGAGGACATGGACGTCTCCAGGGACATGCGTGGTTATCCCCGCTGTGTGAACTCGCGCGACCAAGGCCGGGCCGACAGACTCAGAAATCAACGCGCTTTCGGAAGCCCGCCGGTCGACTCCGCTCTGAGAAGTCATGGTGTCAAGGGTGGTTGATTATATAAGACTGCCGTTAATACAGCATGTTATGTCAGTTGTGCGCGCAAATATAGATCGCTTTGGGTCTGCGGGCGTCCAATCTCCTGAACGCCGCGCCAAATAGCGCAGCCCAATCTAGGAGAGACCGATGAATGCGCACCCCCACAAGACCCCCACCACCCTCCAGCTGACCGCCCCAGCGGCACGTCGCCCGTGGGTCATGCGGGCCCTGGGTCTCGCCACCACCCTGCTCGTCGCTCAGGGCGCCATGGCCCAGAGCCTGCCGCAGCCCGGCCCCAATCCAGTCGCGCCGGCCCGGGGCTTCGTGGCCGAAGACGGCACCATGGTGGTCCTCTCCGACGCGTCCATCACGGGCGCCACGACCGTCGCCGTGCAGCCCCTCGTGCTCGGCGGCGGTGGCGCTTGGTTCGACATGGCGACGCGCCTCATGCAGGCCAAGGCCAAGCCGGCAGCCATCGTCGGTGCCGGCGAGACGTTGGCGACGTTGGGCCATCAGACCCTCGGTTTCGCTGGGCAGGCCTCTGCGGGTGACCGCGCCATCTTGCGGACAGCGCTGCACATCGGCGCTTTGCAGTCCGCCCGCGCGCTTGGTGACGCCTGCGCGACTCGTCGCTTGCACGCCGCGGCATTTCGGCAGCAGGCGTTGCTATCAGGGGTGAATCCGGTGGTTGCAAAGCTCGCGCGCGCCGCCATCGCCAAACAGCGCTCGGGTGATGTGGTCGGCACGGCCATCGCACTCGGCAACCTAGTCACCGCAGCCACAGCTGGCACCGCCTCAAAGCAGGCCCGTGCCCATGGCTATCTGGCGGCTGGCGTCTGGGCCGGTGGCGCGCTCATGGTGGCGAGTCTCGGAGGCGATTCCAGCTACGCCATGATGGCCGAGCCCTTGGCGCTGGAGCTCGACAAGGACGCTGCCTTTGGCGCTGCCGACCGCCAAGTCGCCGCGGCCCTGCGCGGTATCGCCAAGGAGCTGCGCAACAAGGAGCCCAGCGCCACGCGGATTCGCAGCTTCATCTCCACGATTGTCGGCGTGAGCATGGGGTAGGGGGCTTTCGTCGCGCCCTGTAGCTTTGGCTCAATCCTGACCATCATTGCGTCACCAACCCGCCCCAGGGAGACGCACGATGGCCGACGCAGCAGCCGCCCTATTTGCCCTCGCGGCGCTCATCAACTTCGCCCCGCTCATCGGTGTGCTCGGCAGAAGTCGCTTGGAGCGCATGTACGGCGCCCGCCTCGACCAGCCGGATGCCGTGGTCCTCATGCGGCATCGCGCTGTCTTGTTCGGCCTCGTCGGCGGGATGATGCTGTGGTCGCTCTGGTCACCTTCGCTTAGGCCTGCTGCGAGTATCATGGGCCTGCTATCGATGGTCTCGTTCCTAGCTCTGGCTCGCTTGCAGGGGCCGGTATCGCTAGGGCTGAGAGGAATTGTCATTGCCGACGTACTCGGAATCTGCGCGCTAGTCGCTGCACTCCTCATGGGGTACTGAAGTTGGCGCCGAGCCGACTCACCGACAGGTTCACAGTTCATCGCACGCCGCCTTGCGGTCGCGCGCGGTTTTCACGCATGGTCTCTCGCCCCCCAGCTGGAGTACCCCGATGCAGCACCTCAACCCGCAAGGCGAGCCTTTAGGTCCGGGTACTTGGCGTATTCCAACGAGAGTGGAGGGGCCAACCGGCCCGCGCCCTCACCTGCGTCACTTGGGCCATCTCGTGCCGGTCGTCCGCGAAGGGTTGATCGAGTCGTATCTGCGGTGGGCTGACGATGCGCAAGACGATTTTGCGGTTTGGCTGGGACCGAAGCCCCACGTGATTGCAGTCCGCCCCGAGTCCGTGCGCCGGGTGCTGACCGACGACGACCACTTCCTGCGCAACGTGCGGCCGACGCGCCATCTCTTCCACAACGGCATCCTGCGTCTGGAAGGTGACGTCTGGCGGGAGCGGCGGGCCCTGTTCAATCCCACGTTTCGCCGCGATTCCATCAACGAAGTCGTGCCGATTGTGCAACAGGAGACCGATCGGCTCATCGCGGCTTGGTCCGAGGACGGGCAGGGTATTCGGCCGGCGCGCGACCTCTCCTTGGTGATGCTGCGGATCTTGGGGCGCTTCATCTTTGGCTTCGATTTTGAGGAGCACGGTTACGTCGGCAAAGACATGCACCGTGGCCTCATCGCGCTGACGAACAACAGCGTGCTGACCCATCTGGCGGGTAGAGCTGTGGCCTGGGCTGTCACGGGCAAAGAGGTCAAGCGAGCGCAGCGCTGGTTTGACGAGGCCTGTGCTGTGGTGCTGGAAAAAGCCGCCGATACGCCGTTCATGAGCGCGCTGCGGGCTGCGTTGGCCGATGGGCGCCTGACCCGCAACACAGCGATCCACGAGATCAGAGGCATGCTGGCCTCCGGCCACGAGACCAGCGCTACGGCCATCGCCTGGTGTGTCGCCAGCCTCGCCATGCACCCGGAGCGTAGTGGCCCCGTAGCGGCGGAAGGGCAGGCCGCGCTCGCCGCCAAGAATGTCGCCGATGTGCGCAAGCTGGCTGCCACGCAGCGATGGTGCAAGGAAGCCATGCGGATGTATCCGCCCGTGCCACTATCGGTCTCGCAGGCGGTGCGCGACACGACCCTGGGATCACTTGAGGTGCCCCGTGGCACGCGCGTGGACGTGTGCGCCTACGTGCTCCACATGTCCCAAAGCCACTGGAAGCATCCCGAACAGTTTGACCCCGACAGGTTCCTCCGACCGCCAGCCACCGGGACCTTTATCCCCTTCCTCATCGGCCCTCATGTCTGCCTGGGTAAGCACCTCGCCATGGTGGAGCTGCCCATCGTCACCGCGAGACTGGCCGAGGCGTTCGAGTTTGGCCTACCGAATGGGCCGCCAGAGCGGCATCTGCGTATTTCGTTGCATCCGAAGGGCTTTGTTGCCGATGTGCGCCGGCGGTAGTGTCGCGCGCTCGCCTATCGCTCCCCTTGCCCCTCGACCCTACCCATAGCATCGTGCCGCCAACGACCCCCAGCGCGGCGCCATGCGTACGCTTCCAATCGCGAACTTCTACGACCAGACAGGAGCCCACGATGAGCTTGAATCTAGCCAGCATCCTCCGTTGTTCAGCTGCGAAATATCCTACAAATCCAGCGATGACCATCGGTGATAAGACCCTGAACTATGCCACGCTCGATGCCTATGCACGGGCCTTCGCTGGCGGATTGCAGGGCCTGGGCATCAAGCCTGGGCAGCACGTGGCCCTGATGTTGCCGAACGTGCCTCATTTCACCATGGCCTACTACGGTAGCCACTACGCCGCCGCGCCGGTGGTACCGCTCAACGTGCTGCTGACCGCCGATGAAGTGCACTACCACCTCGACGACTCCGACGCGGTCGTGCTCGTCGCTTGGGAAGGATTTTACGAGGCCGCACACGCCGCCTTCTTGCGCAGTGAGGGCTGCAAGCACCTCATCGTGGTCAAGGCCGACCCGAGCGACCTAACGGCGGACGCCGGGGTCACCAACTTCACCGCGCTGCTCGGAAGCGCCACGCCGGTCACCGAGCTGCCCGCGACCATGCCCGACGACACCGCCGTGGTGCTCTACACTTCCGGTACCACAGGCCGGCCAAAGGGCGCGGAGTTGACCCACTTCAACCTGTACTACAACGGCGAATATGCGGGCTCTCGTCTGATGCCGCTGACGGCTGAGACCGTCGGCCTCGTCGCCCTGCCGCTCTTTCACAGCTTCGGCCAGACGGTGCTGCAGAACGCGGTGCTGAGGGTCGGTGGGCATCTGATTCTGATGCCGCGCTTCGAGCCGACTGCGGCGTTCGAGCTGCTGGTCAAGCATGAGATTTCGCTGTTTGCGGGTGTGCCGACGATGTACTTCGCGTTGCTGCATCACCCCAAAGCGGGGGACTACGACCTGTCGTCGCTGCAGTTCTGCGTGTCGGGTGGCTCGGCCATGCCGGTCGAGGTCATGAAGGCCTTTGATGCGCGTTATGGCGTCAGCATCTTGGAGGGCTACGGTCTCTCGGAGACCTCGCCTGTGGCCAGCTTCAACGTGCTCGACCGCCCCAAGAAGGCGGGGACGATTGGCCTGCCGATCGAGGGCGTCGAGTTTCGGTTGATCGACGGGGACGGCAAGCGGGTGACCGAGTCGGACACCGCGGGTGAGATCCAGATTAAGGGTCACAATGTCATGAAGGGCTACTACAAGCGGCCCGAGGTCAACGCGGAGACGATTGTTGATGGCTGGTTTGCGACCGGTGATATCGGGATGGTCGATGACGAGGGCTACTACCGCATCGTCGATCGCAAGAAAGACATGATCATCCGCGGTGGCTACAATGTGTATCCCCGTGAGATTGAAGAGGTCTTGTACGGACATCCGGCGATCGGTGAGGCGGCGGTGATCGGGATTGCCCATCCGAGTCATGGGGAAGAGGTCAAGGCGGTTGTGGCGTTGAAGGCTGGGGCGGAGGCGACGACTGCCGAGCTGGCGGCTTACTGCAAGGAGCGCCTTGCCGCTTACAAGTATCCGCGGGTCTTTGAGATTATTGCTGAGTTGCCTAAGGGGGCTACTGGGAAGATCTTGAAACGCGAGTTGAGGTAGCCGTTGGCCCAAACGGCGTTTTGGGCGCTGCCGCGGGCGGGTTGTTTCTTTCGATGGGTTCTTTTCTTGGATTGGGTTTTTGCGTTAGACACGCGGGGTTTCGAGGAAGGCGCTCACGGGTGGCAAGCCCCCCTGCCCACGCGATCCGCATCAGCATCTTTCAAGCAATTCCAAGCCCTTCACAGTCAGAAGCACCCGCCTTGCATGTTGCGATGTGACGCCTGCATCAGGGTGGTAGAGCAGCAACTGTGGCGAGCCTGAAACGACTTTCTGTCTCCGTTGCTGCCAGGTCTGGCGTCGCCGCTGACGTTGAGCTTCTGATGATGTCATCCAGCGGGGCGGTCGTCGGCTTGCCTGCAGTGCTGGCCATAGAGCACGACCACGCCAACTCCCGAACGTCTCGTGTACGGCGTTGCGCAGCACAGCTGGCACCAGTGCCGGCGCTGCTGCCTGCTTCGGCCCAGGAGATGTGGGTTCCGAGGCGGCGAGTCGATAGGGTCGACCGTAAGTTGTTTGTTCCGTGATTACTTTTCGGCTCTTTCTCGGTGACGTCGTGCGCCCGGCACCTGATCGAACGGTCACAGTCAGCTCTTTTCGAAAGTTGGGGTTGGTCGACGTCGTGCACTCACTGCGGAGTGCACAGTTGCGACATGCATGGCGATCTCGCGCGTGAAACCACGCGGCATCGGACGCGACGCTCTGTGGCCTAATTCTACGGAGTTTGAAGGGCTGGTCGGCCGGGCAACGCAAGTCGTCGGTCTCCTCGTCCCAGCGCCAATTGAGAAATCGAGGCTGCGGATGCGACTGGCTCAGCATGACAATCATCGCGGCTCTGGCGACGGCGTGTTGTCGCCCTCGCTCCATTAGCCTGTCTTCCAGTTCGGCCACTTCGGCTAGTCGTACGGTCGCAGGGCTGGCTCTAGGGGATGTGCATCGCTCGAGCTCAGACATCGGACACCTCCCTATATCTTTCGGACCCAAACTTGTTGCGGAACTCGGTTGCATGTTGATTGCGAGAGACTTCTTGTTCAGTCGCTTCGTGAGCACATCGGTGGTTTGCGTCTCAGCAGGCTGCAACACTTCTTCGGAGGGGCGTTTTGTGGCGGACTGCGAGGCCTGCTCTACAGCTGAATCCGAGTCATCTGAAATCAGCTCCATGCCGGGATCCGGCGCTGGCCGCTCGTCCTGTGCTGGCAGGTCAGAGTCCTTCCAATCGACCAGCTCCGCGCCCCAACCCAGCATCGCATTCCATGCCATCAGTCCGACCGCAGCCCACAGTTGTTGGGCTGGCAAATGCCAAGACAAGATATGATTCACCGGGAACTTACGGTCTAGTCCGCAAAGTGGTTTTCTTGTGCAGAGCGACCGTAGTACAGCGTAACGAGGTCAGCGGCGGGCCACGCAGCTTGCTCCAACGTGGTGGCGAACATCTCGTAGACGTAGCCATCGCGCTCCCTGCCACAGCCGCGTTTGACGGATTTGTCCGAGGGATAACGGGTTGCGACCACGCGGACCTCTAGGTCGGAGAGCGCTTCCTGCTGCTCGTCGTTTTCGTGCCGTGAGACAGGCTTGATGAAGAGCTCACGCGCTTGTCGCCGCGGACCAGAGCCAGAATCTGCAACTGCTTGCCAGCCCGGTGCCCGCAATAATTGTTCGACCTCATCGTGACCAAAGGCGTCGTAGTCCGTCCAACGGGTGATCACGGCGAGCCCGGCGTCCACAGCGGCCAGAATTGCCGGCACACCGGCAGATTTACCGTCAAACCTTAAGATTGCCTTCACGTCATTGGAATCCAGTCGGCGGTGGTAGCGCATCGCCGTTTGGGCCGCCCAACGCATGTCCGGCAGGTGCGCGCCACCGCCGCGACCAATGTGAACGCCAATGAAAGCTCCAGCCCCAGCGTCCTGGACAATCATCTGATGAAACTGCGTCTCGCCGCGCTTTCTGCCTGAATAACTAGGCTTTGCGACGTGTTCCGCGAGCCGCCGTGGCTCGGGCGAGTCTGGGCCGGTCGGAAGGCCACGCTGCCGAATCGCCCTCACACGCCCATCGACGTCGTACACACGCCATGAATTGCCCAAGGCGTCACGGTGAAACGCGCTCGGCGACCGCTCTACGGCGCTGATTGGCAGGGCCTCACCCAACAGCCAATCGCAGAAAGTCCGACTCGCTGGTTCGCCCACCGACCGTAGTGCTCGACTCATCGCAGCTTGGCCGAACCAATGTCGGGAACGAACGACGTTCGCCAGCGCATTCGTTGCCCCTTTTGCCTTCGACTGCAGCGCTCGCTGGCCACGTACTTGGCCGAACATCATGAGCAGCAAGAGATTGACTAGTATGTCGCCCGTCATCCCGTCTTTCCGTGGAAGAGCCAGACGCCTCGCGACCTCATCGACAAAGTCGATCCCTTCGAGCCGCGCAATGGCGGCAGCGCCGACGGTGAAGACCTCCGGCAACTCGCCTGATTGTCGTTGGTGGAGGGTGACCTTGATCTTGCCGTGTGCCATGTTCGCCTCAGTCGCTGTAGGTGGGTTCACCCGCGCTCTGAGGTTGTCTCCAAACAATTGTCTCAGAGCGCGAGCGGCTACTTTGCCCACCCCTGAATGACTAGCAAGCTCCTGTGCTGATTAGCGTCCTAGGCGATCCGCATCGCGTGGGCAAGGACCTGACCTCCCTCGCCGTGCTGCTTGAGATGGGGGAGGCGAACTTGCCCGGGCCGTTGACTTGGGTTGAGGGCTGGTTGATTCGCCGGGCACGGAGTCCCCGTGGTCGGGCCTGCGCGGCTGAGCTGCTGGCGCGATATGGTTGCGACGTACCCGAGGCGCCAGCGCCTGCGGTGCAGCTTTCGGCCTAGCTCCTACCCCTTGTGGCGAGCCTCTCAGTCTCCGAACCTCGCGACCTGCCGGGCCGGTGTCCTTTGGACCGTTCTCACCGCGTTCGAGTTGTCCGTGTCAATCCTGACGATTGAGCGGGTCCCACCAGCTCAATCTCCAGTAAGTTTGGATTGTTTTGCGCCTTTGTCGATGAGCCTGCAAAGCTATTTTTGTAGAGTGTCGAGTAATACTCTACACTCTACACATCATCCGCCCTGACGATCAGGGCGGGCCGATGCGAGGTGGCCATGGGCAAGCCGTTACGAGAGCGCGTTCGCAGCGTCCGTCGGGATTGGTCCATGGTGGTTCGCGGTCTGGTTGGGCAGCCGTCGCGGCCCTTTGCGCTGCGAGATGGTCATCACTGGCCGCATGCGCCCGCCCGAGCAGCCGTAACAACTCGCCAACTGTCCGGCACATCGGGTGTCGAAGACCGTATCGATGAGTCGATTGGCGACGCACAGCCCGCAAATTCAGCCGCTGAGCCAGCTTTGGGCTCCGCTGAGGCGGCGCAGCGCGGTCGGGTGTCCAACCTCTCAGCGGTGCCACTCGCCGCTCGCGTGACCATCTTGTTGGACGGTGAGCAGACGCAGATTCAAGTCCCTGCTGGGCTCACGATTTTGGAGGCTGCCGAAGACGCTGGCGTGCTGCTTCCCCACTCGTGCGCGTTGGGCGGATGCGGCGCTTGTGCGTGCACGGTGGTCAGTGGTTCCGTCGATGTGCCCGATGACGCATGTCTGACGGACGAAGAGCGCTCAGAAAACACGGTGCTGGCCTGTGTCGGCCGTCCTACGAGCTCGCAGGTCACAGTGACGTTCGATTGATTGATAGCGGAGTTTGATGAATGGCAGATGCGGGCCGTGGTTGGACCTTGAAGATGCGGGACCTCGTTGGGCGTTCCGGGCTGGGTCGTCACGCGATTCACTTCTACATCCAGCAGGGGCTGCTGCCGCCGGGGCATAAGACCGGTCGCAACACCGCGCGCTATGGGCCCGAGCATCTCAAGCGGTTGGAGTTGGTGCAGCGTCTGCGCAAAGAGGCGTTTTTGCCGCTGCGGGCTATCAAGGCGATCTTCGAGGGGCTCGAGGGCGCGGACGACTTCACCGAAGACCAGATGGATTTCCTGCGCTCGGTCAAAGATGGCTACGAGGCGCCGGAGACGGCGGCGCCCATTCGAACGGTTCGCGAGCTGGTGAGCAGCGGCGTGATCGGGCGGACAGATCTAGATCGCCTCATCGAGACGCGACGGGTTCGAACGCGAATGCATGAGGGCAAGCTAGCGATTGTGGCTGACGACCTGTGGTTGGTTGAGGTGGTGGGTGAGCTCCGCGAGGCGGGTATCGACGCCGGCCTGCAGATCTCTGTGGATGACCTCGCCGTGTACGAGGCGGCCATCGACCGGCTCATCGTCGCTGAGACCGCACTCATCGCCAAGCGTATGCGTCACCTGCCGCCAGGTGATGTGGTCGCGCGGTTGGAGACGGCGCTGCCTCTGATTCACAAGCTCATGAACAAGCGCCACGAAGCCCGATTACGGGAGATGATGCGCAACTTGTGACGCCGCCAGGAGCGCCCACCAGGAGGACACCATGATTGTCGACTCACTACTTCAGAGGTTACCCAAACCAGTCCGGCAATCTGTCGATGAGTTCACCGAAGCGGCCCAGGTAGCGGCGCATATCAGAGACCCGCGGGTGCTGCGTTCTCTTGGTCCGTCCGCCGCCCGTGGCCTGTTGCTCAAGCGCGGCAAGCAGGGGGTGCCCAACCAGATGCACTCGGGTCACACCGCGCACTTCGATTGGACCTATCCGCACGATAACCCCGAGATGGCGATGCTCTACAAGCGTGCAAAACAGGGCCAGTGGGACGCGGATGACCTGCCGTGGCACATCGACGTGGACCCGGAAAACCCCGAGGTGCCGCTGCTGCCAGAGAGCTTCTTCAACATCGAATTGGCCGAGAAATACGCCGGAAAGCTGTCTCCCAAGGAGCGGACGCGCTTCATCCACAGCATGAGCGCCTGGATGCTGTCGCAGTTTCTACACGGGGAGCAGGGCGCCCTGATGGCGTCAGCGCAAGTGACGGAAGCGGTGCGGTTTTTCGACGGTAAGCTCTACGGTGCGACCCAGGTCATGGATGAGGCCCGCCACGTCGAGGTCTATCTGCGGTACTTAGAGAGCAAGCTCGGGCGGCTGTATCAGGTCAACGACAACCTGTTCACCATCATCGACGCGGTGATGACCGATAGCCGCTGGGACATGAAGTTCCTGGGCATGCAAATCATGGTCGAAGGGCTCGCGCTGGGCGCCTTTAGCACCTTGCACAACGTCACCGCCGAGCCGCTGCTCAAGGAGCTGCTGAAGATGGTGATCCGGGATGAGGCCCGCCACGTGCACTACGGCGTGGTCGCGCTGCAGCAGCACATCACCGGCGAGCTGAGCGAATCGGAGCGCAACGAGCGGGAGGACTGGGCGTTTGAGGTCAGCATGCTCATGCGCAATCGCTTCATGATGTACGAGGTCTACGACGAGTGGTTTTCCCACTGCATGACCCGAGCGCAGTGGCGCGAATGTGTGCTTGCCGCGCCAGGATTGGAGTTGTTTCGGAGTCGGATGTTCTCGCGTTTGGTGCCGAATCTAAGGGATATTGGCCTACTCAGCGAACGCATCATGCCCGCCTACGAATCCGTTGGTCTGATGCGCTATTTCGATGGTGCGAGCGCCCGTGAACTCGACGAGGATACGCTGCTCGCTGCTTAGCACACGCCGCGGCACATCCCAGCGGATCCCTACATCTGGCAGCAGAGCACGCCACCGAGGTCGACGTGCTTCTTGACCACGTTGGCGGCCTCTTTGCTGCCCGATTTACCGCAGTCCCACGCCTCGGGGAAGGTCTTGCCGAGCTTCTTTTCCCAGTAGTTGACCGGCTTGCACCAGCCGCAGCCGCCCGATGATGGCGAGCACTTCACCGCGGTGTTGGTCGGCGGGTTGGTGTAGCTGCACTTGCAGCCAGACATGTGGCGCAGGGTCTTGCAGAGGTCGTGTGATGCGACGTTGAGGGGGAAGCACACCTGCGGCGTGCAGGTGCTCTTGTCGACGCATGGGGTGAGCGCCGGGTCGCAGGATTTCTTGTCTCCCGTGCACTTTCCTTGGGCGGTGGCGCAGCCGAGATTGCCGCAGCCAAACAGATCATTGAGGGTGCCGGGGTCGCCGAATTTGGTGCTGTCCTGCGAGCAGTTGAACGCGCCAGTCGATGAGGTGCGCGCCAGGAAAAAGCCCGGTTCTTTCGTGCCCTCCATGATGTCCCTGCAGCCGAGAGAGTTGCGGCTGAGCACGTCCTTCTTGCCGTAGCAAACGCGCCAGCCCACAGCGCAGAGGTCGCTGACGTTGCAGCCGGTGCCTTTGGCGTTTTTGCCCGTATTTCCGGCCTCTCTGTTGCAACTCGGCGTGACCTTATGGATGCCTGGAACGCTCCAAGCGCCAGAGCAGGCAGCGAGTTTCGAGTATTTTTTCATGTCGAGGAAGCCTTCGCGGGTACCGTCTGCGCAGCCGCTCTGAGGCTCTGGGATGCCGCCTCCATCTCCTGCGCCAGCTGCATCTCCGCTGCTGGCAGCATCGCCACCTTGGCCGTCTGTACCCGTCGCATCTGCGCCTGCGTTGCCCGTCGTATCTGCGGCGGTCGCGTCACCGCTCGATGTGCCGCCGGCATCACCCGATTGCGTGTCCGCCGCCGTGGTTGCTGTATCGAGTTGGGTTTCGCCGCCGTCGGTCTTGGCCGTT
>JAGSHB010000037.1 GCA_023954815.1 Myxococcales bacterium | reverse complement strand
GTCACCAAGACGCGATCGACCAGGGTGTGGGGCACGTAGACCACCGGCGGAGCGCCCGGGCAGATGTAGGCGGCTGGCGGAAAGGGCTTGCCGTGAAAGCGTGCCTTGTCCGAGAGCACGGTCATGCCCGTCGACCGGCCTGTGAGGGCGGCAAAGGGGGCCTCTAGCTTCTTCCAAACGGCGATGACGGCCTGGGTTGTCTTGGCGTTTACGTCGGCTTTGGGCGCTGCCTCGAACGCTTTGCAGATATGGGTCGGAGCGGCGCCATTGCAGCGCTTTTCCGCCGCAAGGGCTGAATTTCCGAGGCCGAAGCTGAAAAACAGCGAGAGCAATGCGAGCCGATGCTTGGCCAAGATGCGCTGGTGTCTTTGTCGCTGGATACCCATGAAATCCTCCCCTGTGCCCACATCAGACGCACGGCCCAACCGAAAGCGCTACAGCCCGCTCGACAAAGGTACAAAAGCCGCCCAAAGAAAGGTCGACGCGGCCAAGTTTCGGGCGCGCAGGTCCGCCAACAGCGCAAGGCGGGCGCGACGCAGCGCAGTCACTGGGTCATCGTGGGACTTCTGGGCGGCCAGCTCCTTGTAGAAGCGCTCAAACAGCACCGTGGTCTCGCGCGATGGCACCTGCCACAACGACACGATGGTGTGAGCGGCGCCAGCGACCAAGAAAGCGCGACTCAACCCGAGTGAGCCCTCTGCGCTGGTCTGGACGCCAAGGCCCGTCTCGCAGGCCGACAACACGGCGAGCGCCGTGCCATTCAGGTCCAGACGAGCCACCTCTCGGGCGCTCAAGACGCCGTCAGACCTTGGGTGCCTAGCGCGCCCGAAACCATTGGCCCCCGAGAGCACGACGGCGCTCATCGCCATGGGATCGATGAGGGGCGTGGCGCCAGCTGCTGTTGCATCACTCGCGAGCAGCCTGTTGATGCGTTGCTGGGACACAGGTTTGCTGCACGTCTTGCGATCGGAGAAGAACCCGTGAGTCGCGAGGTGAATGTAGCGTCGACCAGGGAGCGCCGCTCGGACCACAGCCTCCGGAGCAGATCGCCCAGGAGCCAGCCACACACGCCCCCCGAGGCGCCCGGCTAACGCGCGAGCGACCGTTGACGCCTCTGTTTGCGGTAAGGGGCGCCAAGACGCCAGACGCCCACAAACGGGCGCACCTCGCACAGTAGCCGAAAATTCGATGATAGGCCGTGATTTAGGGCTTTTTGCGACCGAGCAGCCAGCCGCAGTACACGTCTGCCAAGCTCGCGTGGCACGGTTCGGCGAATCGGCAGCGTTGTAGTCCAGGTCGCCGACGACAAGCGCGCTCTGTCCTGACCGGGGGTGCCGAGCCCTCACCGCCACCGCTGCCGCGGGGTGCGGTAGGTATCCGAGGACTCGATCTTCGATGAGGTAGCGCCCCTCTCGGCTCGGCAAGGCATCGAAGGCCACAGAGGCAAGCGCTGCGGAGGGTACGATCCACGTTCGACTCCCAGCACCGAGCGCGCCGCCAAGTGGGTCCCAAATCAGCTTGCGCAGACGCTTGCCAGCCTGATCGAGCGCCCGAAATGGGCGTTTGCAGAAGCGCACCTTACGGCGCCCAAAACACCGCGTGGCAGCATCGATTCCGGAGCGCCACGCGCCGACGGCTGCCTCGACATTTGAAGCCGCTCCCAGCTCGATCCAGCGCACCTTGCAGCGCTTGCCATCGACCACGTACGCACCATAGCGCGCCTCACCCGTGGGAAGACGAACGTACTGTACGAAATCCACCAGGGATGACCGGTCTCGCCGCAGGGCAGCACATACGCCCTTCACCGTCGGTCGGAGCGCCTGCGAATGTCGCGAAAGCACTGGGACATGCCGAGCGATATCACGCTGCAGGCCCGCTAGCCGCTTGCGAACGGCGGCCAAACTACGCCGCCGCGCAGCCGCATCGCGCGAGATGGTGTCCTTCGCCGAGCCCGCAGGTCCCGCGCCGCGCAGCCTCAACAGCGTCCGCTTCGCCTGCTGGTAGGCTTGAAGCGTCCGACGTCCTTGAGGGCTGGCCGTCGCCTCGGCGCGCTTGAGTTGACGCCAAAGTTGCTCGAATCGTGTCCCCGCGCCCTGCCAACGCAGCGCGTGTGCAAATCCGCCGCGTGGGTTGCGAGCGAGGGCATAGGCGCTCGTCGCCACGTTGAAGAGGCCGCTGACGCGAGAGACCTGCTGCAACAGCGCCATGTCGCTACTCGCCGACGAGGCCGAGGCGGCGATGTGGTCCAGGAGCTGATCGGATGCAGTGGACGCAACCTTGGTCGCGGCACGCACCCGCCCCAAGGCCAGGAGCATGCGCGCCCGATTAAGCCTGACAGCCTGCACGTCGGGATGCCAGGCCCCCTGCGCCCGGGTGAGCACGTTCTCCGCTTTCTGATAGGACTTCAACGCCTGCGAGAGTTGCCCTGCGTCCGCCTGAGCCACGCCGAGATTATTCCAGACTGCGCCGACTTGCGGATGAGCAGGCCCAAGCTTTGCGGTGAGCTGCTTGACGACCCGCGCTAGCAACGGCGCCGCCTTCTTCGGTTCACCACGACTCACGAAATGATTCGCAAGGGCAGCCAATCTGCGCATGGTGTCCGGGTGGCCCTCGCCAAGCGCCTTGCGCGTCTGCACGTGCGCGGAAGAGAGCAGCTGGCGTGCCTTGTCTAGCGCGTCCGTCCGCTCCTGGCCCGCTGGTGTTTTTGCGGCGATGTAATCCATGAGTTGGCCCATCTGCATCAGCACACGCGCGGTGTCAGGGTGACCGCGCGGGAGCCCGGCCTGTCGAATGTCCAGACACTGCCGAAATCCGACCATAGCGCCCTGAAAATCACCCATCGCCTGCAACACCTGACCCAAAATGAGGAGCGTGCTCGCTCGTTTGAGCCGCTTTGGATCATGACCACGCCCCCAAAATTCAAGGGCTTTGCTCAAGTACCGCTTCGCCTGCGCGAAATCCCCACCAAACTGCTTCAGCGCGCCCAGGTTGTGATAACTACCGGCAATGTCAGCCGCTGGTGCGTCATTTTTTTGGCGAATCCGAATGCCACCGAGCAACCGACGCTCAGCTTCTTGGTGCTTGGCGCGCTCCATCAGCAGCACACCCAGGTTGGTCAGATCGGTCGCAACATAGTTGTGGTCAGGGCCGAAGATGGTTTGAGCGATGGCTAAGCTACGACGGTAGGCGCGCTCGTAGCCCGCGTCATCGCCCAACTCATTTAGCGTTCCGGCAAGATTATTCCAGAGCACCCGGACCTTTGGGTGCGAGGTGCCCCATACCGACACAGCGACCTTCATGGCCGCCAAGTAGTGGGTCCGAGCCTTGTCATACTGCTGTCGTTCGAAGGCAATCTGACCGAGCAGCTGCCTCGCGTCGGCCGTGTTTGGATGACCCGGGCCATAGGCAACCTTCTGCCGAATGAGAAGCTGCTTCAGTACTTTGTCTGCGGCATCGAAGTTTCGAAGCCGAATCAGGGTGTAAGCGACCTGGCCAGCTGTCTCAAAGGTGCGCGGGTGGTTGGGGCCGAGTCGTCGCATGAACAGGGCGTGCGCCTGGCGCAACAACCGCAACGTCGTCGTCGCATCGTGCTTTCGGTGGGCGACGACCGCGTCCTTTCGCAAGCTCAGAGCGCGCTGAACGTCCTTCTTTCCAGTCTTGTCGAGCGGCGGCGGCTTCACCCAAGCCACCGATCTGAAGCCGGCAACATCCGCCCACAGCATCAGGGCGCGCCCGTCCGCCGCCGGCATCTTGCCTTCCTTGGCCACTTGAAGGACGGGGCGCTTGTGCTTGATCGCGTGAATCAAGACCGCCATGCCGAGGTCGCCGAAACGGCGCGCTAGGAGACAGTGGCGAGTCGCTGGCCAACGCGGGCAGGCAATTCGACACAAGGACAGATCGTTGCGTTGGGTGAAGTGACCACAAAGCGCTTGGGTGGCAGGCGAGGGTGGCGACTTCTTGGGAGGACTTGCCGCCTTGGTCGGCTGCCCGTAGACAAAACCTAGCGGCGACGCCGAAGTCACCAGCACCAACAGCAGCACCCGGGCACAGAAGCCAACGAGTGAGGCAGGACCCGCCCTCACCTATTTCTGGTCCGCGCTGACCTTCATCATCGCGGCGAGCTCGCTCTTGATAGCGCGCACATCAGGCTTCTTCGCTCTGAGCTGCTTGGCGATGGTGCGAAGGCGGGTCGCCAGCGCGCGATCCGAGCCTCCGAAGCTCGCGTCCTTGTCGAGCATGATGGCGATGGGCTCAGCCATGTCGGCGTAGGTGTTGTTGCCGCCGAGCATGCCGTAGAGCAGCGCGCCGCCCGCCCAGACACCGGCAATGTAGTAGCCGTGCGCGCGCTGCGGTCCCGCAGATACGCCACGAACGCCGGCTTTCAGCGCCTCAGCCAGGAAGAACTTATTGAGCTTGGCGAGGTTCCGACCGGATGCCGCCGAGGTAATCATCAACTCAGCGGCTGACCGCGAAGCGGGACTCAGCACGGCGAGCGCACCCTTGTTGGCCTTGAGCATGCCTGCATATTTCTTGGCCGACTTGCCAGCACCAGCGCGGAGCAGCGCCGGAAGGGCGCCGAGGGCGATGGAGAACTGCAAGACGCGAATGTCTTTGGCGCCAGATGCACCAGCGAAACCAAACCCCTTGTCCACAGCTTTGGGGACGGCGATAGCGAGGCTTGCCACCTCTTTGGCAGACGCCTTGTCGACCTTGGCGAGCTTGGCGTAGTTGGCGATGTCGTACCAAGCCACGTTGGCACCAGCGCCCACACCCAGAACTGGCTGCACGGCGACGGTCTCCGCCTCCAAAATGTCCGCGTCGCCCGGAGCTTTGATGGACTCCGCTGTCACTGGAACAGCTGCCGGCTTGGTCTCGGCGGGCTTGACCTCCACAGGCTTGGCGGGCTTGGCCTCCGCCTTCTTGGTCGCAGCTGGCTTGCTCTTCTTCTTTTTCTTGGCTGGCTTGCGGGCCAGCGCGGGGCCGGCAAATGCCAGGCAGGTCATCATCACGGCCGCGATAAATCCGCGACCTAGTTTGCGTGTAGCGAGGTTCTTCATCGATTTCTCCTTCAGTCACATGCTGCCGACGGTGCGGCGGTTGGAGCGCGCGTTGTCAATGTGTGCCAGTTGCCAACGGCTCCAGTTGCGCAAGTGGACTTATTTCAGTCGCTTTTCCCAAGCGACCCGGCCGAGCCCGACGATGCCGCACGCTTGCTTCGTCATCTTCTTTGGGTTGACCAGTACGACCTTGTAGACGCCTGGCCCCGGAGTGCCCCAGGCGGCGAAGAGGTTCTTCGTGAGAAGTCCCTTGCTCATGATGCTGCGACCGCGCACGAGCCCGAAAAACAGGGGCGTACCCGCCGTTTTGAACTTCACCGCGGCGACGATATCGGCCGTTCCGACGACGGCGATGGGGGCGACGATTTTCTGCCCAGGATTGAGGCAAAAGCGGCGCTTGACCGAAAACGCCATGGGCAGTTTCCGCGGCGAGAAGGCCTCTTTCAGGCTGGCCCCGTCGTTGCGCCGACCCTTGCGCAGCACGCGCTTGACCACCCAGGCGGGCGTCGCGAACGACTGCCGCAAGCGCAGGTTGATGCTCTTGTTGATGCCGAGGAGGCGGCCGCTGTCGTCCCACAGGGGACCACCGGAGCTGCCCGAGGAGATGTCGGCGCTGTGTACGATGTTCTCGTAGCGACCACGCCTGAGGTAGTTGGTCACTTGGCCGTTGTAGACCGACAAGCCCTGCCCGCCGGTGTTACCGATGGCCAGCACCTTGGTGCCGCGCAGGTCTTTGGGATCTTCCGGGCGCTCGTCGACGAGTTCCGTCGAGACGTCCTCGTTGCCCCGCCGTGCGTGCAGGACAGCGATGTCATTGGCGCCATCGATGGCGAGGACCTTGGTGAACCGATAGCGCTGGCCACGGTCATCGGTGCCGCGCAGACGCAGGGCCCGTGTGGCGACGTGGGCATTGGTCACCATGGTGTGCTCGTCGATCCACACACCCGAGCCCGACCACGCGACTTTGCGAAGTTTGGTGCCTTTGAAGGCGTATCCCTGGGCTTTTAGCGCTAAGGTCTGGTCCCGCCATTGATTGGTTGGGCTGCAAGCAGCGCCAAGGCCGAGGGCGAGGAGGAGGGCGACCACAAGGCCTCTGGAAGAGGCGCTGCGGCGAACATCCCATGCTGCAAACATCGTCGATGCTGTGCTCATGTTCGTAATCCTTCCACGGAGCGAGGCCGCCACCCAGCCCAACAATTGGGCCCTGGGTCAGTACGACGCACGCGTCCGAGATTCGATCCATCAAAAGTGCGGAAAACTTCCGCGTCTTGGAGAGTGACCGCCATAGCACCCTGGAAATACGGCGTCAACTTCGCTTGAATGTTAGGAAATGATGGGGCCACAAAATGCCCACGTGCTGCCCATGGGAGGTGAGCGGGCAGAGGCAATCAACTGGTGATTCTGAAGCAAACCCTACTCCAGCAGGCACCAGCGCTCAGCCCCGCGGGGAGAGCTCTTGCTGACTGACGTCGGAAGCGACGGTCGCACTCGGCGGCGGCGCGATGGTGGGCTGAGCCGGCGGAGGCGGCGGCACCGGTGCACTGAGCGCGGCGGCCTGGGGAGGCGGCGCGATCGTCTGGCCTACAGCTGGTATCGCACCTCCACTAGGAGCGGCGAAATTCGGCGGGGCAAATCCCCATTGCTCGGCTGCTGCGAGCACAGACTCCATCCGCTGGAGATGGGGCGGATACATCGAATAGAACGTCAGGATCGTCACCCCAATCTGCCGCCGCGCGCTACGCCATTGCTCCTGGACGGCGGCTAGGTTGGTGCGCGCCATCATGGTGATGCCCACGGTCATACTCAACAGGCCGCGCACGGCGATGTTGGTCTGACCGACACACGCCAAGGCGATGCGATCACATGACAGCTCCATGGAGCGGCGGTGGTACTGACCGAGAAAGGGAATCCAGGCGCCAAGGCGAACCAATCGGTACTTCCAGTCGAGGTGACCGCAGGCGTGATGGCCCATCTCATGACCGACCAAGAATCCGAGATCTTCAGGCGACCCGCCGAGCAGGAGCGCGTCGACTGCGCCGCTATACAAAACGATGATCCGTGAGCCAACGGCCTTTGCCGCAAAGGCGTTCCACAGGCTCTGCTGAACCACGTAGACCTCGGGCCTGGGCACGCCGAGACGCCGCGAGAAGTTCTCTGTCATGGCGTCGAGTTCGGGGTACTGCTCCGGGCCAACCAAGACCCCGTGGCCGCGGAAGTAGGACAGCATCATCCATTCAATTGCGAAGTAGAACGCGGCGAACATGCCCGCGAGTACCAGCAACATGCCGAAACTCACGACCACGTAAATCGCGAGGACAATGCACGCGGGAATCGCACCGAAGAGCATGATTTTCTCGGCGCTGAGTTCGCCGGGATCGCGCGCCCGTTGCAGATCGATAGGGGTCTGGGGCCAAGGATACATCGTGGGCTCCGAGCGCTGTGACAAGGTGGGAGCCGCAAGACTACATGAGTCCTATTTCGATTTCGCCCCCGATTTTACGGGCTTTGCGCTGGCTTTGGGCTTGTTCTTTTTGCCCTTGCCGAGGACCCAGCGGTCAAACCAGGCGATGTCCCAGGCCATCTTTGCTTCGCGGTGCGTGTAGGTGGTCAGACCGTGGCCCTCGCCCGGATAGACGATGAGCTCTGTCGGCACCTTGAGGTACTGATCCAAGGCGCGAAACAGCCCGCGACTGTGCTGCGGCGGCACCCGTGGATCGTGCTCGCCCACATGGATCAGCGTCGGCGTCTTGACCTTGTGCACGTTGTACAGCGGCGAGCTCTTGCTCATGGCGGCAGAGCGCGTCCAGGGCTGTCCCTTATTGTAGTTGATGACGTGACCTGGCGTGTCCTCAATCATCCACTGCATGGCGGTGTCGAAGACGCCTGCGCCGCTCGAGGCAGCTTTGAAGCGGTTCGTCACAGTGATGAGGCAGTTCGTCAGGTAGCCGCCGTTGCTCCAACCCATCACTGCGAGCTGGTCGGCCTTGGCGATACCCCGTTTGATGAGCGCGTCGACACCGGCCATAATATCGGCGACATCACGGTCGTTCTTGTGGCCGATGAGATCGGTCAGGAACTTGTCGCCATAGCCGGTGGAGCCGCGATAATTCGGACTCAACAGCGCCCAGCCGCGACTCGCGAACAGCGTCCGCCCGTAGATCCAAAAGCGCAGCTCCAGGGCGGTCGCGGAGGTCGGACCACCGTGAATCTCAACGACCAGCGGCAGCGGCCCACTGGCCTTCTTGTAGCCCGGCGGCAACTCCAAAATGCCTTCGACCTGGGTGCCATCGGCGCTCTTCCAACGCACGGTCGAAATCTGCGGAAGCTTCCAGGTATCGACCTGCGGGTTGACCCGAGTCAGTCGTTTGTAGTGCTTGCTCCCGTCCTGGTCGCAGACAAAGACGTCCGGCGGATGGGTCACATCGCTCATCGCCATTGCCACGTTGTCACCGTCTTTGCTCATCGCCCAAGCGGAGACGTTGCCACTGGCCGCCGCGGTGACGATGCGCTGATCGCCGTGCTTGCCACCCGCGACATCCTCCCAGCAATACACACCGTGCCGAGCGTTGCGGATAGCTTTGACGCAGAGCTCGCTATCGCCGCCCGTCGCGCCGGGTTTCCAGGCCGCGTGCCCGCTGAGTGTGATCTCGCCGCCGCGCTTCATCTTCCAGGTCTTGCCCTGGGTCGTGCCATTGACCTCCACGACGATGAGCTCACCGGGGTAACCATCGAAATCGACGCGAAATGCGAGCTTTTTGCCATCTGGCGCGAACACCGGACTCGTCAGCCAGCCAAAGGGCGACGGCGCCTTTTTCCGCCACAGGTCGTCCTGTAGCGCGGTCCACTTTTGGCTCGCCAAATCGAAGATCTCAACCTTCGACCAACCCTCGTTGTCGATGAGCTTGCGGGTGGGCACGGTGATCGCCACAACGCGGGTCTGGTCGGCGGAAACGTCGAAGCTGCGGATGAAACGATCGGCCTTCTTGGTCAGTCGCTTGGTGCGCCATGTGGCGAGGTCGAGTCGCCAAATATGACTGAGTTTACTGACCCCGCGGCCGTAATTCAGCTTGCCGTACTTGCTCCGCAGCCCCTTGTGGACGCCTTTCGAGACGTGCTTTTTGCCGGTCGTGTAGACCAAGGCCGCGCTGTCACCTGTGAGGTGATACGACTCGATGCCGCCAGCGACGCGCGTCACCGCCATGAGACCGGTGCCGTCGGGACGAATGCGAAACACCTGGCGCTTGCCATCGTAGGGCGCCTTGGATTTGGCACGCTTTCGATTGGATGCGAAGTAGAGCCACTTGCCGTCCGCGCTCCACTGCGGATGCAGATCGGGCGCCGAGTCGAACGTCAGTCGACGGGTCTTCTGGGTACGAGAGTTGACCACCCACAGATCGATATTCCGGCGCTTATTGCCCTTTTTCCAACGCAGCTCCGCCCAGGCGACCATGGCCCCATCAGGTGATGGCGCGACCTGCGCGACATGGGCGAGCCCGAAGTAGTCGGCGGCAACAATCTTGTGGGTTCGTGCGGTTTGGGCGCCCTTTCCATGAGCCGCTCCCGCCGTCACCGCGGTCAGAGCAATGGCCAACGTGAACGTCATCGGCCCCCGGAAGCTGAAGTTGGCAAAGGGGTGCTGCATGGCGTTTCCTTGGTCTGAAAGCATGGGGCTGCTGCGACAATATCAGTCGGTGCGGCGTGTCTTGCGGGTGCGGGCGCCGTAGAGGTCATCCCGCCGATCTTCCACAAGTCGCCATCCACTTGGGTCGTTGTATCGATCGACCCGGGCCGGCACGTCAAAGATCACGAGCTTGTCGGTGCTGCGATCGACCTCTGGCCGCCCATCAGGCGCTGCGACGTAGCTACGACCGTAGAAGTGTTGGCCCCACGGCGCTTCCGCTCCAAGACGGTTCGAGCCGGCGATCCAGACCCGATAGCGAGCGGCGTCGACCGGAAATTCCAGCTCCCACATGCGCTCCGATTGCTCACCGAAGGTCACCGCTGGCGCGAAGATCAAATGGGCGCCATTTTCGGCCAATGAACGGTGCACGCCACCGAAGTGTCGGTCGTAGCAAATGCTCACGCCGATCGGCAGCCAACGCGTCCGAAAGACCGGAAACATGAGGTTATTGGAGATATTTGCGCCCGGAACTTGAACCGGCGCCGGGCCGTCTGGACCCTCGTAGTAGAAGCGTTCGTGAAAGCTGCCCTTTTCATTGCTGCCGTCGGGAACGTGGGTCTTGCGGTAGCCGCCGAGCACCATGCCGTCGGCGTCGATGACCACGGCGGTGTTGAACAGGCGACCATCCTGCCGGCAGCGCTCGTAGATCGGCGCCACAATGACAACTTCCAGCTCTGCAGCCACTTCCGAAAACGCGGTGATGCTCGGCCCGTTGAGGGGATCTTCTGCAAGCGACAGCCACATGGGATGGCGACTCATGGCGAAGTAGGGCGTCGTGCAAAACTCGCCAAGACCGACAACTTGCACACCGCGCGCCGCCGCCTGACGAATCAGGTCGATGTTGTGTGCGACGTTTGCCGCTCGCAGATCTTCGAGGTGCGGCACGAGCTCCGACAAGTCTTTGACGCGCGCTGGCATCTTGTCATAGGCGTTGACCGTTTCCGTCATCGCGCAGCGCACCATGCCCTTAGTTGGCCTGTTCTCGCTCATAAATCTCCCGCCTGGGTGCCGCCCGCTGGCTGATTGGCCAAACTCACCATCGTGCGCAGCAGCACATCGGCGCCAGCGATGAGGTGATGGGGCTCTGTATGCTCTTTGATGTTGTGGCTGATGCCGTCGACGCTCGGAACGAAGATCATCCCTGCGGGGCACTTTCTGCCGATGATCTGGGCGTCGTGGCCCGCTCCGCTCGACATGAGGCGATGACTCAGCCCCAGTTCGGCCGCATGTTCGGCGATGAGACCTGTGACTGCGGGCGAAAACGTATGGGGCTGGAATCGCGCCAGCCGATCCGTCCGAAAGGTCACCCCTTCTGCCTCACAAGTGGCCGCGACAAAGGCCAGCAGGACCGCCTCTGCCTCCACCAACTCGGCCTCGTCGACATGACGCAGATCGACGGTCATCTCCACGCGATTCGGCACCACGTTGACTAGGTTCGGATGCATGTTGATCACGCCAACCGTTCCCACGGAATCGGGAGAATGCCGGGTCATCTGCCGCACTTTGCGCGTCACCTCGGCGGCGACATATCCAGCGTCATGGCGCATGGACATCGGGCAGGTGCCGGCGTGGTTGCTGACGCCGTAGAAGGTAAAGCGCTGCCAAGAGATGCCCTGCACCGCGGTGACGGCGCCGATATCGAGGCGTTCCTTATCCAGAATCGGCCCTTGCTCGATATGGAGCTCAACGAATGCGTGGGGCGTGGGACCGGGGATCTGGGCATCGCCAACTTGGTCGATGGACGCCAGGGCCTCGCCAACGCTGACACCGTCGTTGTCGACACTGGCGCACGCATCAGCGAGAGACATGTCGCCCATGTAGACCAGCGCGCCCATCATATCCGGCGCGAAACGACTGCCCTCCTCGTTGCTGAAGAATCCGACTTCAAGCGGGCGCAGGGTGGTGATACCGCGGTCGTTGAGGGTTTCAATGACCTCCAGACCAGCTAGAACCCCGAGGTTGCCGTCGTATTTGCCGCCGGTCGCGACCGTGTCGATGTGGGAGCCCGTCATGACCGCTGGCAGGTGATCGGCCTCGCCAGCGCGCCGCCCGATGACGTTGCCGAGCGCATCCATACGCACGGCAAGCCCGAGTTCCGTCATCCACTCTCGCACTTGCGCGCGCCCGAGGCCGTCTTCTTTCGTAAATGCCAGGCGACTGACGCCTCCACCGGGTAGCGCGCCGATGGCGCCGAGTTGTTCGATCTTGGCGAGGAGGCGGAGGCCGTCAATATGCAAGTCTGCGCTCATAAAGCTCTCAATCATCTCAGGTCATTGTGAAGGGGTGCGTGGGAGGCGAAGACGCACGCTGGGCCAGAGGACGCCCCAAGGGAACAAGCATGCTGCCCTAAGCTACCGTCGTTGCAAGCCCTCAGGCCATGGTGAGGTCTGCCAACGCTCGCTCAATCAGGGAATTCGTCGGACTAGCTGCGTCTTGTGGCGCTGGAAGGGCGACGCCGATTCGCAGCTCCTGACGATAACTATGGCCTCCGATGGCATACGCGCTCTCCTCGATCGCGGTGCGAATCCGGCGGGCGACGATGGGCACTTCCTTGGTTTTAAGCTGGGTAAGCAGCGCGAAAATACGGCCGTCGGGCTCGATTCCAGCTACATCAGCGCCGCGTAATGTGGCGCGCAGGCGGGCCCCTGTTTCGGCAAGGATCCCGTCGCGGTAGGCGTAGCCGCGATGCCACGCCGCCTCCTGCAGACCCACCAACTCCAGGACCATCAACGCACAGCCACGCCCCTTTCGAACGGGACGCTGCAGGGCTGCAGCTAGCTGAGTACGCAAGTGCTGCGGCCGAGCTAGCAACGTGACCGGGTCGACCTGTGTGCCGTATTGGCGGGCGAAACCTGCCCGGGCCTGCTGCCGCATCGCATCATTGAGCGCATCGACCTGAGCGGAGTGATGGGCCTGCGTGACTAAGGCGGCTTCAATGACCAAGAGCCGCCGCAACAGTTCGCGAAGTTTACGGCCCTCCGTGCGCCGTGCGGCGAGATGAGGCGGAAACTTCGGCTCGATCAGGGCCTCCAGCGCGTGAATGCTGGCGAGATACGCGGCGATCGGCAGGCCCACCCGGGCATGGGCGTGACCGATTCGAATCCGCGCCAACACCCAGGGATCACTGAGGGGTGACTTCGCAAACGTGTCGAGGTGCGCCCGCAACATGGACGCCATGCGTGCGCGCGCAGGCCCCGCACCGACAAACATGCGCACGGCGGGGTGCTTAGCCATGTTGTCGAAGAAATCCCGCGCTAGGGCCTCGGTGTGGGGGGCGATGATGTCGTGGTGCAGTTTGGCGGCGAGCAACCTATCCGCCGGCGACCAGGCCACCAAGGGTCGGATCATCTGGAGCGCCGCCTGCGCCGGCGGAGTGGCAACGTGCATCCCAGAGTCTGTATGAGGCCGGCGTCTGGGCGTGCTGACAACCGATTCCGGCTCAGGCTCACCGGCCATGGCAGGCAAGGCAGGAACGGAGGCAGTGCGGTCATCGACACGCGTGTCGTCGGTACGGGGACCGGCAGAGGCGACCGCTTTGTACTCGGCCGTCTTCATCTCGGCGGCATCATCTAACGCCGCGCCATCGGTACCGGGCTCTCTGACACCTGTACCTGTCACCTGAGCGACCACGCCCGTAAGCGTGATGTCCTGTCCAATTGGCACCTCAGCTGCGGGGTCGTCATGGGGCTTCACCATGGCCTAGCACTCCGGTGCGGGAGGCAGCGCAAAGCCCAGTGGCGGCGCCACGCCCCGAAAACTCAACCGCTTAGCGCTTAGCGCGCTTGCGACGGCTGCGACGTTTGATGGGATAAAATGGCAGCTTCAATCGGCGCTCACCGTCGAACGCCCACAACGCGTTGCCAACCGCGGGCGCCGTCGGCACGAGGCCGATCTCGCCGACACCTTTGGCACCATGCGGCCCGATGGGATCGGCCACTTCTACGCCAATCACCTCGATTTCGGGGGTCTCGTGGGCCAATAGAACGCCGCAATCTTTGATGCGCGTGCTGACGGGCCAGCCCTCATCATCGCAAGGCATATCTTCCTGTAAGGCGTAGCCGAGCCCCATGTGCACGGAGCCCTCAATCTGGCCTTCAAACAGCATCGGATTGACGATCTTGCCCGCGTCGTGAGCCGCGACGACCTTTTCGATCTTACCGTCGTCACCGACGATCGCGACCTGCGCGGCATAGCTGTAGCTGTAGTGGGTCTTCACCTCGTCGACATTGGCGCCAATCTTGGTCGTCCAGTCGCAGATCCACTCGCCGCGGTACACGCGACCGACCATGCCTTCCAAGCCCACTTCAGCGCGATCGGCGTTGAAGGGCTTGCAGGTCTCGATCACCGCGTTGCCGATGAGCGAAGTGGCCCGCGAAGCTGTCGTCATCCCGCAGATCACCTGATGGTCTGTGTCGACCACGACCTTGACGACTTCGGGCGGCAAACCGGTCTCGTTGCAGAAGAACTGCACCGCCATGGTGTCAGCGCCTTGACCCATATCCGTCCAGCCGTGGTGCACCTCGATGTGGGTGGGTGATACGACGACGATCTTGGCCCTGCCCTCATCGGCCTTGCCGTTGCCGACGCCGGTATTTTTCAGGCCCGCGGCGATGCCAGCGAACTTCGCATTACGGAAGTGCGGCTCAATGGCCTCCAAACAAGCGCGTACACCAACGCCGCCGCCCAGCACCTGCCCGGTCGCCGTCGTCGAACCACGACGCAGGGCGTTGTCCCAGCGCATCTGCCAGCGATCGAAGCCGCCGGCCTCGGCCAGCATGTCGACACACGTCTCCATCCCGAAATTGGCCTGGTTGGCGCCGAATCCACGGAACGCACCACACGGCAGGTTGTTGGTGTAGACCGTCAGCGCTTCCACATCGACGTTGGGCACCGAATAGGCGCCCGTGCTGTGACCGGCGGCACGCTCCAGCACTTTCATTCCGACGGAGGCATAGGCGCCGGTGTCGCCAATCATGCGCGCCCAAACCACCTGCAGCATGCCTTCTGCATCACAGCCGACGATGTAGTGCATCTTGATGGGGTGACGCTTGGGGCTGAGCCGAATCGACTCATCGCGGGTCAGCTCGATACGCACCGGACGCTGAAGAATGTAGGCCGCAAGCGCGGTTTGCCCTTGGACGCTCATGTCCTCTTTGCCGCCGAAACCGCCGCCGTTTGGCACCAGCGTGACCTGCACAGACTCCTCCGGCAGGCCGAGCATGCGGCTCACTTGGGCGCGGTCTTTGTACACACCCTGGCTCTGCGACCAGAGGCGCACGCCGCCCTTTTTCGGCGCAGCGATGCAGCACTCTGGCTCCAGGTAGGCATGCTCGATGCGCTGGGTGTCGAAGGTGTGCTCGACCACGTGGGCGCACTTGGCCAAGGCAGCGTCGGCGTCACCGCGGCGCAGGGTCACCGTCGAGAGCAGATTGCCCGAAGCGTGGACCAGCGGCGAGTTCGGCAATATGGCCGCTTCGGGATCGATGACTGGTTTTTGCACGTCGTACTGAATCTGGACCAGCTCCGTGGCGGCTCTGGCGTTTTGCACCGAATCGGCGACCACCACTGCCAACACATCGCCGACGTAGCGGGTGAGCTCGCCGACTGCCACCATCACAGGCCAGTCATTGACGATCAGCCCGACATATTGCTCGCCAGGGATGTCCGCTGCGGTCAGGACTCTCACCACGCCAGGAGCCGCTGCTGCCGCCGTCGTATCGATGGCCTGCACTTCGGCTCGGGCATGCTCGCTGAGCACCAAAGCCCCGTGAAGTAGGCCTTCTAGCCCGATTTCGGCTGCACGCAGGTCGGCCACGAAAGGGCGCTTGCCGAGGGTCAGCTGCCGGGCATCGAGCTTTTCCAGGCTGCCGCCGACCCGGCCATTTCCGTCGGCGTTGCCCTTGTCTTCGAGACCGCGCAGGCGCTTGCCGGCACCTTCGACGGCGTCCAAGATTTTGGTGTAGCCGGTGCAGCGACACAGGTGTTGTTTGAGGTTGCGACTGACGGCATCACGCTCCACCGCCGGATCCTCTTCGAGCATTAGCGCCGCACGCATGGCGATGCCGGGCGTGCAAAATCCGCACTGCGCGCCGCCATGTTCGGCGAAGGAGGCCGACAGGGTATCCGTGATCTCCGCGCTCATCCCTTCAAGCGTGCGTACCGAGGAGCCCTCAACTCGGCGCATTTTGAACGCGCACGACAGCTGCGGTCGACCATCGACCTCGACCAAACAGGTGCCACAACCGGCCTGTGGCGAGCACCCCACCTTGATGGACCGCAGATCGAAATCGTCCCGGAGCGCGTCGACGAGCAGTGACTTCTCGTCGCCTGTCCAAGTGACGGACTTGCCGTTGAGTTCAAACTCCATGGGATGCTCCTGAGGGTTCTGGCACTGCGATCTGGATCGCAGGATTGAGCGTGCGGGCGATCACCGCAATCGCGTGCTGTAAACCAGCGTCGTCGACGTCGAGATGAGTGACCGCCCGAAACTGTATGCCATCTCCGGTAATACGGACACCGTTGGCTGCGAGATCAGCCGTAAGTTCCGTCGCGGCGCCAGTTTGACGCAGGGGATGACTGGACTGAAGGGCGAAATAGACGAGGTTGGTCTGTGGCGTCACGACGGTGACATGGGGCATCGCCGCCAAGCTGCGACCGAGTAGGGCCGCGCGCTCGTGGTCGTGGGCCAGACGAGCGATGTTGTGCTCGAGTCCGTGTAGCGCGGCTGCAGCCAAAACGCCGGCCTGCCGCATCAAACCGCCGAGATAGCGCCTGATCCGCCGACCGCGTTCGCAGTGCTCACGAGCTCCCACCAACAGGCTTCCAACCGGTGCGCCCAACCCCTTGCTCATGCAAACGCTGACGGTGTTGAAGGGGGCTGCGAGGGTGGAAACCGGTATGTCTGAGGCCACCTGTGCGTTGAAGAGCCGGGCGCCGTCGAGGTGCAAGGACACGCCCGCTGGTCGAACCAAGGCCGCAAGTTCGTCGCCATGGCCGGGAGGCAGAACGCGGCCGCCGCGGTCATTGTGGGTATTTTCGAGGCACAGGAGGGTTGTCGGCGCCGTCCTGCCATCTTCCCCGACGTGCAGGTGACGCCGCACACTGGCCGGCGGCAGGGTCCCGTCTGCGCTGTCGAGTGGTCGCAGGGTGACACCGCTGATCGCCGCCGCGCCGCCGCATTCATGGTCAAAGATGTGACTCGCTTGGTGACAGAGGACTTCATCGCCTGGCTGCGTCTGCAAACGAATCGCGATCTGGTTGGCCATGGTGCCCGACGGCACAAATAGGGCGGCCTCCTTCCCCAGCAGCGCCGCCACTGTTGTCTCTAGCCGAATGAGCGTCGGGTCATCACGAAACCCATCGTCGCCGACGTCTGCGGTGGCCATGGCCTGTCGCATTGCGGCGCTGGGGCGGGTGACTGTGTCGCTGCGTAGATCGACCAACATCGAAATGGACTCCAAACTCTTGCGGCATCCTCACCGACAGTGGCTCAAGAATCCGTGCGAACGTGAGTCAGCGTCGATCGCTGCGAGGCTACAGAGGCTGCGAAAGTGTGACAACGCGCGGCATGACGGCACGTTTGACTGCTCACTTGGCAAGCGCCCTTACTTTGATCCATGCTCGCTTGAATGGCGCGCCTGACTTGCGCTGCGACCATTGCATGGCCGTCCCAATCTTTTGAACTACAGTGAGCGCAGCATGACCAAGCAGTCCGTCATCCGGGTGAGTAACTCCTTCACTCGCAACGAAATTCGCATTCTCAAAGAGATCATCGACACCGCGACGACCTCGGAATTTCGGGGGCGGAATCACCTGTTGAAGTTCATTGAGAACCCACACTTTAGCCAGTTATACCGAAAGCTTGCCTCTATGCAGGACAAGGCTGATCGGCTCCACAACGAGCGTCGGGACGAAGACGCACGCGCGAAAGTCGCTAAGTAGACCGCGCAAGAAAGGGGCCGTCGCTGCGATCCCGACTACCGGGGGTCCATTGGCTCCAAGAGTTGCTTCTTGAGCACGCCGGGATCGGTGGTGGGCAGCTTGCATGATCCTTCGACGCACACGTAAGCCGTGACTTTTCCGCCCCGTGCGACCTTGGCGCGCACCAGCGGAGTGAGTTTCGCCAGTTCCGCCAACTCAGCACTGCCCTCCTCCATCGTGATCAGCACACGATGGGGCTGCCAAGTCGTGCGAAGAATACGGCGCATCGGCCCCAAGTCCCCGCCTTTGGGCCGCACCAACACGACCTCGCGCATGGGCCAGCCGAGCGCCTCAACCGCCATCAGGGCTTCGCTCATGGCTCGCGGCGCGCGTTGCAGGCGCCCGGCAAATGCAGTGATGGTCATGCGCGCCCGTGTCGTCCAGGCGCGATCACCCGTCAGCGCGCCAAGGCGGACAAGGTTCATCGCCGCGATGGAGTTGCCACTCGGCCGTGCGCCGTCGTAGTCCGGTTTTTCCCGTGCCAATAGCGGCGCGGCGCTCTGGGCCGTCGCAAAGTAGGCGCCGTGGCGCGCGTCGAGAAAGTAGCGATCCTGCGTCTTTTGGAGCGACAGCGCAGCGCTCAGCCAGCGGGCCTTGCCAGTCGCTTCGTACAGATCGAGCAGACCCGAGATGAAGTAGGCGTAGTCGTCCAAAACCCCGTCGATCCGGGCTTTCCCTGATCCACGCGCGATCCGGAACAACCGTCCATCAGCCGACTTCATGTGATCGAGCAGCCAAGATGCCGCTTCCGCCGCAGCGCCAATCCATGTCGGCTCACCGAGATAAAAACCGGCGTGGGCCAGTGAGCCGACCATGAGCCCATTCCAAGCGGTGATGATCTTGTCATCGAGCAGCGGCGGGATGCGCTTGCGACGAACCACATCGAGTTTGTCCAGCGCCTTGCGGATGCGGTGGGTGAAGGCCGGCAGCGGTTGTTTGCGGGACCTCGCCTCAGATTCAAGGCTGCGACTGAGGTTCAAAATCGAGCGGCCTTCGAAGTTTCCGCCCGGAGTTACGCCATAGACGCTGGCGATCAGCTTTCCGTCGGCGTCCCCTAAGACGGTCTTGAGCTGGGCTGGCGTCCACAGAAAATACAGCCCCTCCTCTCCCTCACTGTCCGCGTCGGTCGCTGAGTAAAATGCACCGCCCGGATGTCGCATATCCCGCATCACATACAGCGCGGTCTCGCTGATCGTCCGCACCAACTCGGGATCAGGCGAGGCGACGTGGGCCTCGACGAGCCCACGCATGATGAGCGCTTGGTCGTAGAGCATCTTCTCAAAATGCGGCACGAGCCAACGGGTGTCGGTGCTGTAGCGGGAAAACCCACCGGCGACGTGGTCATAAATCCCGCCGCGCGCCATCTGTTTGAGCGTGTGACTCGCCATGTGCAAACTCGGGTTGTTGCCGGTTCGCAAGTAGTGTCGCAGCAGCATGCCGTAGGGCGTGTTGGACGGAAATTTCGGCCGTCCACGTCGCCCGCCATGGACCCCATCGAACCCGGCTGCGACCTGAGCCACGAGGCGATCGACGACCTGCGGCCCAACGGTCCCGCCGCCGTGACGAGCTGAGAGATTGGCCCGAATCCGCCGTGCGACGATTTCGCCCTTCGCCACGACCTTGTCGGGAGAACGCGCATGACGATCGGACAACTCGAGAAGTAGCCCTTGAAAACCCTGGCGACTACCGCGCGATCCTGCCCGCGGCGGGAAGTAGGTGCCCGCAAAGTAGGGCACGCCCAAGAGCTCACGCCCTGCCCCACCTTTGCCCGGCGCAATCCAGACGCTCATCGGCCATCCACCGCGGCCATGAAGCGCGTGAACCGCCGCCATATAGATGGCATCCACATCCGGGCGCTCTTCCCGATCGACCTTGATCGGCACGTACCGGCTGTTGAGCAGCGCTGCGATCTCCAAATCCTCAAAACTCTCGTGCTCCATCACGTGGCACCAGTGGCAGGTCGCGTAGCCGATGCTCAGGAAGATGGGCCTGCCCAGCTTGCGTGCCTCAGCGAAGGCTGCCGGGCCCCATGGCCGCCAATCGACCGGATTGTGGGCGTGTTGGCGCAGGTAAGGGCTCGCTTCAAGCAACAGACGATTGGTGAAGTTCGGCTTCGCCCCCGCAGGCGCGACAGGGTCAGCGTGCCGACCGCTGGACTTGTGCTCCTTGCCGTCAAAATGTCGTGTCCGCGGGCGGTATTTCGAGGTGAGTTTCGCTTTTTCCGCAGCAACCTTGGCGTGCAGGTCATCTGACCAAAGCACAGAAGACGGATGCCGATCGAGCCTAGTAGCCGCCACCACAGCCTCCTTTTTGACCACAGGCGCAGGCTGCCCCTCGGACGACGGCGTCACCCGAGGGGCCGGACGCGTCGATGGCCGCCGGCTACATGCAGCCAGTGACAGCATGACGATCAGGAGAACGAGCCACCTCACGCAATTCAGTATCCGGCCAGTGGGCATGACATGCGTCGAAGGTGAATGCTTCATTGCGCTCCGTTGGGTCGATAGCGTGCGCGTCAATTGAACGATCATCGTCGGCCGCAACCCTCGAAAACTCGGCAAAATAGCTGAGTGACGCATCCTAACGAGCCAAATGAAAGTCCGATAGGCGCTTGGCTCCAGGTCGGCTCCGCTGCTATATTTTCCGCTCCAGTATACCAAGGTTGCTCATGTACCCTCCCATCGGCCCTGCCCCACTCACGACCGCGCTTCGTCTGATGGTGGTCGTGATCCTGGCGACGAGTCTGATTGGAGTCCCCGCACACGCCGACAAGCACGGAGAACGTGCCTTCAACAAGCGCCCGAGGGCACGTCTAGCGATGCGGTTGGCCCGTGAGTACCTGCAACAGAACCGGGTCGGCAAGGCAATCAACTGGGTTGGTCGTGCGGTCAACTGTCCCGATGCCACCGCCGCGATTCGCAATGAAGCGAGCCGGATGGAGGCCAAGCTTCGGTGGCCACTACGTGACCTCGGGTTTGGCGTGGTTGAGATCCATGTCTCACCGCCCGGAGCCCAGCTGCGGGTCGACGGTCAACTCTTCCGTCCCATGACCGACCACTTTCGCCTCTGGCTACCGAGCGGTAGTCACCAACTGGATGTACGCAAGACGGACTTCCACGCCCGCCGACAGATCATGACGGCCAAGGCCGGTGAAGAGCGCCGGATCGACATCAAGTTGGTCTATGCCGTCCAACCGGTCGTGAAATTCGTTGTGAAGCCGGTCAATGCGGAGATCTGGCTGGCACGTGACTTCCTCGGCTTTTCCAACAAGCGCGCGTTCACACTACCGCCGGGCAAGTCGCTGATCGAGGTGCGCGCTCCCGGCCACGTCAGCTGGGTCCGCACCTTAACGCTGCGCCCGGGGGACAAGCGCACAATCGAGATCTTCTTGGAACGCGCGCTTGCGAAGGGGCACACGCGACGGGCTGCCTCGAATGTGCGTCGGAAATTGACCCCGCTGGAGCTGGCTAATCGCGGAGAACGTCACCGTTTGGGTCGTCGCAAGCCGGACAGAAAGAACTCGCGGCCCCGCTATCGTGGATCGGGTGAGGCGCCTGAGGTCCAAAAACAAAAAGGGCCAGACTGGCGAAAGGTGGATGCGGGCGCGGGCGTATCGCCGGCGATTGACGCGCCCGACGCGCCCGACGGGCCACCGCCCGAAGCCGATGAAGCCGACGATGCGGCTGCAGGCGATGAGGGTGCGGACGCAGGTGTGTCCGCCGGAGCCATCTCAGGAACCATGAAGGGGTGGATTTACTCCGGGATTGGCGTCGCGCTTTTGGCTGGCGGGGTTGGAGCGTCCGTTTACGGGGTGTCACAGGCTAACTACGCCAATGGCCTGAGTTTAGGTCACTCGCAATACGACTCGTACTATGACAGTGCGGCGAACGTCACGTTCGCTGGATACGGTAGCGCAGGCATCGGCGTCGCATCCCTCATCGCCGGCGGTATCTACCTATTTGGCGACGATGGGCTCGGCGAGAGAGGCCGCGCGATCTATTTGATGGGCGCTGGGGCGGTCACCGGATTGGCGGGGGCATGGTTGGTGCTGGACGCCGTCGCGATCGCGGACGCCGCGAACAAGCTGCCTATGCGTCACTACAAGTACGACCGCGATTTCGACGGTGCCGAATCGAACTGGCGCGCCGGCGTGATCGCGTCCGGCGTTGGCGGGGCGGTCGCGCTCCTCGGAGCGTGGATGTTCCTCACCGCCGATTCCGCTAGCGCCGCGGCAGCGAGTAGCCCCTCGTGGCTCGCAAACATGTCGGTGTCGCCGGTGGTCTCTCTCGGCCAGGCTGGCGCACGGCTGTCCCTAAACTGGTAGCCATTGCGCTGGGATGTCGGGCTAGGCCCTGCCGCTCACCTGGGCCAGATCGGCCTCTACAGCCGCCAAGCGTTGCTCCACATCAGCCAATCGAGGACCGCCGCCCCGTTGCTGCAAGAAGTTGGCATACGAAAGCAGCCCTGTGTGGCGATGAACCAGATCA
This sequence comes from Myxococcales bacterium, assembly GCA_023954815.1. Classification (GTDB taxonomy): domain Bacteria; phylum Myxococcota_A; class UBA9042; order UBA9042; family UBA9042; genus UBA9042. The sequence continues at coordinate 16,816 of JAGSHB010000037.1, read as the reverse complement.
CCCATGTCGCCGAGCGTCGTGAGCGCGTCCTCAAATGCATCGGTTGCTTGGTGATCCACGGCAGTCACGTTGGCGCCGGTTTCTGTCAATGCCCGCGTACCGAGAACGGCGCCCCGTACCAGCTGCGCCAACGCGACCTGGACGCGAGCCCCCGACTCGCGCGCGACTTCAACGGCCCGCTGTGAGTCGAGATCGGCAGTCTCAAGCGCATCACGCTCCAGCGAAATTGACGCCTGTACCCTGTAAATTCCGCTCAGCAGCACCGGATCGTTGATTTCCCGCGCCAATGCCAAGGAGTCGACCATGACGGCCGCCCCCTCCTGCCATCGACCGCTGGCAATGAGCATCTCGGCCTGAAGGATGACGCCATGGACGCGTCTAGCGGGATCGCCGACCTCGTGGGCCAACTCGATCGCCTGGCTCCAAACCGCTAGGGCAGCGCGGGTTTTGCCAGCAGCGCCGTGCACCTGACCGAGAACCAACAGGGCCTTCGCACGCCCCCAGCGATCTTCGATCTGCTCGCCGATTTGCAGCGCTTCTTGGGCGGCGTCCTGGGCGTCATCGAAGTGGCCTCGTGCCAGTTGAACCTGCGCGATGTGGCAGAGACTGCGGGCGACGACGCGGCGATCTGCTGCGCGCCGACGCAAGGCCAGCGCCTTGAGGAAATGCGCCAGCGCTTGGCGATAGGCGTCGCGCTCACCACGGACCAGATGCACCAGACCGATCTCATCCATCACGTCGGAAATCCAACGATGCGCGCCGGCCACGCGCAGATGTTTGAGGGCTCCCTCCAGAAACTTCAGGGCCATGCCGTATCGGCCCGAAACACGTGCGACCTGTGCGACCCGCAGCTGCGCGATTCCGCACCGAACGTCATCGTCCAAGCAGCGCGCTAGCCGCAAAGCCTCGAGCAATACGGGCTCTGCGTCTGCGTGGCGGCTTAGGCGCAGCAGTCCGCCGCCGTGGGCAACGCGCAGGTCGGCGCCCAGATCTGCATCATCTGTATCCGTGAGCTGCGCCCCCGCTGAAAACAACGACACAGCACGCTGAACTTGGCCCACACCGCGCGCAGCGCTGCCGGCTTCAAGGAAACGTTCGGCGGCGAGACGCAGACGCCCGCCTTGTTGATAAAGTTCCGCGATGCGGGCTGCATCCGCCACCGGGTCTTGCCGCGGCCGGGCATTGAGCCACTGACCCGCGAGACGAGCGACGCGCCGACGACGCTCCGCTGGCAACGCTGCCGTGAGCCGAGCCGCATCGCCAGGATGCTCAAAGCGAAACTGCAACTCCCGACTCATTTTCGAGTGCTCGACGTAGGTGATGAGCTCCATCCCTTGCATATGCATCAGCGACTGCTTCAGCTTGCTGCGATCTTGGTCGGTCATCGCTGCGGTGGGATCGGTGCTCACCCCGCGTAGGACGCTCAGCACACCACCGAACCAGAAGACTTGACCGTAGACAGCCGCGCATTCAAGGACCGACCGCAGCTCAGCGGGAAGCCGCGCCAAACGATCGGGCAGATGACGACCGTCACCTTGCTCGCCCGCGTCCGGGAGAAAAGCCGCGCCGCCCTGATCGGTGTGACCGCACCAGCGCCACATACCCTCGTCAACTTCGATATCCCGTGCCGCAACCATGCCGCGCACCAGATCCAACAACCGCTCGGGATTGCCCATGCCGCGCTGAACCAACTCCTCCAGGAGGCCAGTCGGTGCGCCATCGAGATCCCGCAACAGGTGCTGAACCAGCTTGGTCGACGCCACCTTGTCGATGGGCTCCAGGGCCATCTCGATGCCCACAACCCCACGCGGCGGCGGGATGCGAGCTTCGATGAGCAGCGCAGCGGCGATACCAGACAGGGCCTCAGTCATCCCTTTGGCGAAGTTGGCGACCTCTTCGATGCCACCACGCGTCGCGTCCAAGCGAATCACAAATGGGCCAGCGCGACCGCGGGTCCGCAGTAAACTGCCGGCGAACTGAATCGCGACCTCTTCCGGCGCTTCACGGGCGCGAAACCGTGCTGCCTCGTCTTCATCGGGGTGGAGGAGCCCAACGAGTGGCGCGACGATGTTCATGCACTCGGTGGCGTGCTTTTCACCGACCAACGTCTCGAGTTGGCGGAGCGCGTGTCGCCAGGGCGAGCCTGCACTCATCACTTCAGGGCCACCGAGTAGCTCCAACAGCACCTTCCCGACCAGCGTTGGAGGACCGTCGGTCGCTGTGTTGACCTTCATCCAGCCCACACCGCGGCGATCCGGAGCCACGGCGCGCTCAAGCTCAGCGAGCAACCGCGACTTGCCGACACCTGCCGCCCCATGAATCCAGGCGATCCGGACCTCGCGCTTGTTCAACGCATCCCGTACCGCATCGTACGCGCCTTCGAGCTGCGTACGTCGACCAATGAACGGCACGCGCTTGCCAAGAAGCGTCGTCTTTCCGCGCCCCGCATGCCTGAACTCACTCCAGGTTTTGCGTGTGCGCCCAATCTCTAGCGCGCGTGGTTTCGAGTTCCCGGGGGTGTCGTGCATGATCCTCAATCCAGTCGATTTCAGGCGGGCGAAACGGTCATGCCTTCGACATCTGGAAGGGCGATGATAGAAGGCGCTCACAAGTGGTGGCAAGGCACCCCAATGAGGCGGCCAACCAGGAGACGGCGATGTCAGCAGACACGGATATTTTGCAGCTCGGTCGGGTGCTCAAGGCCCTGGCCAATCGGTGTCAGACGGACGGTGGGGCGCAATCCGCAGTCGGGTTGATCAGAGCGCGTGACGCTCGGGAGGCGTCCCAACGGCTGGGTCGTATTGAAGAAGCGACGCGTCTGGCTGAGGCCGATCTAGCGCCGGCTCTGTATGAGCGGCTGTCATTTTCGGATGCATGTCACCGGGCAGCACGTGGCGGCGTTCTCGATGGCGGTTCACTTAGGCCCCTGGGCGCCCTGCTGCGTTGTGGTGTGCGGGTCGCGGATGCAAACAATGCCTGGCGCGAAGTTGCACCGACGCTCGCTGACGAAGCCAAAGCGCTACCGACCCTGCGACACCTCGCCTTTGCCCTCTCGGATGCCTTTGACGAAGACGACAACCTGGTCGACGAGGCGAGCGATGAACTCGCGCGGCTGCGCCAGGATGTACGGCGGCGATCGGTGGGTCTGCGTAAGCGCATCGCTCACCTGATGAAGGACAGCGACGAGCAAGGATTGCTGCAAGACGACTACTGGACCGTCCGCGATGGACGCTATGTTCTGCCCGTAAAATCAAGCGATAAGCGTGCGATCGGCGGCATTGTTCACGGTAGTTCCCATACCGGGCAGACCGTGTACGTGGAGCCGACAGAGCTTGTGGTTGGCAATAACGCACTCGCCCTGGCCATCGACGCCGTGAAGCGCGAGGAGCACCGTATTTTGTCGGCGTTCAGTGAGGCAGTCGGCGATGCGGCAGAGGATATCGCCCGTCTCAGCATCGGATTGGCACGGATCGATTTGATCTTCGCCGCCGCCCAGCTCGCCCACCACCTTGGCGCGTGTCGCCCGACGCTGTCATCGCGCCTCAATCTGCGACAAGCCCGTCATGCGGTGCTGCTGTTGGAGGGTGTGAAGGTCATTGCCAACAGCATCGCACTGCAATCTCCCGCCTCGTGGCTGGTGGTCAGCGGTCCCAACGGCGGTGGCAAGACGATCGCCCTGACGACTGTTGGACTCGCTGTTGAGATGGCGGCCCATGGCCTCTACATCTGTGCGGCAGAGGGCAGTGAAGTACCCTGGGTCAGCGCCACCCACGTCGTGCTCGGCGATGCGCAGGATCTCGATCAGGGGCTGTCGACATTCTCCGGACACCTGGGGCGCATTCAGGGCGCGCTGACAGCCGCGGGCGAGCCCACTTCTGTTGATGTTGATCGCCCGCCCGCCCTCATTTTACTCGATGAGCTGGCCGCTGGCACCGAACCAAGCGCCGGGGCAGCGCTCGCACGCGCGGTATTGGAGGCGTTCGCCGATCGTCACTGTCTGGGGTTGGCTTCGACGCACTTTGAGGCGGTGAAACTGCTCGCCGTGGCTGATCAACGATTTGCCAATGCCGCGCTCAAACTCGATGGAAACTCGCTCACGCCGAGCTTTCAGCTGGAAATGGGGGCTGTGGGATCATCATCGCCGCTGGCGCTGGCTGCCCGCATGGGTCTCGACAAGCGCGTCGTGGATCGGGCCAGCGCGCTCATTGGCGGCGGCGGCCAAGAAACGGAGCGCCTGCTAGAACAGCTGCAGGCCATGCGCGCCGACCTTGAAGAGGAGCTGCGTGTGGCGACGCGGCAGCGCGAACTGACAGAGGCGGCGCGTCAGCGGTTAGAGGACCAGCGCCGCGCAGAAAAGCGCGCCGTCGAACGGCGGATCAACCAGCTCGCTGGCAAGGCGATCGATGAACTCGAAGGTGCGATGAAGTTGGCTGATGAAGCCCGACGCAAGCTCGCCGATCCCAAGTTTGACGGCGCGGACGTGGCGCGCCTGTCCCGGCGGCTGGCCGCACAACGCAAACTCGCCCGTGCCGCTCGAACCGTGGATCCGGCGCACGCACCCATGCGGTCGGCCCAGCTCGATGCGGAGTCGCTGAGCCCCGGCGACACCGTCTTCCACATCGGTCTTCGCCGCGAAGCCACCGTCCTCGAAGTGGACGTCAAACGAGGCCGTGCCCGGGTGAGCGCTGGCGGTCTGGAGGTGCGGGCGCTGGTCTCCGAGCTGCGCCCAGCGCAACCGAAGAAAACCTCGAAAAAACAGGGCTGGAAGCCTCAGTCAGGTGCCAGTAAGCAGGGTGAACAAGAGGCCACCATGGGGCCGCTCAATGACGACGACACGAGCAGCTTCAGGCGAGCGGAGTGGACCTGCGATCTGCGCGGGCTACGGGTCGATGAGGCGATTTCGCAGGTGGATCGGCACCTTGACCGCGCCATGATGGGCGGCGTCATCGGCGTCTGCATTGTGCACGGAATCGGCACGGGCGCCGTTCGGAGCGCGGTGACCCGTCATCTCGGTAAGCACGCACAGGTCGATCGTCACCGTCTTGGTCGGCGCGGCGAAGGTGGGGACGGCGCGACGATGGTGTGGATGAAGCGCGGGTAGGCCTACGCTACACGAGGATCTGCGCGCGGTGAGACCCGGGGCTCCAATACTGCGCGAAGCTGTCGCGCATCGAGACGCAGCAGCTTTCCGTCACACACAACCTCGATGATGCGATCGGATTTTCGAATAATCTTACCTTCATAAGACCCGTCCCGCAGGCACAAGATGTACGTGCGACCCGGTACGATGGCAGTCAATAGTTCCACGGCGTCCTCCTCGGTTGCGCTGGACTGCCCCAAGTGTCCCGGGAGAAAGCCAACGCGCAAGAAATTCACCGTATTGGCCGAGGCTCGCGTGTGATGTCTACGGACGAGCGAAGCCCGCGAAGCACTGACCGGCAGTGCGTGGGCGGGATTCACGGGGCCACTGTACGAGGCGGGTGTTGAGCACCTGGCCGTCAGTTCGAACCACACGAGGCCGGGAACGCGACAGCGACATGCGCCGCACCTTGCCCGCCCGCTGGCCAACGAAGAGCACGCGGCGACCATCGACACGCTCGACCACGGCAACCCAGGTGACGCCGTCATCGGGTCGCCCGTTGCCGTTCAGATCCATGGTGTTTCGGAAAAAGACGAGATCACCTGGCCGCGGCTGGCGAACGCGACGATTACGCAGGGAGTGCCAGAGGGCGCCAGCGTAGGGACGTTGCCGAGCCACGCTGATCGGCGCACCAACGGCATGTAGTACATGGTCGACAAACGCGCGTTCTTTGAGCCCCGCCGTGCCCAACAACTCCGTGGCTGCCTCGACCCGCTGCTGACCCAACAGCGCCGTTTGGCGACTCGGAATGCGCGAGCGGGTTTGACGCGATTTCGCCTGAGAATCAGACCGTTTGTGGCGCTTGCGCTGCAATTGGGTCGACCGCCGCGGTCGAGGCGTTCGCCGCGCACGAGCAGGCCCGGCAGGCCGGCGCGACCGGCCGATGCGTTGGCGCAGCGCCGGGTGAACATATCGACGCTGGGGTGGCAGGAAGTGACCGCTGGAAGCAGGTTGCAGCAACGCGACTTCGTCCGGCGTAGTCGGATAGATCGGTGCCGCACCGCCGCATCCGGTCAGCAACAACGACACCGCACAGACCGATAGGACCACGCAAGATTCCATTGGATGCCGTCCGTTGCGTCTACCCATACCTCAACTCCTGAGCCGTGCGGCCACCATTAGTTTCCCCCCCCTTGTTAAAGACGTCCATTTTCCAACACGCTAGCGACCATTGGGCTGGCACTCCGGCGCGGACTGAATACAATGCGACCCCGGTCGTTAGATGAGTGAGGCGGCACATTCACTTCGCCAGCTAGTCGCTCGGACTCAGGAGACCCACGATGAAGACCCTTGTTGCAAAAGCTTTTCGTCCCGCAAAACGCTTGTCCCTTATTGTGGCTGTCGCGCTCGCGCTGATGGCTTCCGGCTGCGTCGTACAATCCAATGGCGGCGCCAACGGCGTGCTCGATGTCAACTGGAGCGCGGCCGACTGCAACGCGCTCGGCGCCAGTACGGTCCGCATCCGCGCCATGCGCGACGGTGTGCAACAGACCGAGGTCAATAACATCGAATGCAATCGTGGTGTTCACTCGGTCTTCTTGCCGCCGGGCACCTACACCATCGGCATCGACGCCCTCAGTCCGAATGGACAAAAGGTCGGCGGCGGCACCACGTCGAATATCAGTGTGTTCATGAACCAGACCACAGCGACGGAGACGATCCCGCTCGTCCAGGGTGGCGGTGGCGTGGGAACCGGCAATGGTGAGCTCCAGGTTCACTGGACCATCGGCTCCGAAGCGGCCGTGACCGGCTGCGCCAAAGTCGGACTCGCGACGGTCACGGTTAGCTTGCTGGGCGTATCGGGCAGCAAAGTGCTCTCAACGGCATCGACGGCCTGCAAAGACGGCGGCATCAACATGACCGGCGTCGCGCCAGGCACCTACCGCGTGCAGCTCGACGGCGCCACGGCCGGGGGCGTTCTGACCTGGGGCAATGCACAGCCAACAGCCCCCATCGTGGTCGCGCCGGGCATGTCTGTCATCGTCAAGGAGCCGATCGCCATGGTCGATCTGCGGGCCACCATCAGCCTCGATTGGCAGTTCTCGGACAGCAAATCCTGCTTCGACAAGAACACGCAGTCGGTGTTGATCGAGATTCGTGACGGCAACAACAAGGTCGTCGTCCCGATGACCGACGCGTTTGCAAAGAAGCCCTGCGCCATCAGCTCGAATAGTGAGTACTCGCAGCGGGTCATCGACCTGCAGTTCGCCACACCCACGTGCACCATCCCGGCGGGTGCCAAGGGCCTCGTACTGTGCGGAATCACCAGTAAGGTCATCGGCGTGTCGGTATCGACGATCGACAATTCGGACGGGCAGATCTACTTCGGCGGCTCGATGAAGATTGAGAGCATCCCAGCCGCCAAGCACACGGCCATCACCACGCCGTTGTTTCTGTCGGCCTGCAACCAGAGCAGCAACATCTGCGCCGCTCCCTAAGACGCACTGTGCACGCGCCCCAGGCGACGAGTCATGCGCTGTCCACCGTGCAGCAATGGCTCGTCGCTTGGGGTCTTTTTGTGGTTGCGCTGGGTGCCGCGTGGCCGTGTGACGCTGCTGAATCGGCGAGCTCGGAACCCGCCCAAAGACCGCTCACTCAAGCAAATAGCACCAAATCAGATGTGCCAGTCGCCTTGGCTCCGAGCGCCACGCCAACCCAGCGCCGCGATCCCCAACGGACACGCGACCGGGGCAGCAACATTGCAGAGGTGACCACGCGAGCGGTGCGTGTTGGGCGAGCGCGCCCATCTCGAGCTGCCCGCCGTGAGTCCGCTCATGTGGCCGTTGTGAGCCAGCGCATGTTGCAGGACGAAGCCCGTGACCTCAGTGAAGCGCTCGATCGGTTGCCGGGTCTACGGGTGACGCGCGTGGGCGGGCACGGGGGTACGACACGGGTCATGGTGCGCGGCGCGAGTCCGCAGCAGTCGATGGTCACGTTGGGAGACATCCCGCTGCGGTCCGCGAGCGGTCGGCCAGTGGATCTGGAGGCGATCCCCAAAACCGCATTGGCGGGGCTGGAGCTGTGGCGAAGTCGTGCGCCGGGGAGCCTCGGAGATACGCCGATCGGCGGCGTCATTCGCCTGCGACCGAGGCGGCGTGGGTCGGAGGTTCGGGCGGGACTGGGCAGTTATGGGGTCTTCGCGCTAGAGGGCCGATGGGGTTGGTCCAAAGGCAGTGGCCTGAGCCTCGGATGGCTGACGAGTGCGGGAGACTATCCGTACCTCCACAACGCGGGGACGCCCCTGAACCCCAAAGACGATCGCGTGAAAAAACGCCGAAATAACAGGGTCCAGCGCATTAGCGGGCTCTTGCGGCAGCGGTTTGCATTGGGACAGCGCTGGCGCGGCAGCCTGGTGTGGTTAGGCGCGTGGCGCAGTCAGGGGCTCCCTGGTCTCGCCGCCGCAGAAGCGGTCTCCGCCGCATTGGACGCCCACACCCACAACGTCATCCTCCGAGCGCAGTCACGCCGCAAAGGCCATGCGAAAGAGGTTTGGCTGCGCGGTGGGTTGGAGAGACAGCAAGTGACCGATGAGCTGGGAGAGCTGGGTCCGGCACAATCGCGCATTCAAACCCTGAAGTCAGTGGACGCGGGGTTCCGATGGCGACGTTCCCGCGGAGTCGGTCGCCCGCGCGCTGCCATCGCGCTTCGGCTTGGGCATGCACAAACCGAAGATCTGCTGGTCGACCGCAGCTCACCGTCCGCTTGGCAGGCGGCTGCAACCGGCAGCGCCGGTGCGGATGTGCGCTTGGGGCGTCTTCGTCTCTCGCCGACCGTTCGAGGCCAAGCCCTGTGGAGTCGGCGTTTTATCGATGAGTCATGGACCGGTCGTTGGGAGCGCATCGATGTGCCAGCCCGCGTGCTCGGTACTGCCGAGTTGGGAGCTGGATATCGGCTGGCCCCCTGGTGGCGGCTGTCCGCAGGCCTGGCGATCGCAAACCGCCCGCCTACAATCGTCGAGCTCTACGGCAACGACGGCACTGTGCGACCGCAACCGAAGCTCAAGGATGAAAGGGCGACAACGCTCACGCTGGCAACCACCCTGAGAGCGAGTCCTGCGCTGCTCGAGGGTATCGGTCTCGATCGGATTGAGGCGTCCCTCAACGTCTTCGCGAGCGACAGGACTGACTTGATTCAGCTGGTGCGGGCCGGGCCCGGTCAAGCGATCTACACGAACATCGGGTCGGCTATGCTCGCTGGCGCAGAACTCAGTGGCGCCCTCACGTGGGGGCAGCACGTGCGCTTGAAGGGTGGGTGGAGCCTGTTGCATGCACGAGACGAGACCGACGCGTACAAGGACACGGCGCTTCCGCTTCGGCCGGCAACGCGGTGGCACCTGAGCGCTGTCTTGCGCCGGATTCGACTGCTCGCTCATACCTTTGTAGGCGCACGAATCGCCGCCGCATGGCAAGCGGGCACCTTCGCAGATCGCGCTAATTTGCTGATTATCCCGGCCCGATCGCAACTGGATGCATCACTGCACGTCCAGCGGGGCAACTGGCGGATCGCCGCCCGATTCGACAACGTGCTCGACACCGCGCAGTTTGACCGCGTCGGGCTTCCACTGCCGGGACGAACTTGGATGCTGAACCTGGTCTGGCGACCAAGAGGTGCAAACTGAAGCGCAGATGGCCCCCAATCGACGTCTCTTGCCAGCTCGTGGGATGGCTCGGACTCGCCGTGATGGCGGGGTTCTTTTCCGGGTGTATCGATGACACTGCGGGGGCCTCCAGCGGTGGTAACGGCGATGCGGAAGGCGCACTGTTGGTGGTGGCGACAGACTATGGCAGCACACAACTCTCGTGGGTCGACCCCGACAAAATGACGGTTGCGAACGCCGGGTTCTTGCACTCGGGAACCGTCGTTTCTGCCTCTGGCAGCGCATTGAGCGGTGATGTCGTCCCCGGCAGCGAGGCCCGGTCGGATGGGCGCTTCCCTGTGCTCGACCGTGCCCAAAGTGTGCTGACCTGGGTCGGAGGGGGCGCCCCTACCCAGTGGCCCCTCAGCGATGGGTTTCAGGCGAATCCGCAAGATGTGTGGCGTCACGGCGACGAGGTGATCGTGGTTCGAGCGCAACCCGATCCGACCCCGACGGCCTCCCTGCTGAGCGGCGGAGACGACATACTCATCCTCAGCGCTACAGGCACGGCCACGGCCCGCATCGCATTGGGTGACGAGGCCACGCTGAAGGACGCCATGGCCTTCCCGGGGCGTGGTGTTCGTTCGGGCAGCAAGATCTGGCTGCCCCTCGCTTCCTTCGCCAAGGACTTCAGCGCTATCGGCCCGGGCCGCGTGGTCGAAGTGGACTTGGATACGCGCAAGGTCTCGCGCCGGAGCGCTATCGCTGAATTGGACAATTGCACCACCCTGCGTCGGGGTGGCAGCGGGCTGATTGGCACCTGCAGCGGCTGGTTCCAGGCCAAGCCCGCCGACCAAATTTCCCGCTCGGGAATCTACCGACTCGACCCGAACTCCGGTGCCGTCCAGGTCATCGTCAAAGGGAGCGCTGTCGGCGGTGTCATTGGCTTTCCAGTCGTACAGGACGGTGATAAGCGCGGTTGGTTCGTACGACTCGGTACCCTCGCCCCAACGAAGGCACCGGATGAGGTGTGGCGCTACGATCCCACTGGCAAGAGCCCGCCCACACTGGTTTGGAGGGGCAGCCGCCCATTTGCGATTGGCGGACTCTGGTACGACAGCATCAACAATCGCCTCTGGGTGAGCGACGCCCACGATAAAGACGGTGACATCGTCATTTTGGACGTCAGCGGTGCTGGGACCAAACTGCTCAAACACCTCTCTCTGGACGCCCTTCCGGCGGTGCATTTCGCTTTTCGAGGCAAGCTGTAATGGCGCCTACTGCCCGGTTTTTCGGGCCCGTCGATGCCTCTAGCGCCACGCTTTTCCGCTGCCTGATCGCCATGACGCTGGCGTTGGGAGCTTGTGGCTGTCAGCGCTCCGACGACCAAGCAAAAACGTCCTCCGCTCTCGCCGCGCCAGCCCAGCGCGTCGTCTCCCTGTCCCCCGCTCTCACTGAGGTGCTATTTGCGGTCGGTTGCGGCGACGCGCTGGTTGCGCGGGATGGCTGGAGCGACTTTCCGGCGGCGGCATTGCGTGCCCCCAAACTGACGGGACTCGTGCCATCGGTGGAAGCCATCGTCACCGCCAAGCCCGATCGCGTCCTCACTCACTTTCCGCCAAAGCAACTCCAGACGGGGCTCGCCGCGGCGGGTATTCCGTGGACAGGCCTCGCGCCGGAGCGGCTCGACGACATCGGGCGGACGATCGAGACCATTGGCGATCTCTGTGGCCAACCCGCGCGGGCACAACAGCTTCATACCCATTGGAACCAGGAAGTGCAGGCGATCCGTCAACTCAAGCCCGTGGGTACCAAGGTCTACGTCGAGCTCGACGCTGGCCGTGGTCGTCCTCACACCGTCGGTCGCGGCACTTTTGTGGACGATGTCATTGTGGCGGCTGGCGGAATCAACGTCATGGCCAACGGTGGCAGCTGGTTTCAAGTCTCGACCGAACAAGTGTTGGCCGCGCGCCCGGCGCTGATCGTGCTGAGTTGCCCGCGAGAGTTTCATGCCACGCGCATCGCTGAACTCAAGGCACGACCAGGTTGGGACCAACTCCCGGCGGTGAAAAACGATCGCGTGTTTGCCATCGAAGCTGATCTATTCAGTCGCCCAGGCCCGCGGCTCCTGCTTGGACTGCGGCAGCTCGCTGCGCTCATTCACCGTACCCAGCCCCCGCCCCTGCCGACGCAGATTCGAGATGCAATCGCCCCGCAGTGACCTAGGATTCGTGCGCTTGGCCCGCTGAGGTCCATTCTGCTATTGTACCGTCCGCTCGCCGCACAATCGGCATTCGGAGTCGCTACGATGCTCGCCCGTAAGCAGGACGCAACCATGCTCAATACCGCTCAGGCCCGTCGTTGGCCCGCGAAAATCGGCCAATTGTTGGCCTGGGTCACGCTCGCAGGCGTGGCACTGTCTTGTAACGACTATCCCGTACACAGCTTGCTAGAGACCTTCGAAGTGCGGGTGACCGACAAACTGTCGGGCGATAAACCTGTCAAACTCGACTTTTTGTGGGTCATCGATCACTCGCCGTCCATGTGCCAGGAGCAACGCGACCTCGCCGCCGCTTTTAGTGCTTTTACGGAGACGCTCAAGTCCCTCGGCGCCATCGACGCACGCATGGCTGTGGTCAGCGTTCAGCAGGTACCGGACAAGGTCGACATCAAGGTCGTGGGGCGTTTCAGCCACCGTGCCGCCAAGCTCTTTCCGCCAAACTGCTTCGAGCGGGTCGTGATGCCCTGCCTGAAGAACGATGACTGCACGCCGACCAAGCCCACGGCGTACCCGTTCCCGGTCGTGAGCGACGCCTCGATGTGCGTCGACAAGAAGAAGTGGACCAATCCCTATGTCGGCGGCAAGTGGGAATGCGACAAGCTGTCGTCAGCAACCCTGACCAGCAACCTCAATTGCTCGATTAACAGCAAGTGTGTCGCCAAGTGCACGTCCGATGCGGACTGCCGCGCTATTTTCGAGCCCAAGGTACCGAAGGGAAAGCAGCGGTCGATCTGCAAGAATATCGCCGGTGTGAAGGGCTGCATGTTCCCGCCAGACACCGCCGATTGCCCCACGGAGGACAAGCTTCCCGCGGTGCTAGAAAAGGACAATCTCGACCTGTTCCGCTGCAACGCGACGCTCGGCGCTGCCAGTACCCAAGAGGCTGGATTTGAGGGTGGTTTCCGCTCAGCGTGGACAGCGTTGGACCCAGAAGGCCCAAACTGCAGCTACGACGCCTGCGTGAAGTCCCTGCGCGCGTGCTGCACGGAGAGCAAGAAAGAGTGGTGCACAAAGGACTTCAACCAGGCCAAATGCGACAAGGACAAGAAGAAGTGGTGTGAACCGCTGAAAGACAAGAAGAACTGCCAGTACAATCAGCTGGTGCGTGACGACGCCTACCTCGTTTTGGTGTTCATCTCCGACGATGATGACTGCTCGATGAACCTCGATCTCAACCCGCTGAACAAAGACGTCATCTTGAAGGAAGTGTGGCAGCGCTGCCAAACGTACGGCGACGCGTTGGGCGGCAACAAAGAGCTGTCGGCTGGCTTCTGCGAATACCGGCGGAAGAAGAATCTCAACTACTACTGCGACTCCGACTGTACGCCCGGCTCTACAAACAAGGACAAGGCCGGCTTGCTGAAGTGCCCCAAGGGCTGCAAGGCGGGCAGCAAGGAGCAGTTGGCGTGTCAGGCAAAGGCGGACGTCGATACCGACAAGTTCAAGAAGACCGCGTCACAGTTCGCGCCCGTCAGTGAGTTCGTCAACCGGTTCAAGAGCCTGAAGGACGATCCCTCGCGCGTCATTGTGGCAGCCATCAGTGGTGATACGACCGCGGACGCTAAGTTTAAGTCCCGTGACCGTGTGAACTACTACCACTCGATGCTGCTGAACCAGGGGCCGGGCCAGGTGCCGTACGTCTGTCGTTCTGACAAGCGCGGCGAGGCAGGTTACGGGTCGCGCTACGTGCAGCTCGCCGAAGCCTTCCGTGACAACGGCGTTGTGCAGAATATTTGCGCCGGGTCCGACTTTGGCCCAGCGCTCAAGTCCATTGCGACGACCATTCTCAAGCGCGTCATTAAGGTGTGCCTGCCGCAGCCGCCGTACACCGGGGAGGACGGCCAGCCGATGCTGACGGTCACACGTCGACGCGGCGATGGCGCAGACGCAGAGACCATGGAGTACGGCGATGGACCGCAGCCGGGGAACACCAAGAGCTTCTACATCGCCCCGTCTCCTGACTGTCGCTCCGGCAAGACCGGTATCGATGGCGAAAGTTCGCCGTGCAAGGAGACCCGCGATTGCTCGCCAGGGCTGACCTGCATCGAGGGGTTCTGTCAGGTCTACAACGACGCTGTGTTCTTCAGTGAAGTGCCAGATCCGAAGGACAAGATCGAGATCAACTACGCCGCCGACCTCGGCCTGTAGACGCGCCTCGGCCACATGGCCACCTAAAACGGAGACGCCCCCACCGCTAGTCGTTGGGGGCGTCTTCATTTTTGGAGTGAAAACCCGTCATTAGACCGACAGATGGCGCCGCTGCCAATTTCCGACACCGATCGCGGCGATGGTGCCAATATTTGTCACCGGATCCTGACAATTGTCGACAGACCGCCGTTTGGCGCCGAGAGCCCAACTGTCGAAAACCCCACTTTTAGCCTGTGTTTTCAGGATTTTATGAAATTAATTTCGCGTTTGGCACCAGATCTGCACTTCTCTCTCGCACGGCACGTCGGATAGGCGGCCTGATTGTAGACAGGCGCTCGCCGTGCTGTGGCGAGACAACCAAAAAAGGGAGAGAGGACCATGTTTAAGAATCTACGTGAAAACAAGGGTTTTACCCTCATCGAGCTCATGATTGTTGTCGCCATTATCGCCATTCTGGCGGTGGTCGCGGTACCTCAGTTCACCAAGTACATGCGCGCCGCCAAGACGGCTGAAGCAAACGAGATGCTCGACCTTCTGAAGAAGGGTTCGGCGTCGTACTACACCGCTCCTCGTACGAAGGCCGGCACGCAGACCCGTCTGCCCTGCCAGTACCCGAAGACCGTGAGCTACGCCCCGACCGGTTCTGGTTGCTGCCGCAGCGCTGACACCGATAAGGATGACCGCTGCGATTCGTCGCCCGCTTCGTGGAACAACAGCTCCTGGTCGGCGCTTAAGTTCTCGATCACTGACCAGCACTACTTCCAGTACAAGTACGAGTCGACCGGTACGCTCTCGACCGCTAAGTACACCGCTACTGCGAACGCTGACCTTGACTGCGACAGCACCTACTCGACCTTCCAGATCGTCGGCGCTGGTGACCCCAAGGCTCGCTTCGGTGAGTGCGACTCGGTCAACGCTTCCGCCATCTTCCGTAACCTCGAGACTGAGTAATCCTTCTCTAGGTGGCCAGCTTGCTGGCTAGCGAAACGGCGCGAAGGCCTCTGCGAAAGCAGGGGCCTTCGTCCGTTTTGGGGTGTCTCGTGAAGGTTGCTGGTGCAAGAAGTACGAATGGATAGGCGCCAGCGACGGAAAATCGCTACGCTGACCAACACAAGACGCACTTGAGTTGGTGAGACGACTGCACAGATGCACAGTCGTTCCTTTGTATTGCTGATAGCCGATGTTGTGGTTGGTGCTACACTCGCGGCCCATCAGTTGGAGCCGCCATGGTCACGCGCACGAAGTCACTCTCACCGATTCAAGGGCTTTGGCTCGGTCTCGCCCTGATCATGGCGCTCACTGGGTGTGACAACGACGAGATCCAGCCGATCAAGGCGTTTACCAACCCGTACGCAGACGCCTTGGCGGCCGATGCCCAACTCAGTGACGTCGTTGACGGCAGCGGCAGTGGCGACGGCAGCTGCGTCTCAAATGCGGACTGCGACGAGGGGATGAGCTGCCACCTGGATCTGGAGCAGTGCTACAAAAACCCGTGTACACCGGGCGAGGTCATGTGCCTTGGCTCCTACTCGGTGACCTGTAACGAGGCCGGCAACGGGTTGGTCGAGCCGTTGAGCATCTGCACGGGCGGATCGGTCTGCAGCGAGGGCGTATGTCTCGCCAAAGGGTGTGGCGACGGCACATGTGACGCCAAGGCTGGAGAAGACTGCACGGCCTGCCCGACCGACTGCGGCCTGTGTGTCTCGGTCTGCGGCAACGGCACCTGCGACAAGACGGAATCGTGTCTGACGTGCGCAAAGGACTGCGGCACGTGTGCGGACGGAAAAGGGTGCACACCGAACAACTCGCCGGGATGCGATGATTGTGGATGTGAAGCCTGCGTCTGCAAGATTGACCCGAGCTGCTGTACGAGCGCGTGGGATGCCAGCTGCGCGACGCTATGTGGCGGCTGCGGCGCTACCTGCACGCCGTCCTGTGGCGACGCGACCTGTGACCCGACCAAGGGCGAGAGTTGCGCCACCTGCAAGAGCGATTGTGGGGCCTGCCCGGCAGATTGTGGCAACGGCGTGTGCGAGCCCAAGGCGGGCGAGTCCTGCCAATCATGCGCGGCAGACTGCGGCGCATGCGCGGTATGTGGCGATGGGATCTGCGCGCCGTCGTTTGGGGAGGACTGCAAGTCGTGTGCGAAAGATTGCGGCGGCTGCAAGGTCTGTGGCGACGGCCTATGCGACACGATCTCCGGCGAGCTATGCAGCACGTGCCCGGCCGATTGCGGCGCATGCAGCGCGGTGTGTGGCGACGGGCTGTGCGAGCCTGCCAAGGGCGAGAGCTGCCAGGGCTGTTCGAAGGACTGCGGCGTCTGCCCAGGCAAGTGCGGTGACGGCATCTGCGACCCGAAATCCAGCGAGACGTGCAAGACGTGCGCTGGAGATTGCGGCGCGTGTCCGACCTGCGGAGATGGGATCTGTCAGCCGAAAAACGCTGAGTCATGCGGCAGTTGCGCGAAAGATTGCGGCGCCTGTCCGCCACCGAAAAAGTGCGGCGATGGGACCTGCGATCCCACGAGTGGCGAGAGCTGTGGCAGCTGCCCGAAGGACTGTGGCACCTGCCCAGAGACTTGCGGAAATGGGGTGTGCAGCCCGAATTCTGGGGAAACTTGCGGCAATTGCGCTAAGGATTGTGGGGACTGCCCGCCGCCGAAGAAGTGCGG
>JAGSHB010000203.1 GCA_023954815.1 Myxococcales bacterium | reverse complement strand
GGGGTACCGGACCAGCGCCTGGGTTGCCAGCGTCTGGGTTGCCAGCGTCTGGGTTGCCAGCGCCTGGGTTGCCAGCGCCATGTCGACCAGCAAATGGCCGGCTATCGCGTGGGCGTCTGCGCCATCTCAATTACTTCGCGAACGTCCCGAAACAGGACCATGATCGCGTGCTCGTGCACCACTGACTCAACCACACCCATGCCATGACGCTTGTGCAGCAGCACATCGCCTTCCGCGTAGGTGCGATCGGGGTAGTAGGGTTTGCCGTCGCGAGAGGACAGCTGGCTGGTGAGCTCTTTCCACTTGGCGCGGGCTTCCAGCACTTCAGCGGACTCTGGTGGCCGTACCCGCCGCGGTACGATGGGCGCCGCCGGCTCCCGCTTCTTCTCGGGCGCACTGGATAGGGCATTGCGACCAGCGACGCGGCGTGTGCCACCCGGTGATTCGTTGCGGGTCGACCGCCGACGGTTCACGACTTGGGGGCGGCTTCGGGGACCTGCCATACGTGCCGTCCGTTCGTTCTTTTTCCACATGTTCGCTTTCATCTCCTCAACGCTCTCCACCCATAGTGGTTGAGCTACATTTTCTTGTCGCTGAGCGGTCTCGTGAGTTGCCTGTACCGACCGGCGTGCCCATGGCGCGTCTTGTTGGATCAGTCTGTGGCATCGGTCGTTTGGGCGCTTGGCTCGGATGGTCTAGGTCGGGCACTGCAGATTGGGCCAGTCGCTGGGTGTGAGCCAAGGGTCTCAGCCCAGAAGATCGGACGCCGCCGCAGCTAACCCATGGCCGCCATTGTTCTCTTTTTCTTCGTGGCGTGTTGGAACATCCGGTCGATCATCCAACTGTGATCTGCTGTGATCTGCCCGCGCACATGCGCCACGGCATATCGTCTCCGACAGGGCGTCTTGCGGTCCTGCCTATTGCTTGAGTGTGAGGGGCTGTGAATCGCGTCCAACCAGTCGCTTGAAGCGGAATCGGTAGGACTGTCATCTCGCCGGCGGTGACCCGTGGGCCACGTCGGTGGCAAGCGAATAAACAGCGGTCCTCCCCAGTAATATAGTCCGCCTGTTTTGATTTGTCGACCGGATTTTTTTGTCTTGTCCGATCCTATTGCGACCGGACTCGTGGGCGGGCAACCTCCATCGCCATGAGCGCTACCCCACCCGACGATCAAGAAGAAACGCCCGTTGACGGCCCCGCACCGACCGAGATTCCCGCGGATGACGCACCGCCGATCGACGATCAGTACGCGCCTTCTGGTGATGACGGCGACGGTGACGATGCTGGCGGCGCTATGTGGTCTAACGACGCGCCGCCGCCAGAGGACCTTGCCCCTCCTCCGACGGCGGTCAGTGGCGTGACGGCGCGGGTGACCGATCAGCTGCGGTCCCCCGTGGCGAATCTACCGCGAGCTTCGCGAAATAGTGGCCGGAGTCGAACGGTACAGGACGACCTGCGTGCGCCTTTCAACCTCGATGCGGAGCGGGCCCTGCTGTCCAGCCTGATGATCGACAGCCGCGCCATGGCCTTGGTCCAAGGCTCGGTGGAGCCAGCGGAGTTCTACGACGCGCGTCACGGCCTGATCTTCAAGGCGGTCTACGATCTCTTTCGCGACGGTCATGAGATCGAGCCCGTTACGGTCTTGTCGCAGCTGCGAAAGGAAGGCAACGAGGCGCAGGTTGGCGGTCTCGGCTACCTGATCACGCTGACGGGGCACGCCGGTAGCTCCCTGTCGGTGGAGCACTACGCCAGTACGATCGCCGGGCTCGCTCAGGTTCGCCGGATCTTGCGCGCTGCACACACGATTTTGACGGAAGGCTACAAGCGGGGCACCGATCCCGATGAAGTGGTCGACCTGGTGCAGACCCAGCTGATCGGCGCGCTCGATCGCAGTGGAACGGTCAAGCACAAGCATATCGCCGACGTGGTCGATGGTGTGTTCCAGAACGTGCTGGAGGCTCGCGCCCGTGGCAAAGAGGTCGTTGGCTTCGATACCGGCTTTCGTGATCTCAACGCGATCACCTATGGCTTTCACCGCAAGACCTTGGTGATCCTGGCGGCCCGGCCCGCGATGGGTAAGACCGCGCTCGCCCTGAATGTGGCCCTGTCTGTCGCGCTGCAGCGGGTACCAGATGGCGACAGAGCGGGTGAGCAGTGCTCGGTGATGATCTTCTCGCTGGAGATGGGCGCCGATGAGCTGGTGCAGCGCCTGCTGGCACAGCGTGCGCGTGTTGGGCTCGGTGACCTCAAGAAAGGCACGGTGAGTGACGACGACGTCATGACCTTGCGTGAGGCTTCTGGCGATCTGAGCGGTCTGAAGATCTACATCGACGACACCCCCGGCATCAGCCCGGTCGACCTGCGCGCGCGGGCCAAACGGGTGGCGTTGAGCGAGGGGCTGGATCTCATCGTGGTTGACTATCTGCAGCTGATGAAGGGCTCAGGCGGGTCCAAGCAGAGTCGCGAGCAGGAGATCAGCGAGATCTCTCGGTCGATGAAGGGGTTGTCCAAAGAGCTCAACGTCGCTGTTATCGCGCTGTCTCAGCTCAACCGTAGCCTGGAGTCGCGAGCCGACAAGCGGCCGATCATGAGCGACCTGCGTGAGTCCGGCGCGATTGAGCAAGACGCGGATATGATTCTGTTTGTGTACCGCGACTGGGTCTACCACAAAGAGACTGCACCGGAAGAGAGCGCCGAGCTCATCATCGGTAAGCACCGCGCGGGCAAGCTCGGCACAGTGAATCTGCACTTTGAAGGCAAGTACACCCGCTTTTCGTCGGTGGATGACCGTTTCAACGACGACTTTGCTATGGGGACAGTACCTTACGATACGGGCAGTTAGATCGAGCGGGTCTCTGGTTCGACGCCAGCTTTGGGACGATCAGCTTTGGGACGATCAGCTTTGGGACGATCCGCTCCTTGCAGCGGGCTAGTCTTGCGCGTCACGCGACTGAACCTCGTTGGGGTACGCCTGGACTTGGCCTGCATAGCCGCGAACCCATAGCGACTCGGGCGTCTTCTTCTCCACATACTCAGGCCACAGGGGGACCTTTCCGCCGCCCTCGAGATCGATACAGTACTTGGGCACCGCCATGCCGCTGACATGACCGACCAACTCCCGCATCAGCTCTAGGCCCTCATCGACGGACGTACGGAGGTGCGAGGTGCCTTTCACCGGGTCGCAATGGAAGAGGTAGTAGGGCCGCACCCGACAGGTGAGCATGCGATAAAAGGTCTCGCGCAAGGTATCGACGTCATTGTTCACCCCTTTGAGCAGGACAGCTTGGCCGCCGAGGGGAACGCCCGCATCCGCTAGCATCGCCAGCTTGCTGCGCGTGTACTCCGGCAGCTCAGCAAAGTGGTTGATGTGCACGTTGACGTAGACCGGAATGCGCCGCGGCCGGAGCGCGGTGGCCAGATCGGCGTCGATGCGCATGGGTAAGAACACCGGTACGCGGGTGCCGATGCGAATGAAGCGCAGGTGCGGGATGGCGGCGAGGCGGTCGAGCAGGTTCGATAGTCGCCTAGTCGACAGAAGCAACGGATCTCCGCCGGAGATCAGCACGTCAGCGATCGCCGGGTGGTCTTCGATCCAGGTGATCGCCTCATCTAGGGCGTCACGGCCGAGCGGCTCTTGGTGGGACGCGACCCAGCGCGAGCGCGTGCAGTAACGGCAGTAGCTCGCGCAGGTGTCGGTGACGAGCAGCAGCACCCGGTCGGGGTACTTGCGGACCAGTCCAGGCGCGACGCGGTGGGGATCTTCACCCAAAGGGTCATCGCGCTCGAACGCTGCGTGGCTGTATTCTGCCGCTGACGGCACGACTTGCCGAGCTAACGGACCAGCGCCGCCAGATTCACGGCATAGCTGTGCGAACCAGGGTGTGACGCCGACCTCGAATCCATCGGGCTGAGCAAGCACGTGCGCTGTACCGAAAAGATCGGCGAGCTGCGGGCCATCGAGGTTGTTCTGTAGCTGCCAGCGCCAGTCGAACCACTGCGGATGCTCGGCATCTAGTTGGGGCATGGGGTGGTCAGCCAGGTTGCGGGCTCATTGAGGCATCGGGCCCAGGTCTTGCCCGTGAAACGAAGCGGGGACAGCAGCGCGATCGGGACACCGCAGCAGAAATAGATACTGCAGCAAAAGGGAACACCGCAGCAAAAACAAAGCGAGGCGGGTGAGCTGTGCGCTCACCCGCCTCGGGTACCCCGTAGGAGACTTGAACTCCTGTCTCAGCCTTGAGAGGGCTGCATCCTGACCGCTAGACGAACGGGGCAGTGGATGAGGCTCCCAGATGCCCTCCAGCGCTGGCAGGCGCGAGATAGAGGAGGGCTTGGGAGCCGGGGTTCGGGGACTAGGATTCGAACCTAGATAGGGAGATTCAGAGTCTCCAGTCCTGCCATTAGACGATCCCCGAGTAGGGTGCATGATGAATGTGTCGTGACCCATCCACAGCGCAAAGGGCGCTCAGCCCAATCACGCGAGGCAGCCTTCTACTGAGGCCAGCGGGCGGTGTCAAGCATCTGTTTGACGAAACCTAAACTGCGGCTGGCAGCGTCAAAGTGAGGTGCGCCCGTCCGCCGTCAGGCTACTTGCGATTGGCCTTGGATTTGGCCTTTTCCCTAGCCAACTTGGCGCGCCGGCGCTCGCTCGAAAACCACGTTGTCAGCGCGAACCGAGCGAGGGAGGGGCCGCGCGTGCGCCAGCGCTTGCCATTGACGGCGAGCGCAGCGACCGCGATCTGAGGATTGTCTGCCGGGGCAAATCCGACGAACCAGGTGTGGTGGCGGTACTGGCCGTCCTTGTGCGTGGCCAGCGTGCCCGTCTTGCCCGCAGCGGAGATGTGAGAGAGCGACTTGGGCCACGGCTTGAACTGCTTCTGACCGGTACCGGCCGACACGGTCAACGCCATCATCTCTTGCAGGTCGCTCGCCACACTCGCGGCGAGCACACGGCCCAGCGCCGCGGGTTGGCGCTTGCGACCGGGCTGGAGGCTGTCTTTTTCGACCAGGAAAGGCCGCATCATCACGCCGTCGTTGGCCACAGCCGCAGCCATCGCCGCGCCGTGCAGTGGACTCAGCGTCGTGCCGACGAAACCAGCGGCGGTCCGCGCAAGATCGATGTCGCGCTGGCCGATATGCACCCGCGACGGCTGCGTACCGACATCAAAGGGCAGCGGCTTGCTGAAGAAGAAGTCCTCTGCCGTCGCCGTCAGTACACCTGCGGATAGTCGCCGGACCGCTTGCTTGCCGAAGATCACGTTCGCCGACTTCGCCAGCGCCATCCCGAGGGACGCACACCGGCTGTCCTGCGGGCTGTCTTTGAGCAGCTTGGCCTGGATACCGCGCCGGCCACCCCGGTAGCAGGTCTCCGTCGCCGGACTCACACCGGACTCCAGCAATGCCGCCGCTGTCACCACCTTGAAGATGCTGGCGGCTGGGGCCACAGCGCGGGTCAGACCGTAGCCTTGCCCGGCAGGCTCATTGGCCTCTGTGTGCTCGACCCAAGCGCGAATGGCTCCGGTCTTGATGTCCATCAGCACCACGGCACCGTACGGAACGCGGACGCTCGCGAGGCGCTGCTTCAACTTGGTCTGCACATGGGGAACAATCGTCAGGCTCAGCTCTGAGTTGTCTGGTCGCCGCAACACCGCGCGGGACCCCTTGGCCTGCCAGTGAGCACCGATGACACCCTCGGGCAGCTTGGGCACATCCAGCGTGTCTTTGGGTTTCGGCGTCGGCGCTTGTGCCCGTACACCCGGCGCCCTGATCACCAAAGACGCCTTCGGCTTGACCGTCTCAAGGCGGGTGCGCTGCCAGAGCCAGAGCGACAGTGCAATCAGGGTCAGTGTGCCAATAATCAGAAGTGGTGCGACCTCGATTCCTGAGGTCCGTGCAGGGTGCTTTGCCACGTGTGTCCTTCTTGAGTTGCTTGCTGCGCGACCGTTCGTCATCCGCGCTACCCGGAGAGGGCCTGCGAGGCGAGTATCGGTCGGCATGGGCACACGGCAACAAAACAGTGCGAGGTCTTGCGAGTTACGGCTATCCGGTCATCCTCAGGCGACGCAGTCATTGCGAAAAAGAAGGTGGTCATGGCTCAGCAGGATGCGATTATCTCTCGGTTTCAGGCGCTTGTGGAACGTTTTCCGGAAAGGTCCCCGCCGCGCTTTTCATTGGGGCGCGCGTTGCAGGATGCCGGGCAGATGGCGGCGGCGGCCGAGCAGTACGGGCACGCGGCGCGTCTTCAGCCGGACCTGATGATGGCGTGGCTGCATCAGGCGGAGTGTCTGTTGGCGGTGGGCGATTTGGCGGTAGCGAAGACCTCGGCGGAGCAGGCGCGCAAGCTCGCGGTCGGTCAGGGCCACGAAGGGCCGTTGGCAGATGTGACCGAACTACTGGAAGACATTGAAGACGAGATGGGGTGAGGATTTTTCGGCGCTTTATTTTGGGGTCAGGGGTTGACGCCAGGGTGCCGATCCGTAGAGTGCGACTCCGCTGCCGCGGGGTGGAGCAGTCAGGTAGCTCGTCGGGCTCATAACCCGAAGGTCGCAGGTTCAAATCCTGCCCCCGCAACCGCAAGGAAAACGCCGAGTTGGTATTATGACCAGCTCGGCGTTTTTCTGTTTTGGGGGCAGTTTGGGGCCAATAACCGTGATGACTGTCACGATGGTGACGGTCCCGCTGCGAAAATCAGGTGGCGCTCCTCGCCAGACGCGGGTGAATGCTGAGCCCAGCGGTGACCCAAGCAACCCCCACGCCGCACGTCTCGATGTCGAGGCACACGATGGGCAGGCTCTCGCTGCCGCTGAGACCGTCGGAGTACTCGACGACGCTCACGAGCAGGCAATTACCGTTCTTGGCGACAAAGCGTTCGATCTCGGTTTGCGGGTTCAACGTCATCGTAGTCTCCACTTCTCCATCGCCCCAGCGCCCGCTACAGGCCGACAAACACCGACCCCCCACTCATATGCCTGCGACCCGTCCAACGCGGTCCTGCGGCCATCCACGGCGCTTCTAGGGGCATATGACCCCAAAAACGGGCGTCAAATTCCGTCCGCGGGCGAGCAGTCGCCTCTTCACGGTCAATTCGGCACCCGCGGTGTCCGCTCGCCTAAAAGACGATGGGGACGTGCTGCCGGGGCCCCCACCAGTGTCTCTCTCTCCGCTCAGTGACCGATTCGGGGACGATGCTGACGACCTTGTCTGCCGCCGCCACGTCCCCATCCGCGCCCACACTCGGCTCTGTCTCCGCCTCCGGTCGCCAGCCCTCATCGACGGCGCGGTTGCCCATCCGAATCCACTGATGCACCGCCCGCAGCGTCCCGGCCTTGGGCTCCGCGTTGAAGCGCGTCTTGAACTCGTACAGGTGCCAGGCGCCGTCGTTGCCCCGCTTGATCGCGAGGGAGGCGCGCTCCGGAGCCAGCACGCGAAAGATGTACAGGCGACCGTCATAGCAGTCCTGGGCCCAATAGCTCGCCGCGAGGCAGTTGTGTTGCTGTTGACCCTCGACCTGCAGCTGCTTCGGCGAGCGCAGACCGATGATCTCCTCGCACTCCGGCAGGGGAGGCGGGCCGAAGGGCACGCGGGCGGCGTCATCTCTTTGGCGCTTGGTCCGTTCGATCCAGATATTCACTGTCTCGTCGTGAACCCGCGACAGGTGGGCCAAAGAGCGGAACTGGGGGGCCGGCTGCCCCAGCGCGCGTCGCATCATCAGGGTGTCGTTCAACATTCCCTCCGTGTTGTAGCGCCCGCGCGACCGCCCGCCTCGTTCACTCGGGCTCGCACCCACCTCGCGCAGCAGCCGTGGATGCAGGTGGGGCAGCCACTCCGGTCGGAGCAGGGCGAACAGGCCGCTGCTGAGCTCCGGCAGGTGACGCAGCTCTGTGATGATCTCCGGAGCCGCTGCCGACACGTCTTGCAGGCACTGAATCGTGTAGCTCGACAGGGCATGGGAGGGGATCTTCGCCAATAGCTTCACCCATGGCTTCTGGGCTGGCAGACCGCAGTGGCCGGCGATGGCGGTGCGCTTGTGCTTGGCCCAACGTCGCGCACGGTCAAACCGCCAGCGCCTCTTGCGACGCTGATGGGCGATCGCCAGGACCAGGCCCATGTTGTTGCGCGCGATGTCACGCAGCTCCGGCGCCCGAACCAGCAGGCAGTACACCAACCACGAATCGCGACGGACGCGGCCAGCGAGCCGAGCTGCCTCTGGGTCGAGCCGCGCGTAGAACTCGCTCATCGCCCGTAGCCGCGGTCGAGGGCGCTGCTGGTCCTGGGGCTTTTCGGACCAGGCCTGATAGCGCAGATGCACGTCGTGTAGGTATCCCAGCTGAAAGTGCTCGCCACCGAAGCTGCCGCGCCACCTGGGTTCCGACTCGGACTTGGTCCAGCACGCGGGCGGAAAGGCCCGGTAGGTGGTGATGCTCGACGCATAGAAGTACGTCAGCGAGCCCTTATCGGGGTTGAACCCCATGCCGCTGTACTCGGGCTTGGAGAAGACGCCGGCCTTCGATGCTCCGGTTCGTTGATTTGTCGCACCGCTGGTTGGCGCAGCGCTCGCTGGACGTGGCGTGTTCATGGTGCCCCCGATTGAAGTGAGGACACCTTGGATCAAGTTAGCGACAGATTTTGTCGCATGGAGAGCCAAACGACCGACCAGCGGTTTGCCCGGCTGTTGCCGTGCCGCCCGAGTCAGTCGTCGTAGAGATTTGCTGCAGCCGCGAGGTCGGCGGAGATCTCCTTTCGCAGGCTCTCTGGCTCAGAGATGCGGCACATTTGTCCGTGGCCGCGCAGCCACACACGGAGCTGGGCGGTATCGGCGACGGTCGCCTTCAGCAGCACCCAACCCTCCTCGCACGGATGCAGTTCCTGATCGGCCGACAGGGGCGTCTCGGCCAGCCCATCGGCGATTGTCTGCCGAATTCGCACGACAAGCTTGATCGGTTGCTCTCCTACGACGAAGCCGAACGCGCCGCTGTCGATGTAGTTGTCCAGATCCCAATCCGGCAGCTCGCGCGCCGCCTCACCCGTCTCCGCCACCGACACCACCCGGTGGATCGCGAGCTGCACTACGTTCGGGTAGTCAAACAACGCGCAGACGAGGTAGGCGACCTTGCCCCGATAGACGAGCCCGGCCGGGTTGGCGATGTATTGGCGCGGCTCCGTCTCTCCCCGCGGCAAGTAGTCCAGGCGCAACTGGCGGCGGTGCAGCAGCCCCTCTTGCAGCTGCTCGAGCAGCGCTGGGTCGACCTGCGGCGGCGCCATGGGCAGCCCGGTCGGTAGGACGCGGATACGTGCACGCCACTGCGATAGCTGGTTGTCCGTCATGCCGTCGAGCACGTTCGTGGCACGCTCGAAATGGGGGCGCATGTGGTCGATGGTCGCTTTGGGCAACAGGCCTTGTAGTCGCTGCGAGGCGAGGCTGAAGGCGAGCGCTGCGTGGACGTCCATTCCAGGTAGATCGATAGGCTCGGCGCCCTGCATCCATGACCAGCCGTAGGGCTTGCTGCGGTCATCGCACACGAGGGGAAACTGGGCGCTGAGCTTGGTCAGGTCGCGCTGGATCGAGCGTTGGCTCACGACAAAGCCGCGCTCGTCGAGGCGGCGCTGCAGCGTGAGCGCGTCGACCTTGCGGGGGGCGCGCGGGATGAACCGCAGCATTTGCCAATGGCGTAGCAGGGCGCTGGACATGGGGGGCTCCTGATGGGACGGACTTGCTTTGCGATGCGTCAGATCCTGTCGTACCGGAGCGTCGCGGGTCAATCGCGTCCCGCTTCACTCCTTGGCCAGCGGCCTCACTCCGGGGGCAGGCACGACGGTTTTCGGTCTATCCGGACTCCCGGCGTGGGTCCTTGACCCCTGTGACCTTGACCCCTGTGACCTTGACCCCTGTGACCTTGCGCGCGTCGTACGACAGTGTTTGTCGCATGAAGTTGGGCAGGGTTCGAAATGTCGCTAGAAGTTGGCAGTTCGAGGCGTTGCCGAGATGTCGCTAGGCCTCCCCCCGAGATGGAGATGGGGACCCTCCGCCAGCTGAGCCGGTCCAAACCGGTACGTGGTCTAGAAATCGGTCACGGTGCTGACGCGCCACCCTGCCAGCCTGCAGAGC
>JAGSHB010000182.1 GCA_023954815.1 Myxococcales bacterium | reverse complement strand
CTGCGACGACGGCCAGAGCTGTACCAGCGGCGACACCTGCAAAGCGGGCAAGTGCAGCGGCGGCGGACAGGTTGGCTGCGACGACGGCAATCCGTGCACCAAAGACGCGTGCACGGCGAGCTCCGGCAAGCCGGTTTGCACGCACCAAGCCATCACCGGCGCGTGCAGCGATGGGGACGCGTGTACAGCGAACGACCAATGCGCTGGCGGTGTCTGTGTCTCAGGAAAGGCGAAGGCTTGCACCGATGACAACGCCTGTACGACCGACGCGTGCGACGCCAAAACAGGCAAGTGCAGCCACGGTACCGCTGGCAGCGACGGCTTGGTCTGTAAAAGCGGCGTGGGCGCCTGTGGCCCAGCGGCGTGTGCCAAGGGCGAATGTGTGGCGCTGTCGAAGTCGCCCTGCAACGACGATAACGGCTGCACCGACGACATCTGCGACAAGGGCAAAGGCTGCAAACACCCCGCAAATACAGCCCCGTGTTCCGATAACAACGTCTGCACGACGGCGGACAAGTGCGCCGGCGGTGCGTGCAAATCCGGCGCGCCGCGGGACTGCGACGACAACAACATCTGCACACTGGACAAGTGCGTGCCTTCCCTGGGAACGGCGACGGGCTGCCAACACACAGAACAAGCCGTGGCCAACTGCGATGACGGCGACAAGTGCACGTCTGAAGACACCTGCAAAAAGGGCAAGTGCAAGGGTAAGAAGAAGGACTGCGGCGACGATGAGGAGTGCACCCTCGACACTTGTAAAGACGGGGTGTGCAGCCACGACAACAACGCCAAGAACGGCAAGTCGTGCAAGGTCCACAAGTGGTGCTGGGGCTATGGCACCTGCGGCAAGGGTGTGTGCATCGACAAGCCGGGGACGTGCCCAGCCAAGAAGTGGCAGCAGATGTGGCCGATTGTGCCGCTGAAGAAGCTGCGCAAGGCGACGACGCTCTTCGATCCGCTGGGCTATCACGTGGTGAAGGTGACCCTACCGCCCGCGAACTGGGCCGCCTATTTGCATCAGGTGCTCACCAACAAAAAGGGCAAGACCTACCACAAGGCCACCATCGATTTTGATGGCGACGTCTATCCCGACATTGGCATCCGGCCGTTCGGGTTTGGCAGCCAGTTCTACAATCCCAGCAAACCGAATATTCGGATGAATTTCGACTACTACGATGATGACGCCGTGGGGCCCTACAAGCGCCGCAACATTCGGCTGAAGGCGTCGGGCCAGGACAGGGCATTTCTGAAGCAACCGCTGAGCCAATCGCTGGTGCAGCTGGCCGGTGGCAACGCGCCGCGGTGGTCGTGGGCCCGTGTGTTCGTCAACGGTCAGCCGTTTGGGCTCTATCAGGTCTTTGAGCACGTCGATAAGCGCTTTTTCAACGCAAACTTCGGCAACACCAAAGGAAATGACTACGAGCCGAGCCCTATCTGCCGCGGATTTAACTGCCCCAGCGCCGGCTGTTCAGACCTGGCGAAGTACTACACCAAAGATCCGGGGCAGGCCCTCGAGATTGTCGCCTTGGCGAAGGTCGTGAAGGACGCGCCGGATAAATCCTGGCTGGTGGACGCTGGTAAAATCATCGCGTGGGGGCCGCTGCTGGCGCAATATGCCATCGAGGCGATCCTCTCGGATTTCGACAGCTTGGCGGCGGCTGGCAACAACTACGAGCTCTACGTCAACAAAGACACCGGCAAGATGCAGATCATCCCCGGAGGCATGGACCTGAACTTCGGGCGCGCCAACTCCTGGTACGACATCTACAAGATTTGGGGGCTGCCCAATAAGTGGTGCAAAGGCCGGGTGGACCATCTCTACCAGCGCATCGTGAAGACGGCCCAGTCGAAGGCGGATCTGGACAAGGTCATCAACCAGGTGCGCTGCGGCCCGTTTTCCAATGCCGTGCTGCTGACCTTGATCGATGGTATGAAGGTGATGCTGGCGGACGATTTGTATAACGATCCCAAAGGTATCGCGAGCAAGAACGTGATCGACAGTGAGTTCGTCAAGCTCAAGGCCTACATCACCAAGCGCAACGCGTATTTGCAGGGGATCTACGGCGATTGCCCCTGATTTTCGGCTCTTTTGCGCCCTGTTGGCTTTGGCCCGGTGGTCCCTCGACGCCCCACGTTTTGGCTGTCTTGGGTGCCAACCAGGATGCTCAATGGCGCTAGGAGCGTTACGGTGGGGCTATGAGATTGACCTGCCCAGCTTGTGACCACGTATTTGAGCTTCCTGCGCTGCAGGGTTCGCCTCGGCGCGTTCGTTGCGCCTCTTGTGCTGAGACGCTCTCGGTTCGGGAGCATGAGTCGGGGATGATGCAGGTGCAGGTGCTCGCGACGGTGCCCGATGGGCCGCCGACCGCGCTCTCGGCTGCCGCAGAGACGATGATTCAGAGTGGTGCGGTGCTGCCGCCGACCGTTGTGTCGATGGACGCCGTTGAGCCGCCCGCCACCCAGATGGCCACCGCTGATGAGTTTGGGCCAGAGGCGCGCGGGCGCAAGCGCACGGTGATGGAGGGGCCCAGTGCCCGCGAGCAGATCTCGGATGTGCACGTCGCCGAGCCGGTGCCGCAGGCGATGCCCGGTGTTGGTGGGGGGGCTGCTGCGATGCCGGAGGCTGCGACCGCGATGCTCGATGGGGCTCAGGTGACCGCCGCGCTCAGCCCTGATGCCGCGACCCAGGCTGTCGATACCGGGGCGAGCAAGCCAGCAGGGCTGCCGGCGGCGCGGCGTGGTCCGCAGATTATCCTGCGCCACGACGTGAAAAAGCGGGTGGAGGTGCACGACAATCCCACGCACGTCTACGACACGGTCCGCGAGATGGAAGCGGTCGCTGAGCCCCCTGCGCCTATCACTGTGCCGGACGCGGTTGTTGGCGCTCCTGAACCTGCCCCGCAGCGATCCCCTCAGCAGCCGCAGCCTGACCCCGTGGTGATGTCGCCCACATGGTCGCCCGCCGTCGATACCGAGCTGACCTATGACTCCACGAGCGCCAAGGTCAAACCCAAGCGGAGATGGCCGATTGTGCTCATCGGATTGGCGCTGTTTTCGTTGCTGGTTGCTGTCGGCGTTGGCGGGTGGTTGCTGCTGAGTTTCAGCGAAAGTCCCGAAGATTCGGCCCGTCAGGTGGAAAGCAGCCAGCCGAAGAGCAAGGTCGCCGAGCCCGGTGCGGCCGACAAGGCGTTGGCGGACAAAAGAGCCGACGACGAAAAAGCGGATGACAAAAAAGCGGACGACGAGGAGCCAGAGGACGAGGCGCCGCGCCCGAAGGCCATGAAGAGAGCCGCGGCCATGGCGCGCCCGACCCCTGCGCGGCTCGCCGGGCAGCGTGACAAGCCAGCGAGCGACGAAAAGCCGCCCAGCGACGAAAAGCCAGCGCAAGACGCAGGGGACAACCCGAAGCTCGGCGGCTCGCTAGCAGAGAAAGCCGTCCCAGTTGAGCCGGAGCTCGACGAGCCCGAAGAACAGGCGATGGAGGATGATCCCCAGGCGCGCGTGGCGGCGGCCAAACCGACCGCGCGAGCCAAACCGACCGCGCCGGTCTTTGCTGCGACCCACGAAGTCTTCAATACATCCGGCGATGACGAGGCACCCTGGCTGGCCTTGCGTAGTCGGCCGCATCATCGGTCGAAGCTGCTGTCTGAGATGAGCGACGACACCCAGCTGCGCAAGGTTGGCTCGCGCGGCAAGTGGTGGAAAGTCCGCATCGTCGGCGGCGAGGATGATGGCGTTGTCGGTTGGGCCAATCGCCGCTGGATCCGGCGTTCCGCGCCCTGAGTCTGGCTAGGCCTTCGGCTTGAGCGGTCGCCAAGTCGGCTTGACGGCCTTGAGCTCGCCTGCAGCCCACTCGGCGATACCGCGCTTGTAGAGCTGGGAGAAGCGGCGGTCGCTAGGGCCGCCCGCGAGCGCTGTATTTGCGACCGGTTCCGCCAAGTCTGTGACCAACCTGTAGCTCGGAGCGAAGCTGGTGAGGCGCCCACCGCTGCGGTACAGCTGGCCTTGGCGAACGGTGCCGCGGCCGCCTTCTAGGACGATAGGGCCAACATCGAAGCCCGCAAAACGCGGCAGCTTACCGCCCAATAACAGGTGGCTCATCATGAAACCGCGGCCTTCGCCCCATGGTGCGCACGCGCCCTGACAAGCGCGCTTGGCCGCCTCCTGCCAGACGCTGCGTTGCGATGCCTCGCCGTACCAAATGCTGTCTGCATCGAGCAGGATTTGATCGAAGTTCCAGTAAAAGTCCGCGACGATCGAGCACTCATCGAAGAGCCAGTTCATGACTTCTGGGCCGAATTTCTCGCCAAAAACCGACTGTAACAGCTCGCGATAGAAGCGCTCGAAGCGGGTTGCTCCACGGCTCTTTGCGTCGTAGCCCAAGTCCCAGTCGCGCAGCTCACCTGCCTCGGGCACATCCGGCAGCAGCGGTTTGAGCACGGCCATGAAGCGCTCGGCTTGGGCGGACTTCACATCGAGCTGCAGGCGGCGCACGGCGTCGACTGTCCAATCACTGCGAGAGGCCAACACCTCGGCGATGCGATCGGCACGGTACGGACCCATGGGCAGGTTGATGGGCCGGCTCCGGCCGTAGCGATTGAGGTCGTTATTGGCGGTGGCGACAAACCCCTCGTCGGGATCGACCACCCAGGGCAGACGGTCTGGCGGCACAAAGCCCTTCCAGTCGTGATTTGGATCCCAGCCCGGCAGCGGCACCAGCCCCGTGTGGCCCTTGCGCCGCAGGGGCATGCGACCACTCATCTGATAGGCGATGTGGCCCTCAGAATCGGCGAGCACCCAGTTCCAGGCGGTCTCGACGTGACTGAGTAGGGTCATGCCCTGCCGCACGCCGCGGGCATGGAACAGACTCAACATCGCCGCCAACGACGCGCCGCCGGTGCCGGTCGCACAGGCCCAGCGGGTCGATAGATAGTGCCCGGGCACGTTGGGGTCGCCGTCGAGCACGCCGTGGTCGTTTTGGTAGTAGACCACCGTCACATTGGGCTTCTTGGCGCGCTTGATGAGCTCGGAGCGTTTGTCGAACTCACGCCACTCGCTGCGGCCCCCCTCCACGCGGCGATAGCGGCCGTCTTTGCACTCCTCAACCCACGAGTCGGTGCCGTCCATGAAGGCGTACGTGGCGCCCCAGGCGAGGTCGTTGGTGCGGGAGAGCAGGGGCGCGGGCAGACCGGGCATGGTCGCCGAGACACACCACCTGTCTTCGAGTTCCAGGACCACCTCGTACCAGACCGCCGGCAGGCGATTGACCTCAAGGTGTGGGTCGTTGGACAAGATCGGCTTGCCCGACGCCGTCCGCGACCCCGAGATGACCCAGTTGTTCGACGCCACAGCGGATGGAATCGCGCTCATCCAGCGGACTGCCTCGGGGATGACCTTCTCGCCGAGCGTCACCTTCTTCAGCAGCCACGGATCGAGCTCATTGAGCTGATTCGGAAAGAGACAATCCAGCAAATCCCGCGAAATCCCGGCCTGCACGAGCTCAACCAGCAAGCGCTCCATCTCGCCCTGGCTCTGTGCCAAATTGACGTAGGCGATGACGCGGGTCATCAGCACGCAGTCCTCGCGGGTCCACGGCTCGAGCTTGAATGGCAGCAGCCGCAGCTCCCACGGCGTGCCATGGCTATCGAGCGCCGCGTTGATGCCGTCGACGTAGGCCGTGAGCAGGCGCTTGTGGTCGCCCGGCATCTTCTCGACTTCGGCGCTCAGACCCTGGGTCAGACCAAGCCGGCGGAAAAACTTGTCGACACCGAGCATGGTCTCGTCATCTGCCAGCAGCTCACAGCCGCGACCTTGCCCGAGCGCACGGGTGACCAGCAGCTGCATCCCGCGGTCGATGACGTGGCAATAGCCGAGCCCGCGAACCAGATCGGTATCCCACTGGGCGTGGATATGGGGGATGCCGTGCTCGTCTCGCTCGATGCGCAGGGCGCCGTCGCCGTCAATCGTCAGCGCGCTCGCGAGCGGGTCCGTGAGCCAAGCCATGGGCAGCACCTCGGCGGCGATTGGACTCAGCTAGCGGGGGGAGCGAGCGATCGCCGAATCTGAAAATGGACTCCCACAATGGGCGCCCGCGCACGTCGATGCAACAGGCTGGGGACCACTCTGCTAGGGCAGTTGTCTTGCTAGTAACCCATGGGGCAGCCACCGCCGCTGGGGCCGCTCAGCCCGCCGCTCTCTCCGTCGCGGCGCAGCGCGGTGCGCACCTCCCACAGCTCGGGGAAGGCGCGCTTGGATGCGGTCGACTTGAGGTAGTCCACGCCGGAGCTACCACCGGTACCTGGACGCCAGCCGATGACCCTGGCCACCACCCGCACGTGATGCTCACGCCACAGGCTGAGGTACTCATCAAAGGCGATGAGACTCTCGCAGAGGAGATAGAGCGGCATGTAGTCGTCTGGGCGCTGAAACACCGGAATCAAGGCCGCTGCAGCTGCTTCGCGCACCTCGGGCTGGTCGCGCGTTGCCGGATCAAGAGCGGCCTCGGGCATCGCAAAACCGGCGGCGTTAATCATCCGGCACCAGACTGTGCGCATGTCATCGGCGGCGAGGCGGGCTTCGAGCCGCGCGCGCAGGTCGGGGCGGTTGTCGAAGAACGTGCAGTAGCGTTCGTCTTTGAGACCCGCTGCGAACTCAACCTCACGAAATTGCACAGACTGAAAGCCACTCGCCGGCATCAGATGGTCGCGGAAGTGCAGGAAATCAATCGGCTGCATGGTCTCGACGATGTGGATCTGCTGGACCAGCAGTCGCATGATCTCGACCACGCGATTGATGAAGTGCCGCGCCCGCAGGTGTTTGCCCTCATTCATGAACGCCATGGCCCGTTCGAGCTCGTGCAAAATCAGCTTGAACCACAGCTCGTAGGCTTGATGGATGATGATGAACAACATCTCGTCGTGGTGGGCGGGATTCGATTCGGGGACCTGGAGTTCGAGCAGCTTCCCGACGCGCAGGTAGTCGTTGTAGGTCAAATCACTCGTGCGAATCGCCCGCGGTGCCGCGCTCTCGTCGCCGTACAGACTCTCGACTGGCACCTCACCGATGACGCCCTTGTCGGGCTCCGTCGCCCCAGAGTTGTCGTTCTGCTCGTCGGGCTTCTCACTCATGACATCACCTCAAACAGCTGGTTTTGACGGCACGGTCGACTGCAGGAACGCGCTGACCTGCTGCAGAATCGGCCGTGGGATTTCGTGTTGGCCGTTGAACTCGTGCAGCTCGCCGACCAGCCCCGCGTCTGTGAGCACGCCGTGCAGACGGCGCGCCTCGGCGACACCGAGCAGCGGATCTTGGCGACCGTGGCTCTGAACGAAGGGCAGCCCCGCACGGGCCGTTGCCGCCTGCCGCCAGACATCCTCGTGGAGCAGGGTCCCGCTCAGCAACACCAGCCCAGCCACCGACAGGGGCGAGGTGAGCGCGACTTCGGTGCACACCATGGCACCCTGGCTGAAGCCGCCCAAGACCACGTCGCCCAACGGCCGACCGAACTCAGCGAGCATGGCAAAAACCTGCTCCCGCGCAGCGCTCAACCCAACTGGCGTCGTCTTTGAACGGTCCCGGTGCGTGCCTGTCGCCATGGCGCGCTCAAGCGCAGCGGTATCGATGGGAAACCAAGCCCTGCCCGTAGCAAAAGGGCCCAGTTGCACCGGTAGCGGCGCGTTCGGAAAGAGCCAGGTGGTGCCCGCAGGTGCAGCTATTTCGCGATGAAGAGGCAGCAAATCCCGCCAATTCGCGCCAAAGCCGTGAAGCATGACGACCACTGGACCGTCTGGCGTCCCGGGCACCTCCAACACGTCGAGGCCACCGAGTTTTCTCTGCTGCACGCTGGCAGTCATGGCTGTCTCGCTTCGCCTGCGGTGGCGTCTGTAGGGGATGAGGGGAGACGCGCGGGCGCACGTCCCGTGGACCCATACATGGCTGGGCTCCGTGTGTCATCTGAAAGTCGCGCTCACCGCGGATTTCGAGGCGGGGCAGGGTAGGGCGGTAGGGTTGATGTGGCGCTCCCTGGTCCCAGTGCCCGGGGCGACGTAAGGTGTGCGCAACGAAGGAGTGCCCGTGACGTCCCTGCCGACCCTGGTTGTGCTCAATCCAGCCTCCTCGTCGGGCCGTACGAAGAAGCGTTGGCTGGCCATCGAGCCCATCGTCCGAACCGCGCTGCCCAACCTCACGCTCTACGAGACCACCGGCCCAGGCGACGCCACCGCTGCGGTCCGCCGCGCGCTGCAGACGGGCCCGCATCACGTGCTGTGTATCGGCGGTGATGGCACCAACCACGAAGTCATCAATGGCTTCTTCACAGAGGGACAGACGACAGCTATCTCTCCAGAGTCGACGTTCAGCTTTGTGGTCAGCGGCACGGGAGGCGACTTCGCACGCACCTATCCCACCGCCCAAGATCCCGAGAACCTGGTGAAGCGGATCGCGGAAAACGACCATCGCCCGATGGATTTGATCAACTGCACCTTCACCGGTGATGACGGTGGTGAGCGATCCGAGCTGTGCATCAACATCGCCTCACTCGGGCTCGGTGGCTGGGTGTGTCGGCGCGTGGATAGTCGGCCGAAGGGCTGGTTGCCGGCGGACGCGCTGTTCTTCTTCACCAGCGTTGAGGCCCTGTTTAAGACGCGGCCTTTCCCGGTGCGCCTGCGGGTCGATGGCGGTGAGGAGCGCGCGCTGCAGATTCGCAATGTGGTGGCTGCCAACGGTCGGTTTCAGGGCGGCGGGATGGAGATTGCGCCCGATGCCGATGCAGCCGATGGCGAGCTAGATCTCGTGATTTCCGGGCCGTTTGCGCCTTTTTCGATGATCTGGGCGTCCCGTCTCATCTATCGTGGCACGGGGCATACTCATCCGCTCATCAACATGGAGCGCGCGCGCCGCGTGGAGGTGCTGCCCGACGGGCAAGACGTCTTCCTGGAGATGGACGGCGAGGCCATGGGGCGCGCCCCGGTGACGTTTGAGGTGGTGCCTAGCGCCGTACGGGCGATCGTGTAGGAGCGGTAGATGAAAGCGAAGTGGGTGTTGGCCATTGTGAGCCTTTCCGTCGTGTTTGCGGCGTGCAGTAGCCCGAAACCGGTGACGCAAGGTACGGCGTCCAAGCCTGACGTCGGTACCGACGTAGAGGCGACGGACACCGCCGCTACCGAGGTCGCAAATACCGGTGATGCCGGTTCAGCGGGCGATGGTGGCGTCGTTGATGTGCAGGTTGCTGACACGGCAAAAGCGGACACCGGCATCCCCGACGTGGGCACGAAAGATACGGGCGGCATCGATACGGGCGGCATCGATACGGGCGGCATCGACACGGGCGGCGTGGACTCGGGGCCGGCACAGGGAGATACGGCAAAGGTCGATACACAGGTCGTCGACGCGGGTACGCCAGATGCGGGCGCATCGGACAGCGGCGCGCCGGATACACATACCCCAGATGCCAGCACCCCAGATACGACCGCTCCGGACACTGGTACAACGGATACTGGCACGACGGATACCAGCATCACCGACGCTGGCCCTGCGCTCCCCGCAGGCCTGGGCAACTCCCCTTGCTCCTTGCCTGGAGAGATGCCCGTTGCCGGTAACATCGAGCTCACTGATCCCTTCCCTAACCTATCGAAGACCTTTGGCTCGCTCACCTTCCTGACCCACCCCCACGACGGCACCGATCGCATCGTTGTGGTGGAGCGCAAGGGTGTGGTGTGGGCCTTCGACAACAAGCCGAATGTCAGCCAAAAGACCAAGATCCTCGATATTTCGCCCAAAGTCAGCACGATCTCGGAAGGCGGGCTGCTGTCCATCGCCTTCCATCCAAAGTTCGCTAGCACGGGGCGCCTCTTTCTCAGCTACACCAGCTATATCGGCGGCAAATTTACCTCGGTCTTCTCTGAGATTTCGGTGGATCCCAAGACGCTCATCGCGAAGCTGCCGAGTGAGAAGATCCTGCTGACCATCCCGCAGCCCTACGCCAATCACGACGGCGGCCAGATTCTGTTCGATCAGAGCGGCATGCTGGTTATCGGCATGGGCGACGGGGGATCTGCGGGTGATCCGCTCAACGCCGGCCAGAACAGCAGCTCCCTGCTCGGTGCGGTGCTGCGCATCGACGTGGACAACATCCCAGCGGGCAAGAAGTACGGCATCCCCAGCGACAATCCGAAAAAGAAGGGCTGGGCGCCGGAGAACTGGGCTATCGGTCTCCGCAATCCGTGGCGCATGAGCATCGACAGGCTCACGGGTGTGCTGTGGGCGGGCGATGTCGGCCAGAACAAGTGGGAGGAGGTCACGCTGGTACCCAAGGGCGGCAACCTGGGCTGGCGCGTGATGGAGGGGACCCACTGCTACAAGCCGAATCCCTGCAACAAGAAGGGCTATGTGATGCCGGTTTTCGAATATGGCCACACGGTGGGTCAGTCGATTACCGGCGGCTATGTCTATCGCGGCAAACAGCACCCGTCGCTGCAGGGGATGTACATCTTTGGTGACTACGTCTCGCGTCGTTATTGGGCGGTGTGGCAGGAGAGCGGCCAATACAAGTCGAAGGTGCTGCTGAGTAAGTCGTCGTTTTCGCCCGCGAGCTTCGGCGAAGACAGGGACGGTGAGATCTACGTGTTGACCCTATTTGGTAGCCAGAAGATCGCGCGGATTCAGCCGAAAAAGTCCAGCATCTCCGGCACCAAGCCGCCTTCTCAGCTGAGCAAGACGGGCTGTTTTGCCAACCTGAAGACCCTGCAACCGGCGAAGGGCGTTGTGCCGTATGGGGTGCAGGCGCCGCTGTGGAGTGATGGGGCAGCCAAGGCGCGATTTGTGGTGCCGCCGACAAAAAGCGGTGGCGGGCCAGCGCCAGCGGTGATGCCCAAGAGCGACGACCTGCCGCTCGATTTTCCGCAAGGTACGATTCTGATCAAGCACTTCGGCTTGGGATCGGGCGCGCCGGGTACGAGTAAGAGCACGCCCGTGGAGACGCGTTTCATGGTGCTGGGCAAGCACGGTTGGGTGTTTTGGACCTACAGTTGGAATGTTCAGGGGACGGACGCCACGCTCCAAGAGGGCGGCACGACCAAGAGCTATACGGTGGGCGGTGGTTTTTCGAAGCAGACGTGGCAGCAGCCCGCTCAGACGGCGTGCATGCAGTGTCACACCACGACAAATACAGCGGCGCCGTTGGGGCTGACGCCCGAGCAGCTCGGCGGCAAGTGGACCTATGAAAATGGGCAATCCCTGAACCAGCTTCAGACCTGGACGGCGGGCGGCCTGCTGACTGGAAGTATCGGCAACGTTGTCCCCTTTGCTAAGCAGCCGTGGCCCAACGTGCTGAGCAAGAGCCAGCGTAACCAGCATGCGCGGACCTATTTGGATGTGAACTGCGCCGTGTGTCACAAGCCGGGGGGGAGCGCGCAGACGAACATGGACCTGCGATACAGCACCGCGTTGTCTCAGACGAAGGCGTGCGACGTTGCGCCGGGATTTGGCAATGGGGGAGTCGGCAACGCCAAGCTGATTACGCCCGGAAAGCCCGGATCTTCGGTTGTTTTTTCGAGAATGAGCGCCAAGCCTGATGGTGCGTGGTTCATGCCACACATCGGTGTGACGCAGCCTGACGCCGCAGCAATCGCGCTGATCAAGAAGTGGATCGAGCAGTTGAGCTCGTGCAAATAGTCCATTCAGAACACGGAAGCGCGCGGCGGATTCGCCTGAGAGCTAGCCGATGGTCTCGACCTTTCCGCTGGTGAACACGCCGGCGTACTCCCGATAGGCGCGCCAGCCTTCGTCGATCATCATGATGTGCTTGTCGCTGAGCGATTTCACGCGCTTGGCCGGATTGCCGACGATGAGTCCGCCTTCGTCGAAGGTCTTGCGGGGCGGCACCATCGCACCGGCCGCCACCAGGGTGTGACGGCCGAACGTTGCGTTGTCGAGCAGGATGGCACCCATGCCGATGAGGCAGTCATCCGCGACCCGGCATCCGTGCAGAACGACGTTGTGGCCCACGGTCACCCGCTCGCCGATCCAGGTCTCGGACCAGCCGCCGGTTGTATGAACCACCACGCCGTCCTGAATATTGGTGTTGGCGCCAATGCGAATCGCTGCGCAGTCGCCGCGCAGGACCGCTCCCGGCCAGACGCTCACCCCGGGGCCCAGCACCACGTCGCCGATGACCGTCGCCATGGGATGAACAAAGGCCGTTTCGTGAATCTGCGGAATGACGCCGTTGAAGGACTGAATCACTGTAAACTCCGATTCTTGGGTGGGTGGTGAGGCGCGCAAGAACGAGCGAACTCAGGTGCGGCGAACTCAGGCGAGACGCAGTTTGAGGGACTTCATGCGCCCGCCCGGATGGTCGACGCCCGGCGGACAATGATGCAGCGAGCGCACCTCACGCCGGGCGATGCGGCTGCCTTCGCGGACCATCTGTTCGAAGCGGCGACGCTCGACGCGGGCGTGGTTGATGCAGCATAGCAAGATCCCATTGGGCGCGAGCAGGGTCGCTGCAGTGGCGACCAGCTCGGCGTAATCGCGCAGCGCGGAGAAGCGGCGTTTCTTCACGCG
>JAGSHB010000017.1 GCA_023954815.1 Myxococcales bacterium | reverse complement strand
GTCAAGGAAGCGTACAAGGACAATGTCCGCATCGTGTGGGCCAACAACCCGCTCTCCTTCCACAACCGCGCCAAGCCGGCCGCGCTCGCCGCCATGGCCGCGCACCGCCAGGGCAAGTTCTGGGAGATGCACGACAAGCTCTTCGCCAACCAGCGCGCACTCACCGACGCCAACTTCAAGAAGTGGGCCGGCGAGCTGAAGCTTGACCTCGCCAAGTTCGACAAGGACATGAAGGACGACGCGCTGAGCAAGCAGATCGACCGTGAGCAGAAGGCCGCCCAGGCGACCGGCGCTCGTGGCACGCCTGGCTTCTTCATCAACGGCAAGCTCCTCTCCGGTGCGCAGCCCTTCCCCGCCTTCAAGAAAGAGATCGACGCTGCCCTCGAGGCCGCCAAGAAGTCCCGCGACGCCGGCAAGAAGGGCATGGCCCTCCTCGACGACACGTTCAAGGCCCGCGACGCCAAGGTTGGCCCGAAGGTCCTCGGTTACTTCTTCAAGGGCGAGAAGATCGTCGCCGCAGCTCCCCAGAAGCGCCCGCAGCCCAAGGGCCCGGTCAAGCCGCCGAAGGATAGCTACACCATCTGGAAGGTCCCGGTCGACGTGAAGAAAGACCTCATCATGGGCAACAACGACGAGGCCGTCGTGACCATCGTCGAGTTCTCCGACTTCGAGTGCCCCTTCTGCAGCCGCGGCAAGAACACCGTCAGCGAAGTGAAGAAGCTCTACGGCGACAAGGTCCGCGTGGTCTTCAAGCACCACCCCCTCCCCTTCCACCGCAACGCACGTGGCGCTCACCGCGCTTCGATCGCTGCTGGCAAGCAGGGCAAGTTCTGGGAGTTCCACGACAAGGCTTTCGCCAACTCGCGCGCCCTCAACGACGACAACTACAAGAAGTGGGCCACCGAGCTGAAGCTCGACATGGCTAAGTTCGAGAAGGACTACAAGGACCCGGCGTCCGACAAGCAGATCGTCAGCGACATGGAGATGGCTGGTACCGTCTCGGTGCGTGGTACGCCGAACTTCGTCATCAACGGTCGCAAGATCGTCGGTGCGCAGCCGGTCGCCATGTTCAAGGCTATCGTCGACGAGGAGCTCAAGAAGGCTGGCGGCAAGAAGGGTCACGCCTACTACGAGGAGATCGTCGGCAAGGGCAAGGTCTTCAGCGAGCTCGACGCCACCGTGCACAGCTTCCAGGACATCGGCCTGCCCACCAAGGGCCCGAAGAACGCCAAGGTCACCATCCACGAGTTCTCCGACTTCCAGTGCCCCTACTGCAGCCGCGTTGCCGCTCCGGTCTCCGAGATCGCCAAGCGCTACAAGGGCAAGGTCAAGGTGGTGTTCGCTCACTACCCGCTCAGCTTCCACAAGCAGGCTCGTCCCGCTTCGTGGTTGGCACAGCACGCCTTCGAGAAGGGCGGCGCTGACGCCTTCGGCAAGGTGCACGACAAGCTCTTCGCGGAGCAGCGCGCGCTGTCGCCCGAGAAGATCGCGGCGATCGCCAAAGAGTTCGGCTACGACATGAAGAAGGTCGAAGCCAACAAGGCCAAGTACGACGCCATCATCGCCAAGGCGATGGCCATGGGTAACAAGGCTGGCCTGCGCGGCACGCCGACCGTGTACATCAACGGCCGCAAGTACGAGCCGGGCGCGGGCTACACCCCCGCCGCCTTCAGCAAGACCATCGACAAGCTGCTAGCTGGCAAGCTCTAGGTCTAGTGCACACGTTCCGAAGGCCGCTCCCTGTACGGGGGGCGGCCTTTGGTCGTTTTGGGCGCGGTGCTGAGGTGATTTCTTGAAGCTGTTTGCGCGCTCGTAGACCGCAACTGTGGGACGGCGTGGCTAGGCGGGCTGCTACGGAATGGGGAAGATCGACTCGACCTGCAGCGCCGGGTAGTGGGCAAATCCGTTGGTGAGCAGCAAGGTGCCCAGCAGGCTGAGACCGAGGACCGCCAAGAACCCGACGACGTACTCATCCCAACGGCGACCACGGAACCACAGGGCGAGGATCAAGACCGCCAACGCGACACTGAATATGACGGCAGCGCCCGTCAGGCGGACATCGAGCAGAAACCAGCCTGCATATCGAAATCCGTTCTCGGTCACGACCTCTCCTGCACTTCGGGCCGGGTCAGTCTACGCAGGTTGATGGCGTTGACAACGACGTGGGCCAGCGCGCTTGGCCAAATGGCGTTGTAGGCCTCAGCTAGCAGGCCGAATGACAGACCAGCCACCAAGGCGAACGTGGTCCATGCGCGATAGCGACGGGACGGGCCGCCGTGGATCAAGGCGAAGATGACGGAGGCCAGCACGTAGCCCAGCGTATGCTGAACAGGGCCGCGAAAGAGGGCCTCCTCCACCACGCCAGATAGCAGCGCCAGGACACTTACCTCGACGCGCGTGCGCGGCCCCAACATCCCGCGAAGCTCTCCTGACAGTTCCTGCATCGCCGGCCAAAGGCGCTCTGCGATGGCGGAGCCAATGACCAGGAGCAAGCCAACACCAGCGCCAGCAAGCCACCACGGCAGCCCGACGTCATCCGAGGGCGGCCGCGCCACCAAGTCGAGGCCGAGGTCGGTCCAGGCGGCCCACACGAGGGCGATAAAGAGCATGCCGAGATAGAACGAACCCGCCATGGGTAGCGTGAGTCCGCCGCTCGGAGGCGGGGTTGGTTCGTTGTTCGACGGCGGTTGTGAAGCGGTCACGGTCGGGGTCTCTCCTGAGGATTCAAATCATTGACCACGAAAAAGTGGAAATCGCAATACGCAGCGCTAGGCTCAATCCGCCGTCAGCCCGTGTGAGCCATGAATCGTATTTCCATCCTACTTCTGCTTGCCATTGTCGCTGCTTCTGGTTGTGACCGCGCGAGCAGCCTCGCCAGCAGTTCGCCTCGCCACCGCCTGACGGTGATCTCCAGTGCGCCGCCCCAGCAGCGACTACGAATCACCGTGACCGACGAGCGCTACCTCAGCGACGTCGCGCGTCGCCTAGGAACGACGGTTGAGACCCTGATTCGTGACAATAAACTCGCCGACAGCACGATTCATCCGGGGATGCAGCTAGAAGTTCGGACTACAGCGCGGCGCCATGCGGAATTTGAACGATTACAGCAGGTCCGCGCTGAGCGTCGGATCAAGCGCGCGGAAGCCAAGCGCAACAAGGCAGCCGCCGCCGCTGCGGCGAAACGCAAGCTCCGCAAGGCGAAGCGGCCTCGGAGGCGG
This sequence comes from Myxococcales bacterium, assembly GCA_023954815.1. Classification (GTDB taxonomy): domain Bacteria; phylum Myxococcota_A; class UBA9042; order UBA9042; family UBA9042; genus UBA9042. The sequence continues at coordinate 51,226 of JAGSHB010000017.1, read as the reverse complement.
CGGGCTCGCCGGAAGAAGAGACGATCGCGCCGGGGCAAGCGCTAGGGGCTGAAGACCGCGCGACTGATGGATGGCGCGCGGACCTCCTCTTCAAGCGTGCCACCTCTCTATCCCCAAAAAATCCGGAAGCCCTTCCGATGCGGACACCCTGAGCGGCAGACATCGAGTGCTGCGGACATCGTAACCTAGTGTTCCGAGCCCCCTAGGCGCCAAATTGGCCGGAAATAGGGATTTTCAGCGCGACAGTCGCTTGTCTGACTTGCTTGAAGGGGAACATCGATTCGATGTTGCCATTGAGGGTCGCCATCAGCTCATCGGTCCTAGCAGGCTGTGCCAGCGGTCCGGCCCTCCACCTTCCATAAAAGAACAGCGGGGCGACTCCGAAGTGGCGTCGCCCCGCTGAGGGTCAGTCTAGGTTGTTGCGCTACGGCGTGGCGCCAGGGTCAGCGCAGTAACCACCCTTGCCGCTGCTGGTGCCGCCGCCGCCCATGGCCGCCGTGAGGCAGCTAAGGTCCGAGCACGACTTGCCGCCATAGCAGGCTGGGTCGGGCTTGCCGCCCGAGAGTTGTGACAGGCAGGTCAGGAGGCTGAGGGGATTGCCACCACCGCCGCCGCCGCTAGCCTGGCAGCAGGAACCGAGCCCGGCTGGGTCGCAGTCCTTGCTCTTCGAGTCTTTGGCACAATCACAGCTCTTCAGGCTGAGGAGCTTGCAGATCGAATCATCCCAGCTGCCGCCGCCGCTGCTGGCGCTGCCGCAACTGCAGACGCCCGCGCCTGACGTTGTGGGGCTGGTACCGCCGCCGCCCGGCAGGCCTGGAATCTGCGGCAAACCACCGCCGGCGCCACCGAGACCCAGCATGTCGAAGGGTTTGCACTGGCTGCCCTTCGACGCGTTGCAGAACGCCGTGAGGTTATCGCACTGGCCGTTGACGTCGTAGCAGGTACCAGTTGGCACATCACACTTCAGCTTGAACCCCGTCGTGCCTGGCTTGCAGTCGCTGTCCTTGGTGCACTTGGTGCTCGGTGTCACGGTGCCGCCAGTCGTCGCGCTGCAGGTGTAGGTCTTGGCCGAGCAAGTGCCTTTGCCCGTCTTCTTGCAATCATCGTCGGTGGCACACTCGACGCACGACCAAGTGCCGTTGATCTCGACGCATCCCGGGTAGGGTGCCTGACAAACGGAGCACTCATTGGACTGATTGGCCTTGGAACACGCATTGCCGATGCACTTCGGCCCCACGGAGCTCGCCGCACAGTGCGTATCGTTGGTGCACTCAACACACTCGCCAGTGACGAGCTTCTGCGGCTTGTCGTCTGGGCACTTGGCCTTCTGGCAAGTGAATGAGGACGTGATGCAGCTGCCTTCTTTGCAGTCCGCGTCCTTCAAGCATTCCACGCACTGACCAGCGACGCACTTGCCTGGGCACCCCTGACAGGCCGAACTGGAGCTGCAGCTCGCGTCATAGCAGCACTTATCCGATGCAAAGCTGCACGCCTTGATGCCGCCGCCGAATGCGACACAGGCAGAGGCGCCGGGGCACTTTTCGTCGCCAGCGCAGCTCGGAGCACAGACCTTGTCGTTGCCTTGTTTGACGCAGACCATGCCGGCGCCGCAATCCTTGCTGAGCTGGCAGGCAGAGCAAGCGCCGCCGACTTTGACGCATTTGGGTGGGTTGGCAGCGAAATCGCAGCTCTCTTCGCCCTTGCAGCCGTCGACCGCGCAGCCCTCGCACTTGAAGGTGGGCGGGATGCAGAACTTCTGAGTGGCCTGTGTGGCGTTCTGGCAGAGCAGGCCAGGCGTGCACTCGTTGTTGGCGGAGCACTTCTTCACACAGAAGTTGTGGGTCGTGCTGTTGAGCATCGGCACACAACCATAGCCATCCGCGCAGTCGGCGTCTGCCTGACACGTGGCGCAATCTCCGCCGGACTTCGTGCCGGTAGAGCCCGTGTCCGTGGTCGCCTTCGCATCGGTGGTTGACGCCGCATCATCTGTATTGCCAGCGTCGAACGTCCCCAAGACGTCGCCGCCTGCGAACTTCGCGGCGCACTTTTTGTTGATGCACTGCTCTTCGGCGTCGCAATCACTGTTGATCTCACACGACTTGGCAGCAGTACCGCCGGTCCCGCTTGAGTTGTCGTTACCGCAGGCGCCAAGGGCGAGCAGGGCTGTCAGCGAGACAATGAAGGGGAGCATACGAATGGACATGAGCGTTCTCCTGAAGGCTGACCAGTGGCTAAAATGGCCGTGTCACCGGGCGGTGAGCCGGACGGGAGGGTAGGGAGCCCACGGGTTGATTGCAAGAAAGAACCGTAGGCAGGCGGGGCAGCACTACCCCATGCCGCCGCCGACTTGAGGGAACTGGCCTGGGTAGTTCATGCTCATGCAATGCACGGACGGCTCCTTATCATTCAGAACTCGAACGAAGCCACTCGGGAGCGGATCGCCGATCGAATGGGGCCATCTTGGCAACGGACGGATTTGAAGACCGCCCTCGTGCTCAGCCAACAGAGCCGGCGTGTGGAGAGTTGGGACGGCCGCGCTGTCGGATGGCGAACCGGGGTCTTGTTCAATCTCGCTGAGGAGCGCACCGCACTGTTGAACCGCGGCCTACCGGATGAGCGGCTGGATGGGGCCGGTGTGTGTGCGGAGTCGATTGCGATGGAGGGCCCCAGGGCGCTGTCGCGTTTGGCTCGGCACGGTCTTGTGGCAGTCGCGCACCGGGCGGCGGGAACTTTGATGGTCGCCAGTGACGCCCAGGGCATTGCGCCGCTCTATGTACTCGACCTCGCCGATGGTGGACGCCTCATAGCCGGCGATCGGCAGGCCCTACGGGACGCGAGTGGTCTGCCGTTGGCCCGACATGACGAGCAAATGCAGACGCTGATGGGTCCTGCGACCGGCACTCAAGCACTCTGGCGATGCCCACCCGGGCTCATGCTGATGTTGCATGGAACGCAACTCAAGCCGACACCGTGGGTGGCGACAGGCGATGCCTCGCCCTTTTACCGGGACCGCCCTGCTGCGTTGCTTACCGGAGATCGCGTGCAGCTCGACCGAGCCGTAGATCACGCGATTGGCCGCTCAGTCACCGCCTGGCAAACCGATAGGGGACCGTTGGCGGCCGGCGCGGTCCCCAAATCTCCCGAAGTGACGGCATGGCCGGAGGCCGCGCTGGCCTCGCTGTGCGGCGACCTGCCCGACACCTCTGAGTTTGCTGTGCCGCGCGGTCTGACTGCCAGCGACTTGCAAGCAGCTCACGCAAGCGCCCATGACGGCTCGCCCTTCCCTGTGCAAATGCCGCCGGAGCCGGTCGCGCGTCTTTCCGAAGAACGACAAACTCAGCGCTGGCTGAGACACACGTGGTGGCGCCTCGGACCGATTGAGGCCGCACTGGACGGCGCAGCTGAGCGCGGTCAGGCGGTAGCACTGCCCCACTTGGCTCCTCACGTGATCGCGACCTTGGGTGCGACCGGGGATGCGTACTTCTTTGGCCGTGGCTAGCGGCCCCCCATCGCATGCGCCTAGCTCCAGGAGGCATGCGGCAACATCAACAATCCTATAACGGCTCAGCTACGGTTGAGACAGGACGGTCGCTGGGTCCAATCGCGTGGCCCTGCGCGCGGGAATGATCGACCCGACGACACAGAAACTGATCGCGACGGCGAGCGCCGTGGGCAGTAACCACCCCGGAAATTCAAAGAAATGGGTGGGAACCAGCGGTACGCCTCGCAGCGCATCAGCAGCCAGACGCTCGACGACCGCCGCGCCTCCCCAGGCGAGCGCGACACCCACCAATCCGCCGATCACCCCAAGGAATGCGCCCTCCAGGACAACCAACAAGGCGACGTCCATTGCGGTTGCCCCCAATGCTCGGAGCACGGCCAATTCCCGGCGACGCTCGTGCACGAGCATGGCCAGCGTGTGCGTGATGTTGGCGGCGGCGACCATGAGGACGATGAGGCTGAGCAGCACCAGCGCCAGATAGATGAGGAACACGACCGTGCCAAATGTACGGGCAACCCGCGAGCGGCGGCTGAGCACAAAGCCCATGTCTTCCACGGCCTTGATGACAGACGCGACGTGTTCGTTCGAGCGCACAGACACCAAGATGGCGCCAAAAGACTCTGCCGCTTCTGGGCCTTTGATACGGGCGTTGTGATGGCGGACGAGCGCGAGCGGCAGCGCCACGCCCAACTCGGGTGCTTTGGGCGAAAAACCGACAACGACGGCCTGTTTGACCTGCTGGCGGCTGCGCGCTGCATCGCGCGTGAAGTGAGAGTCGCCGATGGCGATGTGGTAGCGCACGCCAAATAGCACTTCCGGTGAGGCGACGCGGGCGAGGTTCAGAGAAGCAGCCATGTCGCTGTTGAAGACCTCAAGCAGCAGCGGGTTGACCACCGTCGGCAGGGGCCACTCGCACGTGCCACTGGCGGTATCGGGGTGGTCAGCGGCGCAGTAGAGCCGACTCGGGCAGGGCTGGGTCGTCCGGCATTGGCCATCGGCGCAAGGTTTCGTGACGAAGCCGCGCGCTTTGCTTGGATCGAGACTGCGTTGGTGGCTGGCGTGACCCAACTCGCACCGGATGGGTTCGCAAACGGCAGCACCGGCGTGGGTAACGCAGCGCTGATGAGCCGGACAGCCGTCGTCACCGGTATCGCTCAGCTGACAGCCGGTGAGGCAAGCACCGATCTCACACCGGCCGTCAGTCCCACAGGCGCTGCCTTGCGGGCAGTCGGCCTTTGTCCTGCACGAGGCCTGAGCGCAGACCCCCGAACAATGCTGCGACTCGCCTTGGGCTGCCCCACACGTTGCCGCACAGCGACCTCGCAGGCAGGTCTGACCCGACACACACCCCGCGTCGTTCGTGCAGCGGAGATGTAGGGCTGCGGCGTCAAACCGCGGGGCCCACTCCACCGGATCACAGCCGCCATCCCGGCAGAAAGACCCGGCCGGGCAATCTTCGTGCACGTCGCATCGTTCAAGCGCCCGCCCCTTCCGAGCGATGCGTTTTGCTGCCACACCCTCTGTCTGCTCGAGCTCGGGTCGCAGCAGTGTCGCGGGCATTCCGTCAAAGAACGCTTCGGTGTGTAGGTCGTAGCCCAAAAGCTGCTTTCCGCCCCATAACTTCGCCGGAAAGGCCGATTTCTGCTTGCCCAACGCAGCGACGACCCCAGGCAGCCTGCCGACCTGCGCCACGCGCGCGGCGTCGAGTTTGGGCTGGCCCAGCGTGCCTTCGACACCGAAGATGCGCACAGCCCGCGGTTCGATTTCAATCTGCTCAGCTGGAAAGATGCGATTGAGTACCCGCGCGCGAAGTCCCTCTCCCAATCCGATGAAGAAACAGAGAAAGGCGACTCCGACCGCCACCCCCACAATGGCGAAGGATGCGGCAACACGGCTTGCACGAAGGTGGACGGCGACGAGACCGAGCAGGCGGGAGCTCTTCACAGCGGCCTCCGCTCATCGGCCACTAGACGACCACCATCGAGGGTCAGGACCCGGGGGCACCGTTCTTTGACCTCATCATCGTGGGTGACGAGCACCAGTGTGGTGCCATGCGCTTGCCGAAGCTCACTGAACAATTCGAGCACCGCCGCGGCGGTCTTTGTATCAAGAGCCCCAGTGGGCTCATCGCACAACAAGAGCGCGGGGCGCAGCAGCAGGGCGCGGGCAATGGCCACACGTTGCCTTTGGCCGCCCGATAGCGTCAGTGGCCGCTTGTTCCAGACATCCGGAAGCCCCACTTGCGCCAGCAGTTCGCGCCCCCGGTGTGTGGCCTCGGCTTGAGGCATACCCGCACCGAAGTGGGCCGGCATGGTCACGTTTGCGCCGACTGACAAATCGGGCAGCAGGTTGAAGGCCTGGAACACAAAACCGATGTGACCGTTGCGAAACTCGGAGAGGGCGCGGTCCTTGAGGTTCTTCAGTTCGACACCACCGATGCGGAGTGAACCGTCATAGCCCCGGTCCAGCGCGCCGAGTAGCTGCAGCATGGTCGTCTTGCCCGCGCCACTGCGCCCGACGATCCCGACCCATTCGCCTGCGTCGATGTGCAGGTCCACGCCGGATAGCGCGGTGATATCCCCATCGGGGCCGGCATAGCGGCGACCGAGCCCAACCGCATCGATCGCAGCGGTCATGGCTTGGCTCCAGATGGTGCGCGCGGTCGTAACTCCAGTGCCAAGTGTGTCCCGTTGGGGTTGAGGCCGACAGCAGCTGTGAAGGCGGCGACACTCCGAATCATTCGAACAAACGCGTCGGGTACGCCGCGACGACGGGCTGCCCGGGCGATGCGGCCAGTTGTGCTCGCCACGCCAATCCAACCGATCGTGTCGGCGACCATGGCGCTCTCCATCGTTGTCGCCACGGCCTTACCCATGGCAGGAAAGCGGCCACGAGCGACGCGTTCAAAACGGGCTCTTTCGCCCTTGCCGGAGATGACGAGCAGCGCATTGTCCTTGCGCAGCAGCGACACCTCATTGTCCATGATGGTCCCGGTCCAGCCCTGCCATTGGCCAAGCTTCAACTCTTGGGTCTTCTCTCCCGCGGCTGTGAGCGCTTGGCGGCAGGCTCCCTGCAAGGCAGTCGCGTCGTTAGGCGTAACAAACGTCGTCGCAGCGAAGCCGCCAAGTACCCGCTGAAGCCCCGTGCGGCGCCACGAACGCGGATCGAGGGGCGCTCCGTCATCGATTCCGAGCAGCCCGACGGCGAAACGACCCTCGAGACGGTCGAGCAGCAGCTTGCGGGCATCGACCTTGGCCAAGGCAGGGTGTAGCGGTCGAAGCAGGGTGGCTGGCAGGACGCGACTACGAATGAAACTGGGGATCATATCCATGAGCTTGGGATTGATGTGAGCGCGTGACCACAGAGCGATTTCGTCCGGCAAGACCTGGCCCAAAGCGAGCGGGGCGCTGCCCTTTGGCAGGAAGCCGTCGTGATAGGCGGCGATGTCTGAATTCGCCTTGGGGACCGACCACAAGTTGATGCTCGCGCGCACGGACTGACCTTGAAGCTGCAAGGCCCCGGCGAGCCCGCGAATGTTATCGACTAGCCCACCGAACAGCAGGGACGCGAGGCCGATGGCACGCCGAACCGCCGGCCGAACCGCGTCGCCGTGACTCAGCGCAGCGTGAACGTGCACGCTGCCCGGTTCCGACGTGGGTAGTCCCTTTTCGGCCGCTTCATAACGAGCGATGGCCTCTTCGGGGGGGCGAACTGGCGGTGTGCCCTGCTTGTCTTTCTGATTGGCGACTGGGGCGTTGCCGAGCAAGCCGCGCCACGCCTTGGGCACCGGCAGCCGGGCGACGAAACGACTGTCACGCAGCCACGCATTGCCTACCGCCGCGCCGCTGGGCCCCGGTTTGAGATGCCACGAGTTTGCGACCTCGGTTGGTGCGAGGGACCAACCGCGCTGCGCAACCCAACGGCTGACGTGGGCGATTCCCAAACCTGGCGCAAGGCTGCCCACTACCCAGGCCGCATCCTCCCAGACAAAGATCGCGATTCCGGCATCGGCAATAAGCCCGGCGTCTGCGAGGGCATCTGGCGTCGCTGCCGAGAGCCCCATCGCGGCGGCCAAGGCATCGGGAACACCCGCAGCCCCCTCAACCCGTTGCCCCAGGGCCGTTAGTTGCGAAAACGTCTGGCCAACGCCGTCGACCCAGAGCACCGCGCCCGCATTGGCAGGAACAACGTCGGCGAGCGCGTGGGCACGCCCAGTTGCCTGATGCAGATGCGCAGCATAGGCCCCGATGAGTCCCACGAGGATGACAACGACAGCGGCAACGGCGGGGCGACTCATGAACTAGCCGCCAAGCATGGTGCGGAAGCCGCCACAGACGAGATCGGCCACGCGCTCCGCTGACTTTCCGTCCCAAAGATCAGGGATCCTGCCCTGTTTTCCGCCGGTCCGAACGATCTCATCGACCGCCGGAACCACCCGCGCTGCGACCGCGCCCAGCAACGTGTTGGTGCCTTCATCGACCGTAATCGGACGCTCAGTATTGTCCCGCAACGTCAGACAAGGCACGCCCAGCGCAGTCGTCTCTTCCTGAATACCGCCCGAATCCGTCAGCATGATCTTGCACTGCGCCATGAGGCCCAAGAACTGCAGGTAACCCAGGGGCTCCACGAGCCTTACGCCCTCGGCAACGGTAATGTTCGCGTCGGCAATCCGGGCTCGCGTGCGGGGATGAATGGGGAAGACCACCGGCATACGCTCAGACACCTCCCCAATGGCGGCAAGCAGCGCTTCGAGCTGCTCAGGCACATCGACGTTACTCGGGCGATGCAGCGTCACGACGACGTAGCCACCGGGCTCCAGCCCAAGAGTTTCGGGCATTTTGAGCGTCAGCGCGCGCTCCAAGTGGCGACGTAGACTGTCGATCATCAGGTTGCCGACGCGGTGGATACGCCACTCCGGCACGCCCTCCGCCCGCAGGTTTTCATCGCCGTCTGCGGAGGGGGTGAGCAGGAGGTCCGAGCAGTTGTCCGTGAGGATCCGGTTGATCTCCTCGGGCATGGCCCAGTCACGAGAGCGAAGACCGGCCTCGATGTGTCCGACAGCAATTCCGCGCTTTGCGGCGACCATGGCGCAGGCGATCGTGGAGTTCACATCGCCAGCGACCAGCACAAGTTCAGGCTGAAACTCCGTGCAATCGGCGTCGAACCGCTCCAATACACGAGCGGTCTGCACGGCGTGGGTGGCGCTGCCCACTTCCAAGAATGCATCTGGCCGCGGCATGCCCAAATCATCGAAGAACACCGCACTCATCCGAGCGTCGTAGTGCTGGCCGGTGTGAACCAAGCGCACATTGAGACCACGAGCTTTCAGGGCGAGCACGACCGGCGCGACCTTCATGAAATTCGGCCTGGCGCCAACGACGCATGTGATCTTCTTCGGCTGCAGCATCTTATCCCCTCCGCTTGTCATGGCGACGGCGTGGCTTGGGCGCTTCACTCTTCAGGCTCGCGCGGACCTGCCGCTGCCCCTCGTCATCCATCTCCACCTTGGCACCACCGACTCGCGCGTTGCGACGTCGAGGATCCGGCGGCAGCTGAAAGCCACCGAGATGGCCGCGCTCACGGAGCTGCTCGACCTCTTCCGGAATCAACTCGCGCCACTGACCGGGCTTGAGTCCCTCGGCGGCCACACCTGCGAAACGAATACGGCGCAAGCGCATGACGGGATGGCCCACGCGTTCCATGAGACGACGCACCTCGCGGTTACGCCCCTCAGTGAGCGTCAGGCGAACCCAAGCGTTGCGGTCGGTGCGCTTGACGACCTGCACGGACTCGACGTGAGCGGGGCCATCGTCGAGTTGCACGCCGCGAACGAGCCGATTGAGCGTCTCTTCGTTCGGAATGCCGCGAACTCTGGCGTCGTAGGTCCGTTGCACGCCGTGCCGGGGGTGGCTCAGACGCAACGCTAGATCACCATCGTTGGTAAAGAGCAGCACGCCCTCTGTGTTAAAATCGAGTCGACCAACCGTCCGCAATGCCATCTCCCGAGGAACCAGGTGATGCACCAAAGGACGGCGCTCCGGGTCGTTCTCGGAACATAGGGTGCCAACCGGCTTGTTGAGGACCAAAACGACGGTGCGCGGTGGACTCTTGATGCGCTCATCGTCGACCCGGATGTCGTCGGTTGCTGCATTCACGCGCACGCCCATTTCGGTCACCACGACGCCGTTGACCGTCACGCGACCGTCGGCGATGAGCTGCTCCGAGCCGCGACGGGATGCCACGCCTCGGCGCGACAGCACCTTCTGCAGACGCTCGCCGTCAGCGGGCTTTTTCGTTGATTTCTTGGCCTGCGAGCTGCCTGAGCGGCGGCCAGATGGCTTCTTATTGTTGGATTGATTCGCCATGGGGTCCTCCGCGGCTAAGCCGCCTGCGCGCGTGCTAACACAACGGGGCCGAGTTCGCACGGACTCAGGCGCCTCCGTCTTGTCCCGTTGACGCGCCGATGGATGAACGCGGCCAACTCACTCGGGCGACGCGGCCTCCAGCCCTGTCCGGCGCCGGCGCCAGAGTACAAACCCAATCCCCAACACCCAGGCCCCAAGCAACCGACCAGGCCAGGGGCCCCACAGCCGATATGGGGAGCCTAGATCCGCCATCTTCACAGAAACGACCCGAGTCGTGGCCTCCCAGACCCCTGTTCGCCCTCTGATCCTCCCTCCCGCGTCCACCAACGCCGATACACCAGTCGCAGTGGCGCGAATCAGCGGCCTGCGCAGCTCTACGGCCCGGGGCGCCTGCACCATGAGATGCAGTTCAGGCGCGTTGGTCGGTCCGAACCAGACGTCGTCAGTCAGGTTGAGCAGTACGTCCGCCGTTGCGTTCTGTGCCCACATAAACGCTGGAAAGAGCGCCTCATAGCAAATACTCATACCCACCTTCACACCCCGGATAGCCAGCACACTGCTGCCGTCGCCGCGGCCAATGTCACTCACCCCGGGGATGAGATCTTTGAGCGATGGGAAGAGGTCTCGCCCGGGTAGATACTCGCCGAAGGGCACCAAAATACGCTTGTCATAGGTCTGCTCGGACGTCCCATCGATGACGATCGCTGAATTCCTCGGTCGGGCCTTCCACTTTTTGTCGAGCATCCGCAAAGACCCGAACACCATCGGACGACCGAGCCCCTTGGCCAACGTGCGGACCTCCTTTGTTGTTTGGCGCAGCACGGCAGGTGCCCGCTCTGGCTTGTCGACCTCAAGCGGGACATAGAAAAATGGCAGGGTCCCCTCTGGCCAAACCACGAGATCAAGCGTGTCGAGGGGCAGTTTCTTTGTGAGCGCCTTCGCTCTGTGCAACATCGGTAGGCGAGGCTTCGGCTTGAGGCTCTTCTTCTCAGCGACGGATGGATTGTGCTGGACGATGCCGACCGTCCACTTTTTCTTGGTCTGCGCCGCATCGACCTGATGCAAACGCAGGCTGCCGTAGCCAACCCAGACGCCGATCAGCGCGATCCCAGTTGCGGCAACTCGCCACGACCGACGCTCCATGCTCACTACCGACAGCGAAGCGACGGCAACGCAAAGCCCGCTCACCCCCACAATCCCGATAATATCGGCTGCCTGCAGTAAAATCGGCTCGGGATAGACCGCATTTCCGAGGTACCAGGGAAACTGCCACGGCACGACCAACTCCACCGCCATCCATACCGCGGCCAGCCAAGCCGACCACCACCACTTCTGACGCCACTTGCCACTCGCGACCACCATGCCCGCGAAGACCGCTTGGTGTAGGCCCATCGCTACTGCATGGAGGCCTACGACCAGCCAACCTACAGCTGTTGGCAGCCCGCTCATCTCCTGCATCGTGAAACTCAGCCAGTGGAAAGACAGCCCGTGAAGTGTGGTGCCGGCCAACAAACCCAGGCCAAATCCACGCTTGACCGAATCCACGTGACGCAACGACCAGAGCAGCGGAACGAAAGCGACCAACGCAAGCGGCCACCACCCCAGGCCCGGATAGGCCCCTGCGAGAAGCAACCCCGTGCCGCCTGCGAGCGCCCACTGCCCCTTCGCTTGCCCATTCGTCATCGCTGTCCCTCTTTCAACGCAGCAGCCGGTAGCCTCCCAATCGCCGAACGAGTAGGGTTTGGCCGTGCGCAATGTCTTTCTATTTACCTTTGACTCGAATCGGTCCGCAGTGCGGGATGCGCTGGAGTATGGCCCTTGTCGCGTTACGACGCACCTCCTTGAAGAGGGTCGCTTCTCATGCCCGATCACCGCGCCGCCCGACCTCGCCATCTTGGAACCGGCGCCAACCGCGACGATCGCTCCGCTACTCACGGCGATGCAGCGTCACCCCGTCGTGGGTCGCGTCCAGAGCCTGGTTGTGCTCGATACCCGGTGGCTGCCGCTGGCCGCACGCATGCCTTGCTCGGATTTCGTAGCGCGGAGTGCCCCGCCGGCGGAGATCCTGGCGCGCGTTTCTCGGCTGATCGGCCTGTCGACTGACGGTCGACAGTCGTCGGTTGCAGTTGGTTCGCTAGTTGTTGATGTCGATGGCTTTGAAGCGCGAATCGACGGCGCCCCACTTCAGCTCACTCCGCAAGAGTTCGCGCTCCTTCGGCACCTCGTCCAAAACCCCGGCCGCGCATGGAATCGCGACGTACTGCTCGATCGCGTCTGGGGTCATCGCTACGGCGGCGGTACAAGAACTGTCGACATTCACGTACGAAGACTGCGCGCCAAGCTAGGAAGTCCTCACGCTGACCCACTCCAGACCGTCAGGGGCGTCGGCTACAAGTGGTCCCCCATCTGAGGTCTGGCCTCCTGCGGCGTACGCGACGACTCGCTGCACACGCGCCACCGACCCATCACCGGAAAATCCAAACCACCTGTCGGCAATACGACCACCAACAAAAGGAAAACGGGGCGCGATGCCAAGCATCGCGCCCCGTTTCGTCTATTTCCAGCCTGAAGGCTAGCCCACCAGCTCGATGATGTTCATCGGAGCGCGGTCGCCCGTGCGCGGGCCCAGCTTCATCCGACGGGTGTACCCGCCTGGACGCGCCTGGTAACGCGGAGCCAGCTCGGTGAAGAGCTTGTGGACCAAGCCACGATCGCGCAGCTTGTTGAAAGCGAGACGCCGGTTGTGCACCGAGTCTTCCTTCGCCAGCGTGATCAAGGGCTCCACCCAGCTGCGCAGCTCTTTCGCCTTCGCCTCAGTGGTTGTAATCCGCTCGTGCTCGATGAGCGACTTGCAGAGGTTGAGCATCATCGATTTGCGGTGAGCCGTATCGCGGCCAAGCTTCCGGCCAGACTTCAGGTGTCGCATCTGTCGTTCTCCAAATTCACCGGGAGGACCAGCCTCCCATCATCAAAGATAGGTCCTTAGTTCGCCAGCGAGGCGGGACGCATCTCCGGGTCGAAATTCTCAAGGCGCATGCCGAGCTCGAGACCGAGTTCGTCCAGCACTTCTTTGATCTCCTTCAGCGACTTGCGGCCGAAGTTCTTGGTCTTGAGCATCTCCGCCTCGGAGCGCTGTACCAGCTCGCCAATGAAGCGAATCTGAGCGTTCTGTAGGCAGTTCGCAGAGCGAACGGAGAGATCCAAGTCCTCGATGGGACGGTAGAGATTCTCGTTGAGCGGCTCGGCCTCCTCAACAACCTCTTCCACCTGCTCTTCTTCAGCCTGCTCCTCGAAGCCGACGAAGACACGCAACTGCTCACGCAAGATCTTGGCAGCGATGCCAACCGCAGTCTCTGGATCCACAGCGCCGTTGCCCCACACCTCAAGCGTCAGCTTGTCGTAGTCGGTGCGCTGCTCAACACGGGCGTTATCCACCCGGAAGTTGACGCGGCGAATCGGAGAGAAGATCGCGTCGATAGCGAGCAAATCCACCGGCACATCCTCACCCTCCGCCGTCTGGCGGCTGGCAGGTGCGTAGCCAACACCCTCACGAACGGTCATCTCAGCTTCCACACGGCCGCCAGGCTGGATGGTCATGAGGTGCTGCTCAGGGTTCAGGATCGTCACAGCGGACGAGACCTGCAAGTCAGCAGCGGTGACCGCAAGCGGAGCACCATCGGCCGGAGCCTCAGCCACGAGGTGGATGAACTCGGTCATCTCACCTTCAAGGCGAAGGTTCACCTCTTTCAGGTTGAGTACGACCTCAGCCACGTCCTCCACTGTGTCAGGCAGGGCCTGAAACTCGTGAAGAGCCGACTGCATCTGCTCGACCATACGGCGGTGCGTCTTGCCTTTGGACTCGTCCTCACGAACGACGCGACCGAGTGCCGCCATCCGAATACCGGTGATGGCAGCGCCCCGGATGCTCGACAAAAGGATGCGGCGCAGCGCGTTGCCGAGCGTCTGGCCGTAGCCACCCTCGAGCGGCTCCACCACGAACTTGCCGTAGGTCCCAGTGAGCTCGCTCACTTCAAAGGCCTTCGGACGGATGAGATTGCGCCAGTTGCGTTGCATGGCTTCTCCTGTCGTACCCCGCCGGCGTGGCCAGCGGAGATGTCGCGATCGTCAGTGGGGGACTAGACCCCGAAGTTCGCCCCAGCGCTCCACGATAGGAGCCAGGGGCAACGTCGAACCGGTGCTTACTTCGAGTAGAGCTCGATGATCAGACGCTCTTCGATCGGCGCCGTGATATCAGCACGCTGAGGCAGGCTAGTGACCTTGCCCTTGAAGTTCTTGCGGTCCGACTCAAGCCACGCTGGCAGTCCACGACGGTCGGCACCATCGAGGGCCTCCGTGATGCGAGCCTGCTCACGAGACTTCTCACGAATCTCGATCGTATCGCCGACGCGCACCATGGCGGATGGGATGTTGCAGCGGCGGCCATTGATCAGCACGTGATTGTGCCGAACGATCTGGCGGGCCTCTGAACGACTCACTGCGAAACCAAGACGGTACACAGCATTGTCGAGACGACGCTCGAGGAAGCGAAGCAGGTTCTCACCTGTAACGCCATCTTTCTGAGCAGCGAGCTTGTAGTAAGCGCGGAACTGCTTCTCGACGAGGCCGTACATGCGCTTAACCTTCTGCTTCTCACGAAGCTGACGGCCATACTCAGAGACTTTGCTGCGGCGCGCCTGGCCGTGCATACCGGGCACGAATGCCCGGCGCTCGTAGGCGCACTTATCGGTGTAACAACGCTCGCCTTTCAGGAAGAGCTTTAGCCCTTCGCGACGGCAGAGACGACAAACGGGTCCGGTGTAACGAGCCACTTTGATTCTCCTGAACTAAACGCGGCGACGCTTGCGCGGGCGGCAACCGTTGTGCGGAATGGGGGTCACGTCGCGGATCGACGAGACGCGGAAGCCAACGTTGGCCAGCGCGCGCATAGCGGCTTCGCGGCCACTGCCGGGACCTTTGACGCGGACGGACACGGTCTTCATGCCGTGATCCTGCGCCTTGCGGCCAGCATCTTCCGCGGCCATCTGGGCCGCGAACGGAGTCGACTTGCGCGACCCCTTGAAGCCACGGTGACCAGCGGTGGACCAAGCAACGACGTTGCCGGCCACATCCGTGATCGTGACGATGGTGTTGTTGAACGTCGACGTGATGTGCACCACGCCGGTCTGTACGTTCTTGCGATCGCGACGCTTGATGCGCCCGACGCCCTTCTTCGGACCAGCCATCTGTTAGCTCCTGCTACTTCTTCTTCTTGATTGCAGCGCGACGCGGGCCCTTGCGGGTGCGTGCGTTCGTGTGAGTGCGCTGACCACGGACGGGCAGGCCACGGCGGTGACGTAGACCGCGGTAGCAACCGAGATCCATGAGCCGCTTAATGTCGAGTGCAACCTGACGACGCAGATCACCCTCCACCTTGTACTGAGTCTCAAGAACCTCACGGATGCGAATCACATCCTGATCGGTCAGAGCTTCTGTGCGCTTACTACCGTCGATTCCTGCCTTGCGGCAGACGTCGTCCGAGATCTTCGGTCCGACGCCGTAGATCGAGCGTAGTGCGATGTCCACCCGCTTATTGCGCGGAAGGTCAACACCAGCGATACGTGCCATTGGTCGTCTCCTAATGCGAAAGGGGCCCGCGAGGGCTTAGCCCTGACGCTGCTTGTGCTTCGGGTTATTGCAGATGACCCGCACGATACCGCGACGCTTGACGACGCGGCATGACTCACAGATCGGCTTCACGGAGGCTCTGACCTTCATGACTTCTTCTCCACTGAGCCCTTCGGCTCACTTCACTGGCGCGACGAGTCTGGCTTTCGCTCAAACCCACGCCGAAATCCTACTGGCGCTGTGGCCTAGTTTCTCTCGTCTAACCGGCACTGCCAGCAGACACACGCTCAAGCACCGCGTTCAAGACAGCGCTCGGGGCGTTGTCTCCATCGATGGTGATGAGCTCCGCGCTGTAGCGCTCGACCAACGGAGAGGTCTGAGCGCTGTACGTCGCGAGACGCTTGCGGATGGGCTCTTCACGGTCATCCGCGCGGTGCACGAGCGCCGTATCGCAGATGTCGCAGATTCCTGCAACCTTTGGTTGCTTGAATTCTACGTGATAGGGCGCGCCGCACCCTGGGCAAGAGCGCCGACCGGTCAAACGACCGACCACTACCTCATTCGCAACATCCAGGTGAATCACTGCGTCGGGCCCGAGGCCACGATCGTCAAGTGCGTCTGCCTGGGGCAACGTACGCGGAAACCCATCGAGCAAGAAACGAACGGTGCCGTCCTCACTCTTGCAGTCGTCCTGGCTCACGCGCTCGGCGATCAGGGCAACCATGACGTCGTCAGGAACCAGCGCGCCACGATCCATAAAGGTCTTGGCGTGCAGCCCAACTTCCGTGCCTGCAGCTACGGCCGCACGGAGCATGTCGCCGGTGGACAGATGAGTCACCTTGAGGTGATCCACCAAGCCTTTGGCTACGGTGCCCTTTCCGGCACCAGGGGCACCGAGCAGGATCATGCGGTTGGGAGTCGTCACGATAGTCTTCCTAAGCCGCAGCGCGACGGCCACGCATACGCGGGCCACGTGGGCCAGCGAAGCCGTCGTAGTTACGGGTGATAAGGTGACTCTCGATCTGCTGGGCAGTGTCCATCGCGACGCCCACCACGATGAGCAGCGAGGTACCACCGAAGTAGAACGGCACGTTGAACTCGAGCTGTAGGAAGCCAGGCAAGACACAGACAGCGGCGACGTAAACCGCACCACCAAAGGTCAAACGAGACAGGACACGGTCGATGTACTCTGCGGTCTTCTTACCGGCGCGAACACCGGGAACGAAGCCACCACCCTTCTTCAGGTTATCCGCCACATCAACCGGATTGAACGTCACGGCGGTGTAGAAGTAGCAGAAGAAGATGATCAGCGCGACGTATACGACATTGTACAGCGTACGGCCGGGCACGAGGGAATTGAGAATCCCCGCGAGAACCTGACTGTCTGGCGCGAAGTTCGCCAGCGTGGCTGGGAACATCAGAATCGACGAAGCGAAGATCGGCGGGATAACGCCGGCCGTGTTCACCTTCAGCGGAAGGAACGAACCCTGGGCCTGCATCACCTGATTACCAACAACACGCTTCGCGTATTGCACCGGAATCCGACGTTGTGCGCGCTCGAAGAACACGATGACAGCAATCACAGCGACAACAGTGGCGAGGATGAACAGCAGCACAGGCGGGCTGATCTGACCGTTCTTCACGAGCGTGAATGTCTGCTGCAGCGCTGTCGGGAGACCGGCGACGATGCCTGCGTAGATGATGAGCGAGATGCCGTTACCAATGCCGCGTGCGGTGATCTGCTCACCGAGCCACATGATGAAAACGGTACCCGTCGTCAACGACAACACACACAGCGCGATGAAGCCGAAGCCACTCGTCATGGCAGCAGAGCTACCACCACCGAGAGCCTGACTATTCAGACCGGCCAACCAGGTCGCCATGAAGGTGCCCTGAATCAGGGACAACAACACGGTGCCGTAGCGGGTGTACTGGTTGATCTTGCGACGACCAGACTCACCTTCTTTATTCAGACGCTCGACGGCCGGAACGACCACGGTGAGCAGCTGCAAAATGATGCTGGCTGAGATGTACGGCATGATACCGAGGGCGAAGATGGAGACCTGCTCCAACGCACCACCGGTGAACATGTTGAACATGCCCAACAGACCGCCACCAGAGCTGGCAAGGTAATCGCTCACGACCTGACGATCAACGCCAGGGACCGCGACGAAAACGCCGATACGGTAGACGGCGAGCATTGCGAGAGTGAAGAGGACACGCTTCTTCAGCTCCGGCACCTTGCCGATATTTCCGATGGAGCTAGCCACCGACGACCTCCACAGTGCCACCAGCGGCTTCGATCTTGGACTTTGCAGATGCGGTGAACTTGTTCGCCACGATGTGCAATCCGACCGGAAGCTCGCCGTCACCCAAGATCTTGAGGCCGTCAGCGCGCCCCTTGACCAGGTTGAGCTGACGCAAGAGCGCCTCATCGACCTTCGTGCCCGCCTCGAACTTGTCGAGGTCGCCCACGTTGATCGTCAGCCACTGCTTGCGGAAGATGTTGGTGAAACCAACCTTCGGCAAACGACGCTGCAAGGGCATCTGACCACCCTCAAACCAGGCACCGACATTGCCGCTTTTACGGCTGCCCATACCACCATGGCCGCGACCAGCGGTCTTGCCAAGGCGCGAACCAATGCCGCGACCGACACGTTTGCGCTTGCGAGTGGCGCCCTTAGGTGGGCGGAGATTGCTAAGCTCGTTCATCGTCATCTCCCAGCGCCGTTACGTTGGCGCCAGAGGCCCGGGATTCCGGGGTTTCTTGCCGAGTGGCTGGCCGCACGAAGGCGATCCTGTCCACCGTCCCCCAGGCTAGGGCGCGCGATACTACGCGCGCTCTATCTGGGATGCAAGAGCGAATTGGGCACTACGGCCCGATTGTTGGGTTGAAGCCCGCTTTATCCGCGGATTTCTTCGACCGACTTGCCGCGAGCTGCGCTCACCTGCTCGATCGTACGAAGCTGCTTGAGGGCATCCACGGTCGCGCGAACGACGTTGTGCGGATTGTTGCTGCCCAGACATTTCGTAATGATATTACGAATACCGGCCTGCTCGAGCACGGCACGAACCGGACCGCCGGCAATAATACCGGTACCCTGACTCGCTGGCAGAAGCAGCACACGGCCTGCGCCGTGGTGTCCGACTGCGTCGTGCGGGATCGTTCCCTTGACCAGCGGCACTTTGAAGACAGCCTTGCGTGCCTTCTGCGAACCCTTGCGGATCGCTTCCGGAACCTCGTTAGCCTTACCCATGCCGACGCCGACATTGCCGGTGCCATCACCGACGACGACGAGTGCTGAGAAGGAGAACCGACGACCACCCTTCACCACTTTCGAGGTGCGGTTGATGCCAATTGTTGCTGCGTTGAAGCCGTCATCCGGCTCGTTGCGATCCCGGCGACCACGGCCGCCGCGCCGATCTCCACCACCACGGTTGTTCGACATGGTTCTACTCCTGGTTCGCTAGCGACGCAGCAGCATCACCATTGTCGCCCGCTGGGGCGTGTCCGTCTTTCGTCAGCAGGCCTTTCGCGTGAGCGGCCTTCGACACCGCGGCGATACGCCCGGTGTACTTGAAGCCGTTGCGATCGAAGACGAGCTTCGACACGCCAGCGGCGATGGCACGGTCAGCGACGAGCTCACCCACCTTGTTTGCCGCAGCAGTCTTGTCACCGTCGAAGGCCTTGAAGCCCTCCTCGAGCGTCGAAGCCTGTGCGAGCGTGCGACCCGAGTCATCATCGATGACCTGGGCGTAGATATGTTTGGCAGAGCGGAAGACGCTCAGACGCGGACGGTCCGTGGTGCCACGGATCGAAAAGCGCAGACGGTACTTCCGGTGCTGCCGACGATTTGAAAAGCGAGGTGTGAGCATGGGGCTCCCTCCGGGCCAGACCACAATTGTGGCCGCCTCAATTACTTCTTGCCGCCCGACTTGCCGGCCTTGCGGCGCACGACTTCATCGGAGTACCGAATCCCCTTACCCTTGTAGGGCTCTGGGGGGCGAATGGCGCGGATGCTAGCTGCGCTCTGGCCAATGAGTTCCTTATCGGTGGACTCAAGAACCAAGTGCGTCTGCCCCTCGACCTTAGCCTTCACACCCGCGGGGAGCGTGTAGGTGACGGTGTGGGAAAAGCCAACCTGGAAAACCAAGTCGTTGCCACTCTGGTCGATACGAAAACCAACACCCTTGACGTCAAGCTCGCGCTTGTAGCCAGTCGAAACGCCGGTGACCATGTTGGCCAGAAGCGAGCGACCGAGCCCGTGAAGAGCCTTGCCCTTTTTCGTGTGCGAATCGGCGTGCACGACGATCTGAGCATCACTCTGCTCGAACGTCACTCCGCTGAATACACGGTTAAGGGTGCCTTTCGGACCTTTGACCGCCACATCGACACCATTGATGGTGACGGTGACGCCCTTCGGCACGGCGACTGGCGCTTTGCCAATCCGAGACAATACAATCTTTTTTTCAGCCATGATGTCCCTCACCACACGGTGCAGAGGAGCTCGCCGCCAACTTTGGCCTTGCGCGCATCTGCACCGGTCATGACGCCACGTGACGTCGAGAGGATTGCAATTCCGAGGCCGTTCTTGACCCGTGGAATATCGCCTGCGCCGACGTACTTACGGCGGCTGGGCTTAGAAACGCGACTCAGCGTCTTGATCGCATTGCTGCGGTCGCCGAGGTAGCGCAAGTGCACCACGATAGTGCCCTGTGGGCCTTCGTCGATATTCTCGAAACCGTTGACGTAGCCTTCGGCCTTCAGGATTTCGCTAATGCGAAGAAGCATGTTCGACCGCGGGATGCGGAGCGATTCATGCCGCGCCTGAATGGCGTTGCGGATGCGTGTCAGGTAATCCGAGATGGGATCGTTGGTCGTTGCCATCTTCGTCTCTCCTCCGGTCCAGGTCTCGGTGAACTGCAGCGCTTGTGCGCACCCACCGACGCGGGACTTTCTACTTGCGGAACGGCATTCCGAGGGCCTTCAATAGAGCGCGGCCTTCATCGTCCGTGTTTGCGGTCGTCACAAACGTAATGTTCAGACCGCGCACCTTGTCCACCTTGTCGTAATCGATCTCAGGGAAAATGATCTGCTCTTTGATTCCCAGGGTGTAGTTACCGCGGCCGTCGAAGGCCTTGGTGCTCACACCACGGAAGTCACGAACGCGCGGAAGCGCGACGCTGAACAGACGATCGAGAAACTCCCACATCTGTGTGCGACGCAAGGTCACTTTCACACCGATGGGCATGCCTTCGCGAAGCTTGAAGTTCGAGATCGACTTGCTTGCGCGAGTAATCACTGGCTTCTGGCCCGAGAGCTGAGTCATCTGCTGAACGCAGCGCTCGATCACTTTCGGGTTCTGCACCGCTTCACCAAGTCCGAAGTTCACGACGATCTTGTCGAGTTTCGGAACCTGCATGATGTTGCCGTATGCGAACTCAGTGGTCAGCGTGCTGACAACCTCGTCTTTGTACTTCGTTTGAAGCCTGGCGTTCATATCAATCCTCTCTTGGGCCTTGGTTGAAGTAGCGACCTATGCGCGTGTGCGCTGCGTCTACTCGGCGGGCCTGTCGTCTTGTCAATCGGTGCGCTAGACAGCGTCGAGCTGCTCACCGGTCTGCTTTGCCACGCGCACTTTCTTCTGCTCACCGTCAGCGCCGATGACCGACTGGAAACCGACGCGAACCGGCTTGCCGGTGCTGGGGCTAATCAGCGTCACGTTCGAGGCGTGCAACGACGCCTCTTTGCGAACGATGCCGCTTTCGCGACCCTGCTGGTTTGGCTTGACGTGGTGCTTGTGGATGTTGACGCCTTCGACGACAACCCGCTCACCGTCTTTGACGACGCGCGTGACCTTACCGGTCTTGCCCTTGTCTTTGCCTGCGAGCACGGTGACCAAATCACCTTTGCGAATCTTGTTCATGATGAACCTCTGCGCTCCAGCCGGACGGCTAGAGCACCTCTGGGGCCAGCGACACGATCTTCATGTACCGCTTCGCACGCAATTCGCGCGCGACCGGTCCGAAGATGCGGGTGCCAATCGGCTCGCCTTGCTTGTTGATAAGGACAGCAGCGTTGCCGTCGAACTTGATGTAAGTACCGTCTGCCCGACCGACTTCCTTGGCGGTGCGGACGATAACTGCACGAACAACCTCGCCCACCTTCACTTTGGAACGGGGCAACGCCTCACGCACCGAGCAGACGATGACGTCACCGACGGAGGCGTACTTGCGCTTGCTGCCGCCGAGCACCTTAATGCACCGGAGACGCTTCGCACCCGAGTTGTCAGCAGCTTGTAGGAAGCTTTCGCTCTGGATCATGTCATCCTCGACTGTCGCCCCGTAGTTGGGGCACTAGATATCTGGGCGTGAGCCAGCAGATGTCTTTCTCTAATCAGATGTTCGTGCGCAACACCGTACGTAGACGCCAACGCTTGCGCTTCGACATCGGACGGCACTCTTCGATGATCACCTTGTCGCCATCACCGCACGTGTTGTGCTCATCATGGGTCAGGTAACGCTTCGAGCGACGCACGTACTTGCGGTACTGCGGGTGCAGGAAGGTGCGTGTGACGCTCACCACCGCGGTCTTGTCGCCCTTGGTGGAAACAACAACGCCCGTCAGCTGGCGGCGATGGCGCGATGCGGCTTCAGCGGTCTCGGTTGCGACCGTGCTTTCCGTAGTCTCACTCATCTTAGGACTCCTTCGCTGCCGTCTGGACGTCGCCCAGCTCGAAAGCGCGGATTCGGGTCTTCACGCGAGCAAGGTTGCGGCGCGTGGTGCGTAGTTTGATCGGGCTGGCCAGCTGACCGGTGTGGTGCTGGAAGCGCAGCCGGAAGATCTCCTCGCGAAGCTCGGTCTCGGACCGGTTCAGCTCCGACAAGGTCATCTCGTTGATGACGCTCTTTTTCATCGGATTTCTCCTCGACGGACGATCTGTGTCCGCAAGGGCAGCTTGTAGGCTGCCAGGGCGAATGCCGAACGAACCAGCGTCTCATCGTCAGACTGGATCTCGTAGAGCATGTGGCCAGGCTTGATGACCGCAACCCAGTGATCCGGTCCGCCCTTACCTTTACCCATGCGGGTTTCGGCAGGCTTCTTGGAAATGGGCTTGTGGGGGAAGATCCGAATCCAGATCTTCGCGCCACGCTTCATCTTGCGAGTCATCGCAATACGAGCGGCCTCGATTTGACGGCTGGTGAGCCAGCCGCCCTCTGTGGCCTGAAGGCCATATTCACCGAACGAAACTTCGGTACCACGGCAGGCGGTTCCGCGATTGCGGCCTTTCTGCACTTTGCGCCAGCGAATGCGCTTGGGAGCCAACATGTCGGTCTCCTTAGGAAATCAGGCATCCTGCTACAGATGCGTGAAAGGTGAATCAGGCGTTGGCGCCCGAGCGTTCCGGGATGATGTCACCGTGGTAAATCCACGTCTTCACACCGATGATGCCGTATGTCGTCGAAGCGAGCGCCTCGCCGTACTGAATGTCCGCGCGGAGCGTGTGCAGCGGCACGCGACCCTCGAGGTACCACTCGTAGCGGCCCATTTCAGCGCCGCCGAGGCGACCCTTGCACGAGACGCGAATGCCCTTGGCACCGAACTTCTGCGCGGCCTGCATGGCCTTGCGCATGGCACGGCGGAAGGCGACGCGACGCTCGAGCTGCGTGGCGATGTTCTCGGCGACGAGCTGCGCGTCCGTCTCCGAACGGCGAATCTCGTGGATCGAGAGGTAGACTTCACCAGTCGCGATCTTTGCGATCGCGGCCTTGATCTTGTCAGCCTCTTTGCCCTTCGGTCCGATCAGGATGCCGGGACGTGCGGTGTGCACGCTGATCCGGATCTGACGGGCGCGGCGCTCGATCTCAACCTTGGAGATACCAGCATGCTTCATCGTTGTTTTGATGAGCTTGCGGATCTCAAGATCCTCGTGCAGCCACTGGGCGTATTTCTTTTCCTCGAACCACTTGCTGTTCCAGGACCGGATCACGCCAAGGCGTAGGCCGTTCGGATGGGTCTTCTGTCCCATAGGTCTCTCCGTGTCGCTAGGCCGAAGCCTTAGCGTACGCCCAGGACCAGCGTTACGTTGCTGGTCTTCTTGTTGATCCGCGTGGCCCGACCCATGGCGCGTGGGCGCCAGCGTTTGATGGTCGGTCCCTGGTCGACGTAGACTTCCGATACAAATAGTGCATCAGCGTCCATGTCGTGGTTCGTCACGGCATTCGCGACGGCGCTGTCTAGCAGCTTGCGCACCGGCTCGCCACCCTTTTTTAGGGTGAAGTGCAGGATATCGAGTGCCTCAGCAGCACCCTTGCCGCGGATTTGCCCCACGACCATGCGCACCTTGCGAGGCGCGATTCCCAGGTTGCGGAGATGTGCCTTAGTGGTCGTCATCTTCGTACTCCAGGCTAGGATGGTCATCGCCTCGCAACCAGCGGGGCTATCTCACCTAGCGCGGCCGCTCTAGCGGCGCTTTCCTTTCTTGTCGGCTGCGTGACCGTAGAAGGTCCGCGTCGGTGAAAACTCACCGAGCTTGTGGCCAACCATGTTCTCCGTGACGTACACCGGAACAAACTTCTTGCCGTTATGGACCATGAAGTTGTGCCCGACGAATTCCGGGAAAATTGTGGAGCGCCGCGACCAAGTCTTGATGGGGCGCTTACTTGCGGTCCGGTTTGCCTCTTCCACCTTCTTCATGAGGTGGTTGTCGACAAATGGACCCTTTTTAATGGAACGAGGCATCGTCGTGCTCCCTACTTCTTCTTACGCCGGCTGACGATCAGGTAGTTGCTGCGCTTGTTCTTGCGCGTCTTGGCACCCAGCGTAGGCTTGCCCCACGGAGTGCACGGGTGACGACCACCCGATGTACGGCCCTCGCCACCACCCAAGGGGTGGTCGACGGGGTTCATTGCCACACCACGAACGTGGGGACGACGACCAAGCCAACGAGTACGACCGGCTTTGCCGAGCTTCTCGTTCTTGTGCTTTGCATTGCCGACTTCACCGATGGTGGCGCGGCAACGCGCGATGACTTTGCGGAGCTCACCACTCGGGAGACGAAGCAGGGCATGCTTGCCTTCGAGGGCCATCAGCTGGGCACGGGTGCCCGCGCTGCGGCAGAGCTGTGCGCCGCCACCGACCTTCATCTCAATGGCGTGCACCACAGTACCGACGGGCATAGCCTCGAGCGGAAGTGCGTTGCCAGGCTGGATGTCGGCGTTGCGGCTCGACACGACCTGGTCACCAACATTGAGACCCTCGGGAGCGAGGATGTAGCGCTTCTCGCCGTCCGCGTAGGTCAGCAGAGCGATGCGCGCGGTGCGGTTCGGATCGTACTCAATCGTGCTGACACGAGCGGGCACGCCGATCTTGTCGCGCTTGAAGTCGATCATACGGTAGTGACGTTTGTGACCACCACCGCGATGGCGGATGGTGATGCGGCCCATGTTGTTCCGGCCGGCACGCTTCTTCAGCGGGCTCAACAGGGACTTCTCGGGGCTGTCGGTCGTCACTTCAGAAAAGTCGGGACCTTGGCGGTCACGCTGTCCTGGTGTCGTTGGGCGATACTTACGGATGGACATGGTCTTGTCTCCGGGGGGCTCCGGATTGCTCCGGGGTCGTCAGTGCGGTTTAAACGCCTTCGAAGAAGTCGATGCTCTGATCGCCGTGCAAACGAACGATCGCCTTCTTGTAGTTCGGGCGCTTACCGCTGTACTTGCCAACGCGACGGTTCTTGCCGCGCTGCACCAGGGTGCGGACATCGGCGACCTTGACTGCGAAGAGTGTTTCCACCGCCTCGCGAATCTGCTTCTTGTTGGCGTCAAGGTGGACCTCAAAGACAAACTCGTTGTCCGCGTCGCGAAGAAGATTGTTCTTCTCCGTGATCAGAGGCTTCACCAGGATTTGGGTCGGGTGCAGGTTCATTGTTCGAATCTCCCTCAGCCCAAGCGCGCTTCGAGCGCGCGAGCAGCATCGGCGGTCAGCACAAGCTTCTCGTACTTGAGGATGTCGTACACGTTGACGCCCTCTGCACGGATGTACTTGGCCGAGCGCAGGTTGCGCATGGACATGTGCACGTTGTTGTCGTCCGTCGGCACCACCACCAGGGCGTTGCTCGCGCCGAGCTTTTCGAGCACGGAGGCGGCCTCTTTCGTCTTCGGGCTGTCGAATGACAGACCGTCGACTACGATGAGGTCACCGCTACCAGCACGAGTGCTCAGAGCCGAACGCAGCGCGGCAGCGCGCACCTTCTTCGGCACCGTGTAGCTGTAGTCGCGCGGCTTTGGGCCGTGAGCGACGCCACCACCGACAAAGATGTGAGCGGTCCGCGCGCCATGGCGTGCGTTGCCCGTACCTTTCTGACGGTAGATCTTCTTGGTCGAGCCCTTCACTTCGCTGCGGGTCTTCGTCGAGTGCGTGCCGGCGCGACGATTCGCGCGCTGCATCTTGACGAGTTCCCAGTGCAGGTGGGGCTTGACCTCGGCGCCGAAGACGGCATCGGTGAGCTCGATGTCACCGACCTCTTGGGCGCTTTGGTTGTATAATTTGAAGCTGGCCATTTGGTTGCCTCCCGATAGTCGGGTCTTCTTAGGGTTGCGACGTGGAACGAGACGGAGCGTTTGCTAAGTCTTGATCTCGACGGAGACGCCAGCAGCGAGGTCGAGACGCATGAGCGAATCGAGGGTCTGCTGAGTCGGGTCAAGGATGTCGATGAGACGCTTGTGAGTCCGAATCTCGAACTGCTCGCGGCTCTTCTTGTCCACGTGGGGTCCACGCAGCACGGTGTACCGATTGGTCCGCGTGGGCAGCGGAATCGGGCCCGCAATGCGAGCGCCCGTGTTACGAACGGTTGTCATGATTTCAGTGACCGAGGCGTCGAGCAGCTGGTGATCGTAGGCCTTGAGTCGAATGCGGATGCGGGTCGCCATGATTGTCCTCTCTTACGTTCTCGCTTAGCGAGCCTGGCTCTTCATCACCTTTTCGGCGACGGCGTTGGGCGCAGGCGCGTAGTGCGCGAACTGCATGGTGTAGGTAGCGCGGCCCTGCGACATCGAGCGCAGGTCTGTGGCGTAACCGAAGGTCTCGCCGAGCGCGACTTCGCCGCTGATGACCTTGGAACCGCTGCGCTCGTCCAAGTTCTGGATGCGGCCGCGGCGACGGTTGAGGTCACCGATGACGTCGCCCATGTACTCCTCGGGCGTCACTGCCTCGATGGAGAAGATGGGCTCGAGGAGAACCGGCTTGCCCTTGCGCATGCCCTCTTTGAAGGCCATGGAAGCGCAGGTACGGAACGCCATTTCGCTGGAGTCAACGTCGTGGTAGCTGCCGAAGATCAGCGTGGCCTTGATGTCCACAACTGGGAAGCCGGCGAGTACGCCCGAGTTGAGTGCGTCCTGGATGCCTTTGTCGACGGCCGGGATGTACTCACGTGGGACAACGCCGCCCTTAATCTGGTCGACGAACTCGTAACCGAAACCAGGATCCTGCGGCTCGAGCTTGAGAACGACGTGCGCGTACTGGCCGCGACCACCGGTCTGCTTGCTGAACTTGTGGTTGATTTCGTAGGCCTCACGCATCGTCTCACGGTAGGCAACCTGTGGGGCGCCAACCTGAGCGGACACGTTGAACTCACGCTTGAGACGGTCGACGATGACCTCGAGGTGGAGCTCGCCCATTCCCGAGATGATGGTCTGTCCGGTCTCTTCGTTGCTTGTCACCGTGAAGGACGGATCCTCGCGGCTGAGCTTACCAAGACCATTGCCGAGCTTCTGCTCTTCGGTCTTGTTGTCGGGCTCGATGGCGACGCTGATCACGGGGTCAGGGAAGTTCATCGACTCGAGGACGATGGGCTTCTGACGGTCGCAGAGCGTGTGACCCGTGATGGTGTCTTTGAGACCAGCGATGGCGACGATGTCACCAGCGAAGACCTCTTTGATGTCCTCACGCTTGTCAGCGTGCATCTTCATGATGCGGCCGATGCGCTCTTTCTTGCCGTTGTTCGAGTTGATGACCGAGTCACCAACCACAGCCGAACCCGAGTAGACACGAATGTAGGTCAAGTGACCGACGAACGGGTCGCTCCAGATCTTGAAGGCGAGAGCGGAGAAGGGCTCGTCGTCGGAAGCGGCGCGAAGCAGCTTGACGTCTTCGTCGCCGGGCTCGAAGCCCTCGAGTGCGGGCACGTCGAGCGGTGATGGGAGGAGAATCTCGACAGCGTCGAGCAGCTCCTGCACGCCCTTGTTCTTGAAGGCGGAGCCGCAGAACATCGGGATGATGTCGATCTGGAGCGTCGCTTTGCGAATGGCGCTGTAGATATCTTCCGTCGTCAGCTCTTCGCCTTCGAGGTACTTGTTCATCAAGTCGTCGTCCTGCTCAGCGGCAGCTTCGATCAACTCGGTACGGTACTGCTCAACTTCGTCAGCCATATCCTCGGGGATGGGCTCGAAGCTGAACTCGGCGCCCTGCGAGGCGTCGTTGTAGATGACAGCGTGGTTGGCCACGAGGTCGACCACACCGCGGAAGGTGTCGTAGGCGCCGATGGGCAGCTGCATCGGAACCGGACGGGCTCCGAGACGCTTCTTGATCTGCTCGACCACGTTGAGGAAGTCAGCGCCGATGCGGTCCATCTTGTTGACGAAGCCGATGCGCGGGACCTTGTAGGTGTTGGCCTGGCGCCACACGGTCTCGGACTGCGGCTCAACGCCACCGACCGCACAGAACACGGCGACGGCGCCATCGAGGACGCGCAGCGAGCGCTCCACTTCGACGGTGAAGTCAACGTGGCCGGGGGTGTCGATGATGTTGATCGTCGTGCCCTTCCACTCGCACTGGGTCGCGGCGGAGGTGATCGTGATGCCACGCTCCTGCTCCTGCTCCATGAAATCCATGGTGGCAGCGCCGTCGTGCACTTCGCCGATCTTATGTGAACGGCCCGTGTAGTACAGGATGCGCTCAGTCGTCGTCGTTTTACCGGCGTCGATGTGCGCCATGATGCCGATGTTGCGAATCGTATCGAGCGGGATCGTGCGTGCCACGGTGGACTCCAGAAGGGGGCGCTTGGCGCCAAGGGAAGCGTCGGTGCGCTAGGGCGCCGACTTGCTCATCGTTGTTTGTCGTTACTACCAGCGGTAGTGGGCGAATGCCTTGTTGGCCTCGGCCATACGGTGCGTGTCCTCACGGCGCTTGACGGCCGCGCCGCGGTTCATCGCAGCGTCGAGGATCTCGTTGGCAAACTTCTCAGCCATGCCTTTCTCGCCGCGCTTGCGGGCGAAGCCGATGATCCAGCGAAGAGCCAGGGCGTTGCGGCGCTCGGGGCGAACCTCAACCGGAACCTGGTAAGTCGAGCCACCGACGCGGCGCGACTTCACTTCGACGGACGGACGCACGTTCTCGAGGGCCCGGTGCAGGACGCGGACGGGATCCTCTTTGGCGCGCTGCTCGATCTTGTCGAGTGCGTCGTACATCAGACGCTCAGCGGTCGATTTCTTACCGTCGAGCATCAGGCAGTTGGTGAACTTCGTGACCAGACGATCACCATACTTGGGATCGGCGAGGACGGGACGCTTAGGTACGAGGCGGCGGCGTGGCATATCGGTCTCCTGGGCGGGCCGCGGACGGCCCTATTCAGCGGTGCGCGGTTGGGCGCGACTCGCTTACTTCTGCTTCGGCTTCTTCGTGCCGTACTTGCTGCGGCTGCGATTACGACCCGCGACGCCAGTGGCGTCGAGCGTGCCGCGAATGATGTGGTAACGAACACCTGGGAGGTCTTTCACACGACCACCGCGGATCAGCACGATGCTGTGCTCCTGGAGGTTGTGGCCGACGCCAGGAATGTACGAGGTGACCTCGATTCCGTTGGACAGACGTACACGAGCGACCTTACGAAGTGCCGAGTTCGGCTTCTTCGGTGTCGTTGTGTACACGCGAGTGCAAACGCCACGCTTCTGCGGGCAGCTCTGCAACGCCGGTGCGGTGCTCTTCTTGCGCTTGGCCTTGCGGCGGTTGCGTACGAGTTGGTTGATTGTCGGCATCTTGACCTTCTCCAACTTTGGCACGGCTGCTGGAGCCTCGTGCCAGTCCTTATGGTGCTCGTCTTTGCGAGCTCGATTCGAGGCGATAGAAGCGATGGCCGTTGGGCCGCGCGCCTTTACACCTAACGATGTCCACGGTGGTTCCGAATCCCGAGTTCGTTCGCGTGCTGGCTCGTCACCGAGGGAGCCAACCCGCGGTCGGCAGTATGCTCTGTGAGCACTGACCGACCATCACGATCCAACCCGAGCGTCTGGCTGTTGCCAGAAGGGGGGGTACCCCTTTGCTTCGGCGGGATGCAGGCGGCCGTCTGGCCACCTGCGGGGCGCGCGTTATCCATGATGTGCAGGGCCTTGTCAAGCGGAAAGCGCGGACGCTGTGCCCACGAATTGTCAGATTCTTAAAACAAGGAGTGCCATGGCGAGTTGGGGCGGCACTCGAGTATGACAAAAACTCAATTTCAACAGTGAGTTGGTCTATCTGTGGCGTATACTTGAGACAGCCGAGAGTCGTTCAACAAACGTGGCGATCGCAGGCGATCGGAGTTGGATCTCACACAGCGGTTTTACGGCCGAATACAGGACAATGAACAGACTTTCATGGGGAGCAAAGCGTCGCCGTCACAGCGCTTTTCGACCGGCTTTGCGCGCGGTGTCTGCCTATGTGGACTTGGACTCTGGACGCGTCAGAAGCACTGCAGAGCCAGGCGCGGGCGGAGACCGGAGATCCAGATGGGAGGCTGTGTGGACCGGCCACGCCAGAGCGTTGAGGAAGTCCTGCACCGGCGCGAGGGGTAGGTCGATGGCGGGATCGGCGCCGTGCATCGGTACGACCCATCTGGGCCGGATGAGACGGGTCAACTCGGCGGCCCCTGCCCCATCGAGGGTGTACGTCCCGCCGACAGGCACGAGCAGCACATCGACACCGCTCAGCCACGCAAGATCCGCGTCTGTATAGCTGCCGATGTCGCCGGCGTGCACAATCCGGTGGTGTCCGTCGGAGATGCTCGCCATACGCACCCACCCCATCTGCACACCTTGGTCGGTGTCGTGGGGCACACCGCGAAACGCGATGGTGAGCGAGCCGAGCTGCTGATTGGTGTCCACCATCTGGGTGGTTCCGAGCGCCGGTCGCCACGCAGCGTGGTCTTCGTGGCGATGGGTGGTGAGCACGGCATCAAATGGGCCGTCTATTGGGGGCAGCTGAAATCGACCGCCGAGGACCCCCGGCGCGTGGGGATCGATGCACAGGCGCATCGGCGGAGCCGTTGTGCTGGCAATCGAGAAGGCCGCATGCCCAAACCAATGAACGATCACGTGGCGCTGGGCCCGTCAAAGTGCATCACGCCGATAAAGGGCAGATCACGGTAGCGCTGCTCATAGTCGAGGCCGTAGCCCACCACGAAGACGTCGTCGATCACGAAACCGCAGTGATCGATGGGTACCTTGATGCGCTCGCGCGCAGGCTTGTGCAGCAAGCTACAGACACGCAACGAGCGGGGTTTGCGTGCGCGAAGGACCTCAAGCAGGTAGCTCATGGTCAACCCCGTGTCGACGATGTCCTCCACCAAGACAACGTCCTGGTTGGCGATGTCGAGGGTGAGATCGTGCGTCAGGCGCACCGCGCCCGTGGAGTGGGTACCGCCGTCGTAGGACGATACGGCCAAGAACGCTGCATTGGTGGGCACCGTGATGTGCTTGAGCAGGTCGGCGTAAAACATAAACGAGCCCTTGAGCACGCAAATGAAGATCGTCGGTTCGGTGGGCGACAGGACAGCGCTGAGCTCTTTGCCAACCTCCGCAATGCGCGCCTGGAGCTTCTCTGAACTCAGATAGGGCTCAATTCTCTCGACTACCATGACGTCTCCTTGCGGGTGATGCGATCTCAGGACAGGGCGAGTTTCGGACTGGGCGCCAGATGGCCGGAAGAGGGCAACAGGCTACGACAGCGCGTTGTTCATCACTTCGCCCATGCCGCCAGCGCCGGGAACGATGTATTGCGTCTCCGTCAGGCCGCGTTCCTGGTCTGGCAGGGTGCCCGGGGTCGCCGCGAGGGCTTCCGGGGCGCTCAGACCGCGGTCGAGGCGATACGCGTAGATGCTGACACCATCGGGGAACGTCGTCGTGAGCTTGTTGATGAACTCTGGGGTGACGATGAGGTTGAGCGCGAAACAGTGACGAGGCTGCCCGTCGAGGCGATCGCGGTAAAAGGAGATCGCTTCAGTGAGCGACCCTCCCGTGGCTCCCATAGGATCGGGGAAGAGCACAAAGCGATCGGCGACCGGACCGGCGATTTTGCGACCATGGGTAGCAGCGCCCGTCACCTGATCGTCAGCGTTGGTGGTGCGGTTCATGAGAATGTGATCTTGCCGAACGGTACCGGGCGACAAGATCTCACTGAGCGCCTCGAAGCAGACCATCGATGGGAGGATACCGGCGCGAGCGATGTCGACGGAAGTCGCTTCGACATCGGGGTCGATCACCTCGCCCTCGTAGTAGCCGTGCTCAGTCAGGGGCCGCATGCGCGTCTCCGTGCGCACCTGCTTGCGCGGGAACTCGCGGTTGATCACTTCGCGGACCAGACCTCGATATAGCAACGTAACGATACGATTGACCTCGGGTTGCACACAGGACGGATGACTGAGCCGCGCAAGCCACGTCAACGCCAGTGGATCAGCTAGCAGGTGCACATTGGGACCGTAGCCGTGGCGCAGTTCGCCATCTATTGCGTCGATGTCTGTGTAGCAGCGCTCACCCATGGTCTGGTCCTCCCGCTTGCGGTTGAGGTGCCGTCTTCGATGGGCCGCGCATCATCACGAGATGAGGCTGCCCAAAGCGCCGTGGTCCTCGCCCACTTGGCTATGCGCCCGGGCGGTCACAGTCAAGGAGTGCTGTGTGACGACCTGGGAAACTCAGGGCTGACGCAGCCCAAAGATCGCGGTTCCAACTCGAATATGCGTCGCTCCATGGGCAATCGCGCTCGCAAAATCGCCCGACATCCCCATGGACAGCACGTCGAGATCCGCCCCTTGAGCGGCAAGCGCAGCCCGATGCTCGGCGCGTAGTTGGGCCTGAAGCTCCTGCAGCTGCGCGAACCACACGCTCGCATCTTCCCCAGCTGGTGGCAGCGTCATCAGCCCGCGCCAACGCACACCCGGCGATCGCAGCAGCACCTCGGCGTAGTCGGTCAGTTCAGTGACGTGACACCCACGCTTTGTGGACTCATTGGCTAGGTTGACCTGTAGCAGGACGTCTTGGCGGGAGCCCAAGGCCCAGGCACGGCGCGCCATTTCATCGAGACCGACCATATCGCCGATGGCGTGGTGGAGGGCGACGTGCCCGACGACCCACTTGATCTTGTTGCGCTGCAAGTGACCGATAAAATGCCAGCGTAGGTCAGTCAAATCTGCCAGCCCGGCTCTTTTGTCGCGAAATTCCTTGGCGTAACTCTCACCGAAGTCGCGCTGACCTGCCTCATAAGCCATCCGAATGGCGCTCGCGGGGTGATTCTTGCTCACGGCGATAAGCGTGACCTCAGCCGGATCACGACCACAACTATCGCAGGCAGCTATAACTTCCGCGCGCACGCGCGCGAGGCGCTGTCCAATATCCTGGGTTTGCAAGACAATCTCCGACGGGCGGGCGCCCTTCGAGCGGTGGCCATCTCATTGGCGGCGTGACTAAAGCTTGGACAGTTGGGCTTGGGCCGCAGCGACGAAACGCTTCTCACCCTTATTACCCTTGGCCATCTTCAAGTACCGCTCAAAAGCCGTCTTCGCGCGAGCTTTGTCGCCCTTGTCACGCAGGGCAAACGCCAGATTGTAGAGCGCTGGTGTGTAGCTGCGACGAATCAGCACGGCTTTTTGATAGGCCGCGATCTCTGAGCCGTAGTCCTTGAGCCGATGGTGCACCACGCCGATGTTGTACCAAGCACGATAGTGTTTCGGCGCGTGGTGGATGGCCTTGTAGTAGGTGCGAATCGCCGCACGGAGCCCCTGGGTACGCGCCGGCTCAGCGAGCTTGTCAGCCTTGATCTCCTGGGCCTGGGCCAGATCAAACCACGCCTCCGGATTTGTCGGTTTGAGCTTGATGGCCGCCTCGAACGCAACGATTGCAGCCTCGACCTTCTGTTGTCGCAACAACAACATGGCGCGGTTCAGGCGCGCATCCTGGGCCTGTGGGTCCGCAGCGATCGCGCGCTCGTAGTGCTTGAGCGCAGACCCAGCTTTACCCAGGTCCTCCAAGACAACGCCGAGATTGAACTGCGCCTTTGCATAGTTGGGATCGAGCTTCACCGCGGCGGCGTAGGCGTTGGCCTCTTCCGGGAAGTTGCGTTTGCGCCCATAGGCTAGCCCCAAGTTGTACCAGCACTCTTTTAGGTCTGGCTTGAGTTCCACGCAGCGCCGAAAGCTACGCACCGCCTCCGTCGTCTTGCTCTCACCCAAGAAACCGACGCCTTCCCGGAAGGCGTCTTCTGCCGTCTGCCCACGACGAACCGGCGCGGCGGCAAGTGTGACGGCTGCGCTGAGCAGGATGCAGACAAGAGCAGCGCCAATCCCGCAAAAACGGCGCGTTCCCGGGGTAAAAGCGACAAGTGAGCGGGCTGACATGGGTAGACTCCAACGTGGGGGGCACCTGGCCTCTTGCCACCAGCATCGCCGCAGCGATCGAGGCGGTCAATCGGATGACTGCTGCGAGGGTGCACGTTCCGGATGCGCTCTGCCAGAGAGACCTCTGTTAGTGAGATGCGGAGAGCCCTGTGGGTCGGTGCCCGATGTCTGCTAAGGTGCGTGCTTATGAATACGTGTGCGCGCCGCCTTGTCCTCATCGCCCTGATCGTTGCCTGTGTGGGCTGCGAGGACAGCGCGCCAATAGAGCGACATCCGTTGGACGATGTGCTGCGTATCAATCAGTTGCAGTTCAAGGGTACGCACAACAGCTACCACATCGCTCCGGGCCATGGCCCCATCGATTGGCGCTACACCCACGCGCCACTCGATACGCAGCTGGGGCAGCAGGGCGTGCGACAGTTTGAGCTAGATGTCTACACGGACGAGGATGGCGGGCCCTTCATCGTTCAGCACGTCCCCACCCTCGACGAAGAGACGACCTGCAACCTCCTGACGGACTGCCTCCGATTAATCGCCGTGTGGTCGACCGCCCATCCCGATCACGTGCCGATTTGGGTGTGGATCGAGCCCAAGAACACAGCTGAACAGTTGGTCGCATGGAAGGCGCTAGAGCGCCTCGACAAGACGATCGTCACCTCGCTGCCAGACGACCGACGGATTACGCCGGACCAGGTTCGTGGGGCGCACACCAACCTCCAGGATGCTATCGCTGCTGATGGATGGCCGACGCTGGCGGTGGGGCGCGGCAAGGTGGTCGTCGTCTTGCTCGACTCAGGTGGGGTCCGAGATGCTTACGTGGCCAACAATCCGGCGCTGAAGGGCCGCGCGATGTTCGCAGAGGGCAAAGCGGATTCGCCGTGGGGTGTCATCGCGAAGATCGATGGGCCCAAAGGCGACGGCAAGACGAAGATCCAGGAGGCTGTGGCTGCCCGGCGGATCATTCGCACGCGCGCCGATAGTACGAAGGAACCTTGGGCCGGTGATACGAGCCGACGCCAGGCCGCCTTCGACAGCGGTGCGCAGATGGTCAGCACAGACTTTCCGGCCCCGGTGAAAGCCCCGGCAGGGTATTGGGTCGAGGTGCCAGGAGGCGATCCGGTCCGCTGCAACCCGGTCACCGCGCCAGCTGTTTGCGACGACCGGTGGCTGGCCGGGACTTTGGGGAACTCAAAGCGCTGAATCGTGGCGACGCTACGTCTCAGGGTGACTGGCAGGAGTAGCCACGGCCCGGACACAACCACCGAAGTGACGCCGGCCGGCGGGTTTGATAAAAGCCCTTCGTCTGCCAGATGGAGTTTTTGATGCGCCAATCCCCTGCTTTGAGCCAGCGTCCGCTGTGCAACCACGAGCCTGCTCAGTCGCGCTCAGCCCAGCCACGCCCTGCCCTGCGCCAGCTAGTCGCCGTCTTTGTCGCCGGATTTGCGGTCTTGTTGCTCAGTTCTGGCTGCTCTGACGGCAGCGAGGGAGAAGGCCCGGGTGCCGCAGTGCCGCAGGACGCAAGCGGGGATGGTGCCGGCAGCTTTGACATCGGTGGATGCCCAGCGAACTGCGACGACGACAATCCCTGTACGGACGATCTCTGCAATGATGGCGTCTGCAGCAACGCTGCCAATAAGGCGACCTGCGACGACGGAGACCCATGCACCGGCGGCGACAAGTGCAATGGCGGCAGCTGCAAGGCGGGCGCAAACACGTGCACCGACACGACCTCACCCGACGTGGCTGAAGGCCCCAAATTGGAACCCGGTGATCTGGTCATCACGGAGGTGCACTACAACCCCTACGGCGGCGGCAAGGTCAGCGACAGCAACGGGGAGTGGTTTGAAATCAGAAATGACAGCGGCGACGACGTGGACATCGCCGGCCTCGTGATCCGGGACGACAAGAACGATAGCTACACCGTCGCAGGCGGCGCGACGCAGATCGCAAAGGGCGCCTACTTCGTCTTCGGTCGCAGTACCGACAAGACGATAAACGGCGGTGTCGAGGTCAATCACGCCTACGGAAAGGCGCTCAACCTCGCAAACTCGGTTGACGCGCTGGTGTTGGAGAGCAACGGAACGATCATCGACAAGATCCTCTGGAACAAGAGCCAAGGATGGCCGTCGCTGAACGGCAAGTCGATGCAGCTCAACGACGAAAAGAGCGACGCGAAAAACAACGACATCGCCACGGCGTGGTGCGCATCGACCGAGGAGTACAGCTCCGGTGACTCGGGCACACCCGGCAAGAAAAATGGCCTGTGCGACGCCAAGGACAAGGATTTGGACGGCATCGCGGATGAAAAGGACAACTGCCCGGACGTGCCCAACCCGACCCAGTCTGACGCGGACGACAACGGCATCGGCGATCACTGCGAGCCCGACGCCATTCCCGGCTGCGGCGACAATGTGTTGGTGGAAACCGAGGGTTGCGACGACGGCAACCTGTACTCCGGCGATGGCTGCAGCAAGTTCTGCCAAATTGAGTTGCCGCTTCCCAAGGAATCCTTGGTGATCACGGAGATGCTGCCCAATCCAGCGACCGTCACCGACAAGCTGGGCGAGTGGATCGAGGTCTACAACCCGACGGACAAAGACCTACAGATCAATGGCCTGCGCGTGCAGGTAGGGACCGACAAGCCCTTCTGGCGGGCGGTGGTGTCGCCCAAGCCTGTCATCGTGAAGTCGAAGACATACGCCGTGCTCGGCAACAACCTCGATCAGAAAACCAACGGCGGCGCGCCGGTCGACGCGATCTTCGGCAACGTCAAGCTGGGCAATACCAAGACCGTGCTGAAGCTCATCAGCCGTCATCCCGACAAGTCGGGCACATTTGGCGCACCGCCGACGTTCGTGGAGCTCGACAAGGTCGAGTGGGACAAGACGTGGAAGGTCAAAGCTGGCATTTCGCTGAGCCTCGACCCGACCCAGACGACGACCACGGGCAACGATGGCAAGACGTACTGGTGCCGGGGTCAGTCGGTCTTCGGCGATGGCGATCTCGGTAGCCCCGGCAAGGCCAATCCGTCGTGCGAGGGCTGGCAGGACGACGATGACAACGACGGTGTTCCGGACAAGGCGGACAACTGCAAAGAAGAGAAGAATCACTTCCAGACCGATAGTGACAAGGACGGTCTCGGTGACGCCTGCGACAACTGCCCGAACAAGGCGAATAAGGACCAAAAAGACGGCAATGCCGACGGGATTGGCGACCTCTGCGAGAAGGTCTACTGCGGTAATGGGGTCAAAGATGGCACCGAAGCCTGCGACGACGGCAACGCCATCCCAGGCGACGGCTGCTCTGCGGGCTGCAACTTCGAAACGCCCCTCGATGCCGGCGCCGTCGTGGTAACGGAGTTGATGCTCGACGCCACGGCTGTGACCGACTCAGACGGCGAATGGATCGAGCTGTACAACCCCGGAGACAAGACCGTCGATCTCAATGGTCTGGAGTTGCGCACCGCCAAGAAAGTGCACGTCATCAACGCGGGCCTCACGAAGGTACCGCTGGCCGCCAAGAGCTACGTCGCCATCGCTATCAACACCGACAAAACCAAGAACGGCGGTGTGGTAGCAGCCTATGGATACAGCGCGGTGAGCTTGAACAACAGCAAGGGTGTCGTGGAGTTGTGGTGGGGAAAGACGCTGGTCGACCAGGTCAGTTACGCCAACGGTGCAGGTGGATGGCAGC
Source organism: Myxococcales bacterium (assembly GCA_023954815.1). Classification (GTDB taxonomy): domain Bacteria; phylum Myxococcota_A; class UBA9042; order UBA9042; family UBA9042; genus UBA9042. The sequence goes on along the minus strand of JAGSHB010000017.1, from coordinate 13,403 downwards.
AGTTCAAGACGGGGCGCAGCCAGCAGCTGTCTGCCGATAAACTCAGCGCGAAAGCCAACGATGAGGGCTCGTCGTGGTGCAAGAGCAAGGTCAGCTATGGCGCCGGAGATTTCGGCTCGCCGGGGCAGCCAAACGTGATTTGCCCACCGGATGCGGACGGCGATGAAGCGCCAGATAGCACGGATAACTGCCCGAAAGTCGCGAACTCCAACCAGGCCGACAGCGACAAGGACGGCATCGGCAACGCTTGCGACAACTGCAAAGCCAAGGCCAACAAAGATCAGAAGGACGAAGACAAGGACGGCGTCGGCGACGTCTGCACCAAGCTCCCGGAGAGCACCTGCGGCGACAAGCTCATCGAGCTCGACGAAAAGTGCGACGACGGCAACACCGTCGGCGGCGATGGCTGCTCGCCTGTCTGCACGATTGAACCGGCCAAAATCGCAGCTGGCGCGCTGATCATCACGGAGTTCATGTCCGACAGTGAGAAGGTCTCCGATAGCAAGGGCGAGTGGATTGAGATCTACAATCCCAGCGACAAGGACATCGATCTCGAAGGCTTCATGCTGTCGGATGAGGTGACCGTCACGGCGCCGCTCATCTTGGCAGACGGCAAGGGCGTCATCGTGCCAGCGGGCGACTATGTGGTGCTCGCAACGGAGGCGTCCAAGACGCTCAACGGCGGTCTCATCGCGGCCTACGGGTGGAGTGGCTTTGGGCTCAACAACGGCGGCGACACCATCGCGTTGATGAACCCCGATGGGTCTGTGATCGACCAAATCACGTTTTCATCGGGAACCAATGGCTGGCCCAAGAGCGCCAGCGGTCGGTCCTATCACCTCAACCCCAAGCACATGAGCACCACGGCAAACGATGCGGGCGCCAATTGGTGTCTGGGTACGGCTGTATATGGCGCCGGAGACAAGGGCACCCCCGGCTCGCCCAACGTCGGCTGCGCGACAACGCCGTCGGGGATTTGCGGAAACGGCAAGAAAGAGACGGGTGAGCAGTGTGACGACGGCAACACCAAAGACGGCGATGGCTGCACCGCCAAGTGCGAGGTGGAAGTCGTCAGCGCGAAACAGAGCGGCGAGTTGGTGATCACGGAGATCTTGTTCGACCCCAAGGCCGTCAGTGACAGCAGCGGCGAGTGGCTGGAGCTCTACAACCCGAGCGACAAGGCCATCGACATCACCGGCTGGCAGCTGGAAGACAAGGACAAAGGCGGCGTGGCGATCAAGCCCAAGACCGGAACCGTGACCGTGCCGCCCAAGGGCTTCTTGGTCCTCGCGATTAAGACCGACACGGCCATCAACGGCGGCGTGAAGGCGGCCTACGGCTATGGCAGCTCGATTGCCCTGACGAACTCAAGCTCGGGTGGCCGCATCGCGCTGCTCAAGGCCGATGGCACCCTGGTCGATGAGGTCAAATACCAGACGACAGCTGGCAAGTTGGGATGGCCCGGCAAGATCTCGGGTTCGGCCATCCAACTGGCGAGCAAGCACATGAACGCTACCGCCAACGACACTGGGGCAGCTTGGTGCTTGGCGAGCCAGACCTTCGGCAAGGGCGACAAAGGCACGCCCGGGGCCGCCAACGACAAGAGCTGCGGGGCTGCGGCGCCGCCGCCGCCGATGGATGGCCCCATGCCAACGTGGGCTCCGCAAGCGCAACGGCGCGATACAACCCCGCAATACCGGGCTGAGAGCAAGATTTGGGCTCAGATTTTCTGGTGGCGTGTGCAGTAGGACCGTTTATCGGCGACCGTCTCGCCGAATCAGCTGCACGATATGTCGCGCGCGCCAAGCCTGATGCTCGGTCAACGTGCCAGCTTGATTCATCAAAGCCTCTTCCATCACCCGCACGCAACGGCCGTCGGCGATCTCTGCTAACACGTCGAGTGTGAGCTCGATACCTGCCTTGTCGAGCGCAGCACCGCGATCTCGTAGGACGGCGGCGACCTCATTTTGTAGATCAGCGAGGTGCAGACGACCTGCCACGGCGACAGCGGACACGGCCAAAGACAAATCGGCGGCCCCGAGCGCCCGCCCCATGAGCTTGCTCAGCGGGCCGTGCGCAGCAATCTGGGCGGTACCGTCGGCTTGCACAATCGCTTGTGACAGCGCCCAAGCGGCATCGCCATCGGCGTGATCGAGCGCAGGCAGTTCGGCCACAGCACCGACCAGTTCAGCCAGTGAGATCCCACGCACCACAGTCACGGCTAACTCGGCAGCCTGGCCCCGAGGCTCACTGGGTTGCGAGCGCATCAACGACGGAGCCGGCGCGTCATCGCCAGGATCGCCGCCCAAGAAATCAGGCAGCTCATCCGTCCACAAGTCATCAGTAGAAGCGGTGACAGTGGCGCCATCGGGCACATCCAACAGCGCGAGCAACGGCCAAAGTGCGGCGGTCACATCGGCTCCTGTGGGCAGCGCGAGTTGGCCAGTACCATCAGTGCCCCGGCTTGCTCGGGTACTTCTTCTTGAAACGCTCGACGATCTTGAGCACGCGCTTGTCGTCCTCCACGTCGGTATTGAGCGGGTGCATGCTCAGACGAACCTGACCAGCTCCCGCGGGAGCCTTCAGATCGCCGTCCAGCTCCAGCTTCACGCGTTGCAACTTGGCACGCATGCGCACCAGCTCCCGCTGCATGAGCTTTCGCGACTGCGCCGTCAACTGTACGGGGCTGTTGGGCTTCCCCGCCGTGGTGAGTTGCTGGCTGAGGTCGGTCACGCGCATCTGCAAACTCTGCGATTGCTGCTGCAACGTCGCCTTCAGGTTCGCAGCCGCCCACTTGGACTTCTCAGCGCCCGGCGTCCACAGCACCTCGCCGATGTACTTGCCCTTGGTGTAGGTGTCCGCGAAGAAGCTGCGGCCCATAGTCGCGAGCTGCATCGTGAGCTCCATCCCGGTGGTGCCCAAGACAATATCGATGCCTTTGACCTTGTCGGTGACCAAATCGGCCTCCTGCCGCCGCATGGCGCTGAGACAAACGATGACCTGTGCGCCATTTTTCCGCAGTACCGTGACCGCGGCCCTCGCCGCCCGTGCAGGGTCATTCACTTCAAGACCGTAGGCCGCAAAGTTATCGCCGCGCGCCTGTGGAGCCGAGGTCACCAGGCCAAAGATACCGAACTTGATGCCACCGATGGTCTTAAGCACGGCCGGCTGAAAGGCCGGATTTCTGGTCTTTTTATCGATAATATTCGAGCTGACTAACTGGAGTTTGTACCGCTTTGCTAGCTTCTTGAGCTGCGCAGGTGGCAGCGCCAACTCGTGCTCTCCGATGTTGAGGGCGTGATACCCCATGGCGGCGAACGATTTGAAAAACGTCTCAGCACGCAGCTGCAGTTTCGGCTTCTTGTCGCCGTGAAAACGAGGCGAGGCGACGAGCCAGCCGCCGGTGTCAACAGAAAGCGCGCCCCGAAAGCGGGAGCGACGCTGCTTCATCCAATGTGAACGCCGGGCAAGACCGCCCAGCGGGTTACGCGCTCAACCGCACGGGTCGGTCTCGGCGATCTCATTACCTGAAAACCACAAGGCGACGCTCGCTTTCTCGTCAACTTTGGCGACAATGGCGGTGTTGACCCTGTCCTGCGCAGCGACAGCGTGGGCGCCAGCGGAATGCGCCACCGGCAATGGCAGCCGTTTGTCTGGCGAGAGCTTGTCGGCCTTGTCGAGCAGCTGCATCTGATTGGCGAGGGCCTTGTCGAGCTGCATGTCGAGCATCTTCGGCGCAGGCACAGCGACCGCAAGGGCAGCAGGCTTCGGCGCTTGTTGACGCAGGGTCACGATGCCCACTGCAGCGGCGATCACGGCGGCTGCGGAGGCGATGGCGAGGGTACGCTTGTTCATCGGTGATGATCTCCTGATCGAATCCGGCCCCAGGTTCGGGGGCGCGCAGTATAACGCCACTGGGGCCACTCGACCATCCCTGATTGCCGACACGCGCCACATCATTGACCCCTTTCGGGTCGCTCGCTACCTTGCGCCGCCGTGACAGGGCCGCGCTGTCCCTATCTCGGGGCGGCAATCGGTCGGCACCGCAGCCACTCGGTATCCTGCGTCAGCGTCAGAGAGCCCCCCATGCAGCAACCCGCACATCCCTCATGGCGCCGTTATGCACTGGTCGCTCTCGTGGTCAGCGCCGTGTACGCGGCGATGTCAGGGCCGTTCATCACGCAACCCTCGCCGCACTTTCACTTCACCGATTTGGCGAACTCGTTTCTCCATGGTCGCGTCGACACCGACACGCCAAGACGTCACGCCCGGGGCGGGGAGCGCCCTGGCGATCCGCCGGGTTATATGGCCGCGATCGCCCGAGCAACCGACAACGGCAAGAACGGCTGGAATGACTGGGCGAGCTATCGCGTGCTGGTGCTGAAGGGTGGCCAGGAAGTGCGCGGTGTTTTTCCCTTCCTGCACGACAAAGGTCCGAAAAAGAAGGAGTTTTGGACGGTTGATGGCAAGTCGATGGTCATCGATGTGCACAAAGACCTGAAGAAGGGCTGCAACCCCAACCGGCCTCACGCGCGATGCGATCGCGTTGAATACAAGGTGAGCTTCCCGCCGTTCCCGGCCGTGGTCCTGATGCCGCTGGTGGCGGTCATTGGCTACAATACCAACGATGTCATCGTGACCCTGCTCTTCGGCGCCCTCAGCGCGGTGCTGCTGCTGATGTGGCTCGCTCGGCTGCGACGGGAGGGGCTGATCCACCACAGCCGCGCCGATCAGCTGTGGCTGGTGGCCATGTTTGCGTTCGGTACGGTGGCTTTTTATTGCGCCATCCGCGGCGCTGTTTGGTTCACCGCGCTGACCATGGGCGTCACGCTCCACTTTGGCTATCTGCTGGCGGCCCAGGGCGCACGGCGTCCGCTGCTCGCCGGTCTGCTTTTTGGTCTGGGGGTCGCGACGCGCACGCCGATCTTGTTCGCCGGCGTGTTCTTCCCGTTGGAGGCCTTGTTCAAAGACGGACGGTGGCTCGGCGGTTTGGGTCGGGAGGGCGCCACCGATGCAGCCAAGCGCATCGCCCTGTTTGCGCTACCGGCCGCTACAATCGGCCTTGTCTTGGCCTACTATAACTACGTGCGTTGGCAGAACCCGCTTGAGTTCGGCCATTTCTACCTTCTCGAGGGCACGCGCGCGCCCACGCGGGACCACGGGCTCTTCAACTTCTACTTCCTCAACCACAACCTAAGCGCCGCGTTGACCAATCTGCCGCGGCTGAGCTTGTCGGCGCCCTACCTGCAGATCACACGCCATGGATTGGGGATTTTGGCCTGTACGCCAGCGCTTTTTGCCCTATTTGGCGGGGCGGTTGTCCACCCATCCGACGAAGCTGGACCACAATCGCTGGCCTATCTCCGACGCCGCAGCCTTGTGCGCAACCTCGCTATTAGCATCGTCTGCGTGGCACTGCCGGCGCTCATCTACCAAAACGATGGCTGGCAACAGTTTGGTTACCGCTTTGCGTTGGACTTCTGGCCCGCCCTCATCGGCCTGTTCGCCCTGCGCGTCGGCCGTCTTTCCCCGACTGTGAAAGCACTGATTATCGTGGGAATCATTGTGCAAACATTTGGAGCAGTAACGTTTGGTCGCATGGAGTGGTTCTATTACGACTAGCAAGGTGCGGCGCAGCCCACAGGACTGTCGCTGCAGACCTTCCCGTCGCCTCTTTTCTGTCCACACTCATCTGTAGCCGCATCTTCGTGGAGCACCATGGCCTCTCCTGTAATTTCTGATCTCGATGCCTGCGAACGCTGGATCCTGGCTGGCAGCAAACCCGCGCAAGATTTTCGCGTCGGCACCGAATACGAGCGCTTGCTCATCGGCCGCGATGGCCAGCCCTTGCCGTGGGACGGAGAGCCCGGCATTCGGCAGGTGCTCGAGGCGCTCGCCGAACGCTTTGGCTGGGCGGTGGAGCGGGAAGGCGACCGGCCGATCGCTCTGCTGCGCGACGGTGCGTCGGTCACATTGGAGCCCGCGGGCCAATTCGAATTGAGCGGCGCGCCGCTCGCGACGATCACAGACATGCGCGCCGAGATGGATGCGCACTTGGCTGAGGTCGACGCCGTCCTGGCTCCCTGGGGGGCCCGCTCCGTATTCGTGGGCCTCAACCCGCTCAACTCCATCGAGTCGGCGCCCAAGATGCCGAAGGGCAGATACGGCTTCATGCGCGCCTGGATGCCCAAGGTTGGCGGCAAGGGCCTGCAGATGATGCACCTGACTTGCACGGTGCAGTCGAACCTCGACTTTTCGGACGGTGCGGACGCCATGAGTCTGCTCCGCGCTGGATTTCTCTCCACGCCCGTGATGATCGCGCTGTTCGCCAACTCGCCGTGGCGGTTCGGTGCATCGACGACCATGGCGTCGACCCGCGCAGACATCTGGCTCGACGTCGACCCGGCGCGGTGCGATGTCGGTGACCTTGGTTTCGACCCGAATGCGACCGTTCGTGACTATGTCGAGTGGGCCGCTGACGTCCCGATGTACTTTGTGCCCCATACCCAGCCCGACGGCAGCAAGACCTACCTCTCGCCAGAAAAGCCGGGCGGGACCTTCCGTGATTTGCTTAACCACGGTGACAGAGGCCGCGCCGCAACCGAGGATGACTGGCTGCTTCATCTGTCGACGCTCTTTCCCGATGCCCGCCTGAAGCGTTACGTCGAGATCAGAGCCGCTGATTGTGTTGAGCCTGAGCTGCTGCCCGCGTTGCCGGCGCTGTCGTTTGGCCTGCTCTCCGATCCGACCAGTCGCCAGGGCCTATTTGACCTCATGCGCGACGGTGACGCCTCTGTTGATCGAGCGGCGCTGCGTGCCGCAGCCTGTCAGCATGGGTTGGACGGCAAGGCCGGTGGGTTTTCGCTGCGCGATCTGAGCCTGCAGTACATTTCGCTCGCATCGGCCGGCATTGGGCGAATCGAAGCGCGGACCGGGGTGCACGATCCAGAGGCGCACGCCGCGTTGGCGCGCTTGAAAGCCATCGCGACGGGTGAGCGCCGTGGGCAGTGGCAGGAGACCAGTGAGAAGCTGGACAGCAGCCCTCTGCTCAGCGCCATCGCCCAGTAACAGACGTACTCGGCGCGCTAGAAGCCTGATTTTTCGGGTAGTTCGACGTAGGCGCGAACGCCGCGTCGTTATTTGACGGTCACGGGCAGCTTCAGCATCTCGCCGCGCAGGACGTAGCACTGCTCATCGCTACATACGCTGAACGAAGCCTGCACAGACAAGTCGCCTGCACCTGCGGCCAAGCCAGTCAGCGGGATGGACACGACGCCGGTCTTGCCGTCAATCTTCACGTCGCCGCCGCGCTTGGACAGCTTGGGCTTGTCACATTTTGCGTATTTGGCGGCGGTGACGATGAACTTCGACGGGAAGTCCTTGTTGAACTTGAGCCCCTTGGCTGGCTGGATAGTCAGCTTGGCGGTGCCCTTGGCGCCAGCTTTCAAAGTCACCGGAGCGACGGTGACGCTGTAGCGCTTGCCAGAGGCTTTGGCTTTGGCGGGCTGGGGTGCGGCAGGCGCGGCAGGCGCGGCGGCCTGTGTGGTCGTGGCCGGCTTGGCGGTCTTGTCGTTGCAGCCGAACGCGAGAGCAGTGAGGGTCACGAGGGCGAGAGATAGCATGCGCATAGGTCTGATTCTCCAAATTGGGGACAGCGCTCTGTGTGAAAGCGTGCGATGGGGAGCATTGTCGCGCCCCTGGGTCGTGTCAATAACGCGTTGCCCGTTCGGTTGCTTCATCGGAGGCCTGTCAGGCGTCTACAGGCCGTGTCGGGTGCGGTCTAGTTCGTGTACGGGTGCGCTGATTTCGGAAGCGATAAAACGCCGTTCAAGGCCTTCCATCTCGGCAGCGTCGACTTGGCTTTCGTGATCGTATCCCAACAGATGCAGCAGGCCATGGGTCGCCAAAAAACAGACCTCCTGGCGAAGCGAATAGCGCGCTGGATGGCCGGTTTCTCGGAGAAATTGCCGCATTTCAGCTGCTTGCCGGGCAGCTGTGTCGAGGCTAATGACGATATCCCCCAGCACCTCGATGGGGACGACCGGGCCGTCTGGGTCATCCTCCATGGCGAAACTGAGTACATCGGTGATGGCATCGACCTGCCGCCAATCGCGGTTGAGCTCGTGAATCTCCGCGTCGTCCACCAACCGAACATCGACCAGGGCGTTTGGCCGATCCAGTACCGTCAGCATCATCGACAGGTGCTGGGCCAAGCGGCGCCCATCGACACGCAAGCGGCCGTGCACGTTGTCCACACTCACTGAGCTCACGACTTGCTCCCGCCCGATCCACGTCTGGCACTCAACACAGCGGTGGGCGCTTCAGGCGGGACCGCCTCCCCGTCTCCGTTCGCTCCAGCATCTCCGTCGTTGCCGGGCACGGGCTGGTCCATGGACTGCGTGTCGTGCACGCCCGCATCCCCAGCCATCCGCACGGTCTGTCGTTGACTTCGCATCCGGCGAGCGGTTCGCAATAGCGTGGCTCTGTCCTTCTGTTTCGGCGGCGGCAAGTAGACCGGGCGTCGGTGGTGCATGCCAACTAGCGTGTGGGTAAAGGCACGCTCGACGGCCGCGAGCTCCCGGAGGGTCATGTCGCATTCATCGAGTTGGTTGTCTTCGACCTTCTTCGCGATGAGCCGCTGCACCAAGACGCCAATGCGATCGGGCGTCGGGTCCGGTAGCGCCTTCGTGGCCGCTTCGAGCATGTCAGCGATCATCATCAGCGCAGCCTCTTTGGTCTGCGGCTTCGGTCCCGGGTAACGGAAATCCTCCTCCAAGATCTCCTCGCCCGTATCTTCCGCCTCTCGCCGCGCCCGATTGTAGAAGTGCTCAACGAGGCTCGTGCCGTGGTGTTGCGGCACAAAATCGATGATCTCCTGTGGCAAGCCATACCCCTGCAGCATCTCGATGCCGTCTTTCACATGGCTGCGGATGATGAGCGCGCTCAGCCGGGGCTTGAGGCGGTCGTGGGGATTGTCCCCCGCCTGATTTTCCGCGAAATACTGGGCCGCGCGGGTCTTTCCAACATCGTGATAATAGGCCCCAACCCGCGCCAGCAGGCCATTGGCGCCGATGGCATCACACGCTGCCTCCGCCAGATTTCCGACCATCACGCTATGGGTGAAGGTACCGGGCGTCTCCGTCGCCAGCTTGCGAAGGGCTGGGTGGTTCATGCTTGTCAATTCAAGCAGTTTGATGTCAGTGAGACGGTTGAAGGCGCTCTCAAAGAGGGGCGTCAGCGCGGCCACCAGCAAGTAGGACAGCCCACCGGAAGCCGCGCCCATGACCAAGAGCAGACCGTTGTCTGCATCGATGAGGGAGGTGGCAGCGGGTGCCGTAAAGAGTGCAAGAACAGCTGCAGCGGCCATGCCGAAAACAGCGACGAGCAGCGCACCACGGGCCAAATCGGCGCGGGCACGAAAGCGACGCGTTGAATAGACCCCGGCGAGGCCGAGCAGCAGAGCAACGAGCGACAACAGGGCCAGCAATTGCCCCTGACCACGTAACAGCGGCGCGTTGTAGGCGAGCAGCCCGGTCATGCTCGCCGTCACCAGCGCGAACGGAGCTCCCGTCGCCGCACGCAGAAATAAGGTCGCCAAGGTTGGACCGAGGGCGAAGGGCAGCATCACCACCCACATCGTCGTCGTTACCGCTCCCCCGGGCGAGACCACCATCTCGCCGAGTTCGATGAGCAGGCGCAGGGTCGCAGTATGCACGAGCAAGATGCCAGAGAGCAGCCAAGCATCCTTGGGACGGCGCCGAAGCTGGGGCAAGAAGCGCAGCGCAAACGCAGCAAAGAGGGCAATGAGAATGGTGACGAACAGCGTCGTTCCCGCCAACGCACGCAGGGTGCCGGTCTGTTCCATGCCAGCGAGCATCACCGAGACTCGCCGCTGGGTCGCGTCGGTCACCATGTCTCCGCGCTTGACCAAACTCTGGCCGAGGCTGAAGTGCACCACACGACTCTTTGGCACCGCCGAACGGGCCGCCTGTTCAGCCTTTCGCGTGGCCTCAGCGTCCCGTACGAACGTAGCGGTGACCATGCCGCGCGCGAGCTTGTGGGCCGCATCCTGGAGCTCGCCATCATCGAAGCGGGAGGGTTTCTTCCGACGAACAAACTCATCGACGTACCGGTCAGCGAGCTTACGCGCCTCGTCGAGTTCGACAGCGGCGAGCGCTTGGGCCTCCTTCTGGCTGTACCTACGACGGGCCTGCACATCGAGTACGCCGCGGCCGAGATCGTCTTGCAGGCGCTCTTTGTCACGCACGATGCGTTGGCCCAGCAGGACCTGCACCACGTCGCCCAGCAGAAGCTCGATCTCCTCTGAAAAGCCTTGTTTCTGGAGGGTTGCGAACGCTTCTGACGTCACGGCATCCCGGTTTGGAGTCAGCTTCTCGGCGAATTTACCCCGGAGCTTTCGCAGGTCAGCGCTGTGTTTCTTGTCGAGCGCGGCGACGGCGATTTCACTGGCGCGCACACGATCGCGCGCCTCGAGAACCAGGTCGAGGTTGGGCCCCTGTTTCTTGGCCGAGCCTCGCACCGCCACGGCGACCTTGGCTTCCCGAATACGCGCGCGCCAGCGAGCGAGCTCCTTGTTGAGGCGGTCCCGCTGACTCAGATACAGACGATGCTTGGGACGGACCAAACGGAAAGCCGCCCGGATACCATCGATACGCGTGGCAGCCTCGCCAGCGTTGAACCGATAATGCACGGGAACCGTCGCTGCGGCGCGGGCTTGACGAGCGGCGAGATCGGGCATCGGCTCTGCATCTTCGAAGTCGCGTAGCGCAACGAGCTCGCGGGATGCAGGGCCAAGCGGCGGCGGCGCAGGCAGGGTGTCGGTCGGCCCGACGCTGGCGACCAGCAGCGCCAAAGCGACCAGGCCCAGGAGGCCGTGACCTAGCCCGCGCAAACGGGACCGGGCGGGCGTCTCAGCGGGCATCACGCGTCCGGCTTCGGAGGTCGGCCTCATAGGCGGCGGCAATCCGGGCGACGAGCGGGTGGCGAACCACATCGCGACTCTCGAATTCAGTCACCGCGATACCCTCGACATCGCGCAGAATTGTCATGGCATGGTCGAGACCACAGCGGACGTTTCGGGGCAGATCACTCTGCGACAAGTCACCGGTCACAACACAGCGAGAGTGGGGCCCGAGACGGGTGAGCAGCATCGCCAACTGATCCACGGTGCAGTTTTGCGCCTCGTCCAAAATGACCCAGGCACTCGAAAGCGTACGACCGCGCATGAAGGCCAACGGCGCGATTTCAACCGCACCCCGCTCGACCATGCGCTCGACCTCTTCCGGTCCCAACATATCGTCGAGCGCGTCGAGTAGCGGTCGGAGGTACGGATTGACCTTGGCAGCGAGATCACCAGGCAAAAAACCGAGGCGCTCGCCTGCCTCAACCGCTGGCCGTGTCAGCACAATCCGTCTGACTTCATGGCGCTGCAGCGCTGCGACGGCGCAGGCCACGGCCAAAAACGTCTTGCCTGTGCCGGCGGGTCCGACACCAAAAACGACGTCGTGTTTGTTCATCGCGTCGACATACCGCCGCTGATTGGCGGTGCGGGCAGCTACGACGCGACCGCGTACACCGAGATCGTCACTGCCAGATGTGGATGCGCCAGCGCCCGTGTCGACCCGACCCAACAGGCGATCCATGACGTCGGTGTCGATGATGCCGCCGCGTGCGATCCGGCTACGCAACGTCGTCAACAAGTCGGAGACGCGGTCGACCTCGGCAGAGGCGCCACTGACCCGCAAAACCGTACCGCGCGCGTGGGCTTTAACGCCGAGCCGCGCCTCCATCCAGCGCAAATTGCGATCGCGCTCACCGCACAGAACAATCATCGCGTCCTGATCGCCGAGATCTACACTCAACATGCGGTTGTCGTCTGGAACGGCAGATGGGGCTGTCATGGGATAGCGCGATCTCCTGCTGAGGGTGTGGCCGCCTGAGATCGTAGCCGACGCGCGCCCTATCGACCAGCGAGCCGGTGGTGCAGCGCCGAGATCTGACCCAGGGGAGCCAACTTTCGCTCGACGAATTCAGTGTTTCAGCGCCGCACGTGCGCGCGCGGCGTCTGTCAGTGGGGCTCGGACGCGTGCTGCGATCAGCGTGCTGCTACGCCTCGCACTCGGCGATGAGAGACGCCCCGAGCGGCAGACGACCCCGAGCTAGCAGGTGACGCTCCGAGCTGAAGATCGCGGTCAAGATGCCATTGAAGGGCTCAGGGACGTTGCCGACATCACTGCTCGGCGCCGTCGTGGAGGGGAACGCCATGTCCTTGAGACGGCCTGCGAACCGGGCGAGGGCAATGGGCGGCAACAACAGACTATTATAATAGGAGCACCGCACGACCCGAAAGCCGGCCTCACCAAGCCGCGTCTCCAACATCTGCTTGTCGTACCGGCGATGGTGATGCAGCGCCTCGTCGTGCTCGCTCCAGAGCCACTGCAGGGCGGGCACGGTCATAATGAGACGTCCACCCGGGCGGAGCACACGGCGCACGTCAGCCATGGCGGCGACATCGTCTTCCACGTGCTCGAATACATCCATCGACAGGGCCAGATCAAAGCGATCGGACGTCAGCGGCAGATGAGGTAAGCCGCCGCGCAGGACGCGAACACCCCGGCTGTGACAGAAGGCGGCGCCGTCCGGACTGTACTCGACGCCCCAGGCGTCGCACTGACTCGAGATGCGCTCCAGCATGCCGCCGGTCCCAGCGCCAACATCTACGAGCGAGGGTAAACCGTCGGTTCCCAACTCGGAGATCGCCCTGGTCAGCCAACTTTGGACGACCGCACGACTGCCACGGAACCAGAAGTGCCGTTGCTCTGCATCAAACATGGTCTGGTATTCTTCGACTCGCATAGCGCGGCAATCTGGCACAAACCGCCCAGCTTCCACAAGATGGTGCAGCCGTTTGCAATCGGAGGTTTCGCGCCGATGAGACATGCTCTGACCCATGGGCTGGGCAATAGGGTTGCGCGCCCCGATAGCGGGTCCTACCCTGCGCTCACATCAACCGGAGTAATGTTCATGGCAGGCGTCAATAAAGTTATTCTAATCGGAAACCTAGGGGCCAAGCCGGAGCTGCGTCATACCGGCGGTGGCTATCCGGTCACCGAGTTGCGGCTCGCGACCGCTGAGCGGCGTAAAGATCGCGACGGCAACTGGTCCGATCACACGGAGTGGCACTCGATCGTTGTATGGGGCAAGCAGGCTGAAAACTGCGAGCGCTACCTCGATAAGGGTCGTCAGGTCTACGTCGAAGGCCGTCTGCAGACGCGCGACTGGGTCGGAAACGACGGTCAAAAACGCTACAAGACTGAAATCGTGGCCAATACGGTGCAGTTCCTATCGAGCGGCGGCGGTGGCGGCGGCGGCGGCAGCTACGG
>JAGSHB010000044.1 GCA_023954815.1 Myxococcales bacterium | reverse complement strand
GGTACCCAGATCTTTGGCCTGCACAGACAAGATGCCGTTGGCGTCGATGCTGAACGTCACCTCGATCTTCGGAACACCGCGCAGTGCGGGCGGAATACCGACGAGCTCAAACCGAGCCAAGCTGGTGTTGTCGGCTGCGATTGGACGCTCGCCCTGCAGCACATGGATGTTGACCAACGGCTGGTAATCCTCCGCTGTCGTGAACACCTCGGTCACGCTGGCCGGAACGGTCGTGTTCCGCGGAATCAGCCGAGTAAAGACGCCGCCGGCGGTCTCAATACCCAGCGACAGCGGCGTCACATCGAGCAGCACCACGTCGCCTACGTCACCCGACAAAATGGCGCCCTGGTAGGCGGCACCTACAGCGACGGCTTCGTCTGGGTTGACCGTGCGGTTCGGCTGACGGCCAAAGAGTTCGGACACAGCCCGTTGGACCATGGGAATCTTCGTCATACCGCCGACCAAGATCACATCCGCGATATCGGAGGTCTTGAGGCCGGCGTCGTCGAGGGCCTGCTCACAGTGGCGCAGGGTCTGGTCGACGAGGTCTTTGCAGATCAGCTCGAGCTCGGGCCGCGTCAATGTGCGCTGAAGGTGCTTCGGGCCGCTGTCGTCCGACGTCAGAAATGGCAGAGAGATCTCCGCTTCTTCTAGGGTCGACAGCTCGATCTTGGCGCGCTCGGCTGCATCCTTCAGACGCTGCATCGCGACAGCGTCGTCACGCAGATCCAGGCCGGTCTCTTGGGCGAAGTTATCAACCAAATCGACCACGATACGGGCGTCGATATCCTCACCGCCGAGGAAGGTATCGCCGTGGGTCGCGCGGACCTGGAACACGCCGTCAGAAATCTCAAGGATCGAAATATCGAAGGTACCACCACCGAGGTCATACACAGCGATGGTGCCGCGAGATTCGGCTGTAATTCCATAGGCAAGAGCGGCAGCGGTGGGCTCGTTGATGATACGAAGAACATTGAGTCCAGCGATACGGCCCGCGTCGCGTGTCGCCTGACGCTGGGCATCATCGAAGTAGGCAGGAACAGTCACCACCGCATCGACGACACGATCTTCCAGGTATTCTTCCGCTGAGCGCTTGAGATCTTGCAGGATGAAGGCGCCGATCTCCTGGGGAGTGTATGACTTCGTACCCACGCGCACAGTCGCGTCGCCGTTGTTGTCTTCTGAAACGTCGAAAGGCGCGGTCTCTTTGATCCGCTGCATCTCTTCGGAAAGGAACTTGCGCCCCATCATCCGCTTCGTCGCGTGAACTGTGCGCTTCGGGTTGGTGATCGCTTGGCGTTTAGCGATGCCGCCGACGAGCCGCTGTCCGTCCTGCGTAAATGCCACAACGGATGAAGTTGTACGGGAACCTTCACCGTTGGGGATCACGATCGGAGCGTCACCTTCGTAGACCACCACGCACGAATTTGTAGTGCCTAGATCGATACCAATGACCTTGTCCATGCGTCGTTCCCACCTTCAAGTCTTGTTAGGGCCTGTACAGGGTCCCAGGCTATGACCTTTTGATCAAGATCGGGAGAGGCACAGAGTCCAGCACACGTCCCGCATGGCCGCGCGGCTAGCTTTCACTCAACACGGGCGAATCGTCATCCGTGTCCGGCCCGTCGGTGCCGTACCGATATTGGTAGGAACGCCGCCCGCCGCGATAGCCATGTCCGTAGTAGTAGCCGTAGCCCGTTCCGGTCTCTTGGGTGCGAGACAGCACCATTCCCAACACCGTTGCGTTGACGTTGCGCAGCGCGCGCACGGTCGAGGTTAGGGCAGTCATCCGCGTCGTCTTTGCGTGTGCCACAACGACGACACCGTCGGTCAGCCTCGAGAGCACCAGCGCGTCACTGACAATTTCAACCGGCGGCGAGTCGAAGATCACCACTTCGAACTTCTTCTTCAGCTCTTCCACGAGCGACATGAAGCGCTCGTTGTGCAAAATACGCGAAGAGTCTGGTGGTAGCGGTCCACTCGCCAACAGATGTAGGCCGGGAACCTCTGTTTGCTGCGTCAGCGTCGAGACATCGGCGTTGGGGTTCAGGATGAAGTTCGTGACGCCATGTTCAGCGCTCAGCCCAAAGACTTTGTGCAGCCGTGGCTTGCGAAGATCCGTATCGACCAACACGCAGGAGCCGCTGGAGTTGGCCAGCGCGATAGCGATCGTGGTCGACGTCGACGTCTTGCCCTCGCGGGGATGCGCGCTGGTGATGACCATCGAACGCAGGGGCTTTTCGCTGCGCATGAACAGCAGGTTCGTCCGAATGGAGCGCGACGCCTCAGCGACCCGGGAATTCGGGCGATAGTGTGCATAAAGATCGACGCTTTCCACTGGAATTTCAGTCTCGTCGTCCACGTCGCCGAGCTGGTAGGTGGGAATCGCTCCAAGGTAGGCGAGCCCGAGACGCTGCTCGATTTGCAGTCGGTCCTTCACCGTATTGTCGAGCAGCTCGGCAGACAGGGCCGCCCCTAGACCAACGAGGAGACCTAGCAGGATGCCGAGCGCGTAGTTCAGCCGCTTCTTGGGGCGAATTGGCACGCGCGGCAGCACCGCTTCATCCAAAATACTGACGTTATTGACCTCGACTTGGCCCGTGAGGTCTGTCTCAGCGAGACGTTTGGCGACGAGTTCGTAAAATCCCCGGTCCTCATTGCGCTTGGCCTTGAGTTGCTCGTACTTCAGCTCCGCCTTTCTGAGCGCTGCGTCCTCTTTGTAGACCTTCGACAGCTTTTGGCGGACCACCTTCTCCGTCTCCATCGCGTCACCCAGTGAGCGCTTGGCTCCCACCAAGGCAGCGCGCAGGTGTTTCTTCGCGATCTTTCGCAAGTGAACGAGCTGACTCTCGATTGTCCGAACCTTGGGGTGCTTGTCTAGGTAGACCGCCTCCAGTTCGCGTTTTTGAATCGACAGCGTCAGGTAGCGTTGCTTGAGCAGCTGGGTGAGCGAGTCCTCGACGAGCGCTTTGGCGCCGACCGAAAACAGGTCGGTACCCTTTTGGTAGCGCCGCATGGTGCGGACGTGCTGACTTGCGATGAGCCGCTGCCGTTCCGCTGAACGTAGATTGCGTGCCAACGTCAGAATGTCGTCCTTGATGGCCTGGCGGTGGTTGGTGGACAGATCGTAGCGGGTCTCAAATGCCAGCAGTGCGTTTTCAGATGCCTGCTTCTTGCTGCCCATGTCCTTCACGATCGTCTTGAGGTCCTTGTACGCCTCTCGCGTCGCGCGCCGCTTCGTATTCAGGTTGCGGTCGCGGTACGCACGGAGGATCCAGTTGACCAGCTGTTGAGCGTAAGCTGGATCTGAGTCCTCAATGGATACACGGGCAATCATCGAGGATTCGCCGAGATCGACGCTCACGCGGCTCGCCACGGCCGCAATCGCGTCGCTGTTGGCCATGATGTCGCGCTTTTGCGCCTCGGTTAGCTCCAGTCCCGGTCGATCGAGGCCAAAGAGGTGCGGATCGGCCGCGAGCCCGTGGCGATTGATGACCAGGGCCGCCAGTTCTCGGGATTTCAGAATCTGACGCTGGGCTTCGTAGTACTGCTTGCTACCCCAGTAACCTTGGGCGCCCAGGCTGACGACTTCGCTGACCCCATTGAGGACTTTGGGAGGTCGCCGCTCAATCACCATCGACCCAGTTGCCTTGTAGATGCGCTGCTGATGCTTGGTGACCACATAGGTCGCAGCTGTCACCGCCACGAAAGCCACTGCAAACCACCAAAATCGCTTGGTCAGCACCTCACGACCACGCGATAGCATCTCGCTCGCGGTGAGCTGTTCGTCCAATGATACTGGGTCGGGCTTGGTCGCTTGCATGTCGGAGCTTAGTGTCGTTGCTTAGGGCTGAGGATCGAATTTTTTCGGCTGCGCCTACAGGACGCGCTGCGGAACGTACACCAAATCTCCCGGACGGATACCAAAATTGGGCGCGAGTCCCTGCATGATCTTCTCGACCGGCACGGGAATGCGGCGCGTGCCGCGCGTGATGATGACGTAGTTCTTCTCAGCCATGGATCCGAAGCCGCCGGCGAGGGTGATGGCCTCAACGACCGTCATGTTGTCCACGTACCGAAAGCGGCCGGACTTCTTGACCTGACCGAGTACGAAAACCTTCTTCGAGTTGAAGTGACTGACCGTCACGATCACGTGGGGGTCCCGCAAAAAACCCTTCGCGAGCTTGCCTCGGACCAAACTGCTCACCTGCGCCGCAGTCAGGCCCTCGATTGTAATGAGACCGATGAGAGGGAAGTTGATCTGGCCAACGGGGGAGACTTCGTATTCTCCCTTCAGATCTTCGTGCAGGTACACCCGGACGTTGATGACGTCTCCTGGCCCCAGCGTGCTGGCCTGCATCGCACCACGCACGTCTCGCGCGATATTTTGATAGTTACCGTTCGCTGCGGTCGAGCAGCCGAGCAGCATCGTCGCCAAGCACAAACATGCCAGCCGCGTCATGGGTATCGTCATGCGGGTGCGTCTTGTCGGGCCGCTCAGTAGCGGATCGACAGGCCTGCGTAGATTTCGTGCGCCATGAAGGCGCCGACATCGAGTACGCGGTCGTCAGCCGACGTGATCTTGAAGTTGGTGATCACGCCGCGCAACGTGTACCCGACCTGCACGCCAATCAGCCGCGATACTTCGATCAGCGCACGCAGACCACCGTCCAGCATGTAGTCCTTGCGATTTAACTGGGTCACACTCGTATTGGCCGGAATTTCGCTGAAAGCGCCATACATGCCGTAGGTGAAGTTGAACCACGCCGTCACTTCCATCAGGCGACCGAACCGCTGCTGCAGAGAAACGGTGCCGCGGTTCGTGTCGATGAAGTTGCCGTAGTAGGACTGACGGAAGTCACGCGCGTAGCCGACTGACAGGAACGTGGTCGCCGACGGTGCGTAGCCCAGGGAGATGTTGCCGAGCATGCTGTTGAAGGACTCGCCCTTCTCATGCATCGACATGCCCCAGCCAGCGGTCAGCCGGAATGTGATCCGCGAAGTCAGCGCTCCGGCGAGACCACCCTGTACGCGCCAAGGTGACGAGTCAGAGGTGAAAACCGCCAAGGCAGGATTGTCGACGTGGTACTTCCGGAAGTCCCAGCCAGCGTCGAGGATCGCCGCAGTGCGTGGCAGGAACCGCCAGCTACCGGTCAAGCGCGAGCGAACGGTCGTCGAGTTTCCGAAGTCAAAGTCTTCGAAGTTGTCGATGACATAGGCGCCCTGAAGCGAGATCTCTAGCGGACGACGCTCGGGGGTCTCTCCTGGATGGAAGGACACGCGCGCACCAACCTGATTGTTGATCCGGTTGAGTGTCTCGGTGGTCTCCCAGTTATTGGGGCGCAGGGAACGGGAGAAGTTGTTGAACACTGCGAACGAGATCGCGCGCCGCGCAGCAAAGTCGACGTTCAAATCAGCCTTTCCGCCGAAGTTATTGAGGTTGCTGATGTTCTCTTTGTCGCTCATGTACAAGCGAATGTCGCCAGCGGCGCCGAACCGGAACTGCACCTCGGACTTGGTTCCATTGTTCAGCGACAAACGCGGGGCGATACGCACCGATGCCGCTGCCTGGGGAACGTTGTTTTCGTCCTCGTTGCCGTTAAAGACGTTGGTGTCGTAGTGACCGTCAACGCCCACACTCGGCAGCAACTCAAAGTCGCCGCTTCGTAGGCCTCGATTCTTGGAGATCGAACCCATGTCCACGCCCACACCAGCCGCAGGGCGTGGCACGGAAACAGACGAGCCGCTCGATTGAGCACTCGCTGTCAGCGGGATGAAGAACAATACTGCGAGCGCGGAGATGAGGGCCGAACGACCCAGCGCTTTTGTTTCGATGAACTCGTGCACGTTACCTTACCTTACGCAAACGTGGTCTGCTGGATCAGGACCCGCTCTTGGAGTCAACGAAAAAGGGACTTACAGATGACACATACCCGGACTGCGTCGACATCGTCTTCGTCCCCTCCGTGGCATTTGTCTTCGGTACATCATTGGAAATCTTCTTCTCGATGAGCGGGCGACCATCAATCGTTCCGCCAGCAGAGCCGCCGCAACCCTTGAGTTCGCCGTAGTACGTCTCCGCCTTGCTAAGGAAGGTGGAGATCTTCACGTACTCCGTCTTTACTTCTTTGCCCTTGATACGAGCAGAGGCAGACTGCAGCTCAAGCATCGACTGCTGCCCCAGCTTCACCACCGATTCGAGCATCTTCAGGGGCTCGCTGATGCAGTTCATCTTGGTCGCGTCCTGCGCCTTCATTGCTTCGGCGTAGTCTTTGTTCGCGTCCTTGAGACGGCTTTCCATCGTGCTGACGGCGGCCTTTCCTTGCTCTTCCATTTGAGCAATCTCTGCTGCGTTCGCTGTCGCAGTTTTGGACTGCGCGCCCACGGCAGCTGCGAGCGCAAGGCTGCAGACTCCGATGGCGATGGCGAAAATTTGGCGTCGCATCTTCGTTCGTCTCCGTTCGTCATACCGTCTGGCGCGGGGGGCAGCAGCCGGAAGAGCGGAACTTGGTTTCACTTGCGGCCTTAGGACCCAACGGGCCAGTCAGTGCGCGAGCGGGGTCGGTATGCCAGATGAACTAGTTCATCGCAAGCGTTAATGCCGGATTCTAGGAACGGCTCTGAGGGGTGTCAACCAAACGCCAGTACACTTTAATTCTCCGGTTCATGACCCTGTTTAGTCCGCGATTCCGATAACCGAGGAATCGCGCTCAATCAGTTGGTAGCGTGCCAGCAGCGTGAGGATCAATCTTATCTGAAAATACCTGAGAACCTGCCCACAGACCCAGTAATGGCGGGTAGTTGCCTTCACCAGGCAGACGAGCGACCTCCTCGTTGTCCGCGTAGATGACAACGTCGCCATCATCGACCTGAACGAGGTTTCCCAGTGCGAGCAGCGGCAACACGCAACCGCCGAACATGCGCTGGATTCGACTGACAGATGGATCAGGAAACACGTGTAAGTACGAGCTTTTATAGCCGACCCCCGGGCCGTTTCCTGGGGTTTGCGCCGCTGGAATGACGTCGCCATCGAAGCGAATGAAAAATGGCATCCGCCAAAAAAGGACGGGCGATCCCAGATCGCGAGACGCTTGTGCGGCGATCTTTGGTGCGCTTCGCTGCAGCGCCGTGTGAGTCGTTCGCGCGATGGACAGGGCCGCATTGCAGTTGGGCTGGCAGGGGTAAAACGCCAATAGATCTAGGTCAGACAACGGATCGAGTGCCGCGTCTCCTGGGGAAATCATCGTCTGTTCGAGCAGGGCACGGACCGCATCGTCGTTGACCGTGTCCTGATCTTGCCGACTACGCTGAAAGATGTGGCTAAATGTGTGGGAGCAGCAGGAAGGAAAATCTAGGAGATCGCCTGCATCCTCGATCGCTTCGGGTTCAGAGCGTTCGAGTTCCATCAGCGCACGGCCCGCCCCGGTGCGGCTCGCATACAACGTGGTGAGCTGGGATTCGCCTGGCAGACGATCTGGGCGGCTGCTCATCAAGAGGTAGTCCTTATAATAGGGGCGACCAAGCGTCATCTGATAGCGGTCGGCGTGTCTCGCCATGAAAGCGCGCGCATGAGATGGCGGTACGTCTTCGAATTTTACAATACGCTTGATGTTGGCCGCGAGCATGGCCAACTCGGCAGGCTTAAAACCTCGGTAGCTTAGCGTCGTCGTGCATTGTGACAGTGGCGTCAATGTGGTGGAGCTTGGTAGTTGCGTGCCGATCGCTTCTTGTAGCGCCTGCAGTGCCGTCGCCATGTCGCCTCGACCGGCCGCCCGTCGCAAGTCTGCGTAGACGCGCTTGAGACGATAGGGTTCCATCTACGGTCTCTCCTGAAAGGCGTACGCCGTGCGAAAGGTGGGTCGCGCTCACCTCTAGCATGTCAGAATTCGCCTTGGTGCGGGACTCCCCGAGGTCGATCTTGCCATCGTGGCCGGGACAATGCGCGTCGAGGGTCGCGTCAAGAGAGCGCTGGGATAGGTCGATTTCCTATGGGCGTGGATGAAGATGCGCGTCCCCGGTACGCTGGTGACCGCTTACAGGGTTGGCTGGTCAGACGGGTGTAGCAACACGCCTAGAGGAGTGTGCATGGTTGAGCGAGTTGAGCAGGATGAAGCCAAGGGTCAGTGGTCCGCGATTGTGGCGCTGTTTCGCGATGCTACCCCGATGACGTGTAGTCACTGGAACAGCCAGACTGGTGACGTTTTTCGCGTGCGGTCGAGTCGGCGTCAGCGCGCCCTTGTGGAGGCCTTTGAGGAGCGGCTCTTTGACGAAGAAGGCTGGTGCGAGGTGCCATTCATGGAGAGTGACGACGCCTTTGCCTTGATGGGAGATTTCGCTGGCGACCTCGCGCCCGGCAAGGGTCGTTCCGAACTGCTCGCTGCGTTGGCGCAAGACAAGCCATTTCGCGGGTTTCGCCAGATTTTGAAGAAGCGCCCAGGACTCGATCGTCGGTGGCGAAAGGTCGCCGATGAGGAAGCGGCGGTTCGGCTCGTCATGTTCTGCCTTGCGCAAGGGCTCGTGATGAATCACCCGGAGTTTCGCAAGGCTGAGAAGATGATTCGCGCGGAGTGGGACGCGGCCGATCGCGCTGAGGGCCTAGTCGCCGCTTCGGGCTTGTCCTTGGGAAAGCGCGCCAAGTGAAGGGCCAGCCCGCGGTGTCCACCGATCGAGACTTCATGGAAGTAAGATCGCCGACACATGGGTCTGGCACGGCGTCGCCGGGGTTGTCCCCGACGAAATTGCGCCTTCGCCGGCGCGCACTCGCACTACCGGTCGGCCTATTTCTCCTCGCTCTCGCGATGATTGTGGCTGGTTGTGGGGATTCGGAGGTCGCCGCCCCTTGGCTTGAGCGCGTCGTTGTCCCAGCTGACATTCGAGTCGGCACCCCGGTGATTGCCATAGGTGACGGCCTGCGCGGTCTGTCTCTACAGTTGACGGGGCCGGCGGGCGAACTTCGCGTCGCGTTGGACAGCCGCCCCGATGGTGGCGTTCGGCCCGGAGTTACCGCCGTCATCGATTCTCCTTGGACCCACGGTCACGTGCTGTCGCCAGTCGGAACGCTGCAGGAGGGTGATGCGTTTACGCGGGCCTGTGTGACGAATGCGAGTGTCGGGGGGGCGACGCGCCAGTGCGTGGCGATCACCGCCGGGCGGTGGCGCCCAGGGCCCATGGTGGGTGGCGTTCCCATGCTTTCGCCTCAAACCCAACCGATCTTTGGCCATCTACTTGAAATTCATGGTGCACAAGTGCCGCTGCCGGGGGAGGGCACCGCCACGTTGGAGGTGCAATTGCAGCGCGCCGGACACGCCGACGCGGCTCACCTGGTAGGGGTCATTCCCGTCGATCCCAACGGTGACACAGGGCTTTCTGTCTTGGTGCGACCCAGTTGGCTCGGTGCGTTTCCGGGCGCGCGGACGATCCGCATTCGTCTTCACCGTTCTGTTGTTGGCGGCGATGACACCACTGACTGGTCGCCTTGGATCAAAGTGACCCCGTCGCTGCCCCCCTTGGAGCCGGACGACAGTCTTGTCACGCGAGGCGAGCCGATTGCGTGGGCACGCATAGCGTCAAATTGGCCGCAACTCTGGCGGGAAGGCCCGTCCTTGGAGATTCCAGGACTCGTTCTTGAGCTTGACGGTCAATGGCGAGACGCGGCGGGTGCAGTCGCCGCGACCTGGAAGTTGGAAACACCGAACCCGGTCCACCTGCATGTAGCCGGCCCAGTCAAACCGGCTGCGGTCTTGGACTCGTCCGCTTGGTTTCAACATGGGTGGGCGGCAATGGGGGACCACAGGTTCGTCGGGCACGCGCGGTGGACGTTGAAAGGGAAGGCGGGGCACCTATATAGAGGACCGAGTCAGGACGTGTCGTTCCAATTGAAGCGGACGGTGCAGTCGGTGGTCATCGTGACATCGAGTAGCACACGTGCGGGCCTGGCGCGGTTCGGTCTGGCTGCACTGGACCAGCAAGTCACAGAGCGCGTGCTTGCGATCGTACAATCGCACTTTGCCGCCTGGTCTGTGGACGTGACGCAGACGACCGACAGTGCGCCTCAAACGAGCGGTGAGCGGGTTCGTGTCGTGCTGTTGGATCGCGATCCGAATGGATTTGGACTCTTAGGCAATGATCCCAGTGTCGGAAAGGACATTGGCAACAAGCGCCTCGCCGAACAGCTTGACGGTCGTCTTCATCGCCCCGGCCGAGTCGCCGGACAACCGCCGTATGGCGGCGTTTTCATCGCTGGATTTTTGTCGATGTCAGCGCAACTCAACCCGAGCGGGGTGGTTGCTTCACCGGCCTTCGATCTGATCTTCGCGCCCTTCGCTCCGGAGTTGGGCGGCACCGCGGTCGCGAACTCGAATGCGTCAGCAGCGGCGTCAGCAGTCGAAGCGCTAGCGCAGCTTATCGCCGGTACGGTCTCTCATGAGGTTGGCCACACACTCGGCTTAGCAAGCGCCGAGGGTTACCACCATCCGACGGACAACCCTGGCTGGCGCATGGACGCTGGAACTGCACGCCCCTTTGTCGAACGGGCCAACCTGAGTGACTCGGGTGGTGAACACTGGGGGGAACTCGACGCCGCTTATTTGACCAAGATCTTGCCAAAGTCTCCGTAGATACCCCTGATCTTTTCTCGTGTTCATCGGGAATTTGTTGATTCAGTAGGCCGTCTGGACGGGAATCGGGTTGCCGTCTCAGGGGCCGGCGCTCACACTGCGACCATGAGCCTTACTTGCGTGCAAAAAAGGTCGCCTAGCCACCCCACGCGGAAGTCTTCGCCGGCGATCGCTTCGTGGGCACACGCGCTGCTCGTGGGAATGCTGCCGGCGTTGCTCGTTGGCGGTTGCAATCGCTCAACGCACCGGCCACCTGCGGCTCCGCTTGCTAAGGCGGTCCTTCAACCGCAGCGGGCGCCGATCCCGTTGCCGCGACTTGGCGACGTGACGATCGCCCAAAGAACCCACGGCCCGTCCTGGTCGGTAGAGCTCGCCATCGATGAGCTGGAGCGGACCCAAGGGCTGATGTATCGAAACGCATTGGGGACGCATAAGGGGATGCTGTTTTTCATGCCGAGCATGTATCCATGGACGTTCTACATGAGAAACACCCTGATACCGCTGGACATGATCTTCATCGATGAGGACTGGAAGGTGGTCGGGGTCGTGGCCAATGTGCCGCCTCTGACGGAGAAGTTGAGAGGGGTCAAAGCGCCCTCTCGTTACGTGCTGGAACTCGATGCACATGAGGCCCAACGCAACGGCATCGTCCAGGGCACGCAACTGGTTTTTTCGCGCTCGGCGGTCATCCGATGAGCGCCACACTCGCCTCGATCGTGCAGCATGATGCTGAACACATCGCCAAGTTGGTTCGCAAGCGTGCGGGCGATCGCGCTGCGCGCAAGGCGGCCCGAGCGCTGCTGCTTCGGGTGTTTGGTGCGTTGCAGGATGAGGAGCCGGACCCGGATGTTGATCAACTGTCTTCGCTCGTTGTTGAGACTGAGGCGATGAGGCGCACGCTCGAAGGGCCCGGGTGGCGCGTGCTCCACAGGATCGCCGAGGTCTGGGTTCGGACCCCTTACCGTGAGATGTTTATGCGGCCAAGTTGCGCCAACGGCGCTCAAGAGATAGCTGACGTCCGTGTCGATCGCTTCACCCCACAGCTTGCGTTGAGTGAAGCGCGGATCGCGTGGATGGAACAGCGCTGCGAGGCCTCGCAACCGGGGCTTTTGCGGCCCGTGCGCGCGCCCAAGCAGGGAGATGGCCACCGCATGACAAGCGGCGAGTTGGAGCTGTTGCGAAAGCGCGGTCGGTCGAAGTTTTCCTAAAGACACGGCGCTTTTCTTCGTCTGAGCGCGATCGCAAGCGGATGCTGCTGAGGAGGCTTTGTACGCGCCCGTTGCGTCGAGGCCTGCGCCGAAGGTATACCCTCCGCCCAACGACCGCCTGCCGCGAAGGTTTCGATCCCACCAGATCACGAGCGGTCACCTGATTCCGGAGGATTCCCGATGAAATTGTCTCACTGGATGTCACTTGCCCTGTGCCTCGCCCTCTGTGCATGCGGCAGCGACGACAAAGAGCCCGCAGACAGTAAGTCCGGAAATGACGCCAGCGCGACGGACGCTGCTTCGACAGACGACAGCGCTGGCGGCGATGGTGCTGGTGGTACGTGCGGAGAGCTCCCGTCCTGCCTGGATTCGAACAATGTGGAAGATCTGGGTCTCTGCCCGAAGCCGGTCAACGAGTACGCGTGCGTCAGCGGTTGCTGCGAGAAGAAAGAGGTCTGTAAGGCCGATTCAGACTGCGCCGACAAGCTCGGTGGCGCCCTCTGCCCGGACAAGCGTTTCACCTGCGGCTGCGATACCTCAACCGGCGCATGTGTCCAGACCGTCTGCGCTGTAGACGGTGATTGCGGTAAGGATCAGGTCTGCATCGGCGGCGGTTGTAGCGCACCACCCAAAGCCTCCGACTTGACGGCCCATCTCATGCGTCCGTACTGGCTTGCACGCCCGGGCGACACGGCTGACGCGGCGACGGCACTGGGCGCGCAGGCACGGAGTGCTGGTGGCCTAGTCGATCCCAACGCCAAGTTCACATGGACGCTCAAGGGGGACGGATTCAAACTCGCCGACGGCAAACTGACTGCCGCCGACAAGGCCGGAAAGGCCACGATCACCGCGGTCGTTGCCGGCGGTAAGGCCTCCGCCCCTGCGACCCTATGGAACCTGGGCCCGGTGAAGTCGGGAGATAATCTACGGGTTGTGGTTGTAGACGAGGAAACGGCCGCGCCGATCAAAGGCAAGGTGGTCATCGTTGGCTTGGCTGACCAGGCCACGCCAGACAAGGCACAGACTGCGGACCTGGACACCGGCACTGCGAGCTTCAAGGACATCAAGTGGCCGGCGGATATCCACGTGATCGCGGACGGCTACGATACGGTCTCGGTGCTGCGCTACAAGGCTGACAAAGCAGGCGACCTTGTGATTTCCACCCGGATTCAGCACTACGCCAAGCTCGCCTTCGACGACAAAGGCAAGAGTATCAAAGACAAGTCCGAGCTGATTCACGGCGACGTCATCACAGGCGGCATTACCTACAGCGGTCAGGGTGAGGCGGCGCTCGGCATTACGTCGGTCGGCGTTGGCAGCGATCTGCTGCTGTTCAATCTCGACGCTGTGATTGGACCCAGCGTGGAACGTCCGTTCGATGAGACGGCGCCGAACCTCGTCAACCCAAACCCAGGCGAACCGCAGGACATCCCGGGTGGCGTCAGCTTCTTCCTCGGAGCGCCCGTGGTCAGCTCCTACATGATCGCGGCTCCTCCCGGAAAGCGTGTCATGTGGTCGCTGTCCGGAAAATTGGGCCTCAATGAGTTGCTCAGTCAGGTCAGCGCCATCGTGGCTGCTGTCGACGACGGCCTCGACGTTGGCAAGGTCGTCGGCGTGCTTCTACCCTACCTCTCGGGCTTCTACTCCCAGGTAGTGATGGACGTACCGTTCGCGGACACCAACGCTGTCGCATCGAAGGTCACCGAAAAGCAGCTCGCTCCCGACATTCCCCTGGGACTTTACGCCACGGTCAAACCGCCGGTTCTTCCAGTGGTCAAAGAAGGGCAGTGGGCTGATCTGATGCTGATTCTCGCTGGCGCGATGCTGCCCAATGGCCAGCTGATCCCGCTCGGTCTATCCGCCGGCAGCGATACCTCCGAGAAGACCGACAAGCCTGACGGTGTCGTCGATGGCGATCAGGAGACCCCTGGTAACCAGGACGTCGAGCTCACGTACGCACCGCTACACAGTGGCCTGCGCGTGGGTCCGAGCAACTACATTGTCGTGACCGCCGCGATCAACGTCGGTGGCAAGGGCAAGAAGGAAGGTGGATCCATCGTCTTCAGCAAGGTCGGTCCGCTTGCGGAGACCATCTCGCCTGAAGCGTTCCTGCCGTACGCAAAGACTTCGTCCTACGATCCAAAGAGCCGCGTGGTGACCATCAGCAAGGTGGACGCGGCGCACTTTTACCGCGTCGTCATGACCGGCGCGAAGGCTCAGCGTTGGCAAGTGCTCTTGCCGAAGACAGTGGCAGACAAGGGCATCACCTTGCCTGATCTGACGACTTGGGGCGCCAAGACCGACCTGGGCAAGGCTCCCAAGCGCGCGCTCATCGGTGCTTTCGAGTTGCGCGCCGCCCGTAGCTTCGTCGAGCTCTTCAAGCCCGATGGTCTGCTCGATCTTGTACGCTTGGTGAAGCGCACGTCCTTCCTGGACGTTCACTAGCCTACCTGAGTCAGCTACATCACTTCTGAATCACTGGTTTCTCGCTGAAACCGGCCGTCTCTCAGGACGAAGCGGTTGCGGGTCTGCGGCTCACCGTGAGGTGCCGGGTGTAGGGCGTCGTCCGGCATGGCAATCACGGGCCCGCCGTCGTCCTCAACGACAAAAAACGGCTGAATCCTGGGGCCACTGCCCGCTTGTGCGAACGCGTCAAACACGGCCTGTGCATCACCTGAAAATTGGGCCATCCGCTGCAGTGTGTGCAAGGTAGGTGGTGGTAGGTACACCTCACCGCCATCCTCGTGGGCCGTCACGGCTTGCCGAGCCGTACACCAATGTTCCGCTGTGGTTTCGAATCCATCCATCGCCGCACGCTGCCCGGGCGGCTGTATCCCCACAAAGAAGCGTGTATCAAATCGTCTGGGTTCAGCTGTTGGCGTGACCCACCACGCAAAGGGTGCGACGAGATCGAGCGCGGGTCTGAGGCCATGACGGCGCCACAGCCCGTGGACTGCTGCCGCTTCGATTCGATGTCCCTGTCTCAGCCCATCGAGTTCCACGTTCAGCGCTTCCACCTGGGTCGTTGACGGCAGGTTTCCGTCTCTATCCCTCGCCAAGACGACGTGCGCCTCTTCATGGAGTTCGCGCACTGCGGCGACAAAACTGGCATGAGCAGCAGCCACATCTGTGACCCCTAGCAACGCCGCACATTGCGCTGGCGTGCGGCCGCAGCTGTCCGCATCGGCATCGAGAAGATCGACCTTTCCGCCTGGAAATACGGTCGCTCCGGCCATGAACCCGCTCTTTCCATGTCGCCGAATGAGGAATACTTCGGGGCTGGCATGGGCAGCGCGCAACAAGACCACGGTCGCTGCTGGGATTTCGCTCATCAACTACTCCGGGACATTGCCTACTTGCAGTTTGGGTACGTCTTCGTGTCCAGCATGCGGCCAACGTACTTCGGTAAGATCAACGCAAATAGTTCCGTGGTCGTCACTTCGCACCACTGTGGCCCACCAAAGCTGCCAGGCGCACGTCCCGTCCCCCAAGCCCCAGACAACCAACACTGTTGCCCGCCGGTCAGGCCATTACAGGTTTCGTCGCTCAGCGGAGTTTGACACGGTTGCATGTCGTTCAGGCCGAAATAGGAGCTGCTTTTGGACTGAGACACGGCGCCGATAGCAACACGGCTGGACCAATGTGTCGGCAGGCGCGCGTCGTGCACAAACTGCAGTCTTTGGTAGCGCGCAGGAAAGGACTTCAGCGTCGTAGCCGGCTCCCGACCGGCCCACCAGTCGCTGGTGCAGTCTTCGCCTGTCTTGGTGATCGGCCACGCCCCAGTGGCACATGCGATACTGGCAGGCACGTCTCCAGATGCGCCTGGATACACCTCTGCGCTCGTACCATCCTTGTCAAAGTGGCAGGCAGAGTCGGTCACGCCTGGCCCATGGTCAGGCCCGATCCCCTTCGTGACCTTTTGCGGTGCTTGGCTGGCCGCGCAACGGTCGGTGGGACCCTCCACATCGATGAGGAACAAGGTGTCCTTCAGCGTGTTGGGGCCGAAGATTTTGAATGCCGATGCCGTTGGAACGAGGCCGTACCCGATTGAAACGAAACCAGTCTTGCTGTCGTCAACGAACTTGCGAGAACGCACGACTCGCATGATCTCCTTGACCGCTGTGGTGTGATGGGTGCCCCCGTAGTCATCCGTGCCCTCGGAGGCCAACCCTCCGTTGCCGCGGCCGGGCAAGTTGAAGATGGCCACCACGACGCCAGCGTTGCCTGCGAGCAGTTTGGCTGGCTGGTTAAACTCCGGCCACGGATTTGCATCGCGATCTGGGACGATCACGACCAGCGGGCATGGAGACTGCGCCGTACAGCTGGTGGGTTGGACCACTGAGCCTTTCACGTCGTACTTTTTGCCGAGGACGGACACTGCTATATTCAGATCACCCGTAGAAACTGGCTGTTCAGGGTTGCCGATGATCACTTTGGGGCAGCTGAACGTCCCCGACCCATCGCTCGGCGTCTGAGCGGGCGAAGGATCTGTCCCGCAGCCGGCGATACTCAACGTCAGACAGACGATCAGCCCGACGACCCGCCCGACGTCAACGGGAGGTGCTGTCCCGTCACCATCACCTTGCCTCAGCGCTCGCTCGTTC
This sequence comes from Myxococcales bacterium, assembly GCA_023954815.1. Taxonomy (GTDB): domain Bacteria; phylum Myxococcota_A; class UBA9042; order UBA9042; family UBA9042; genus UBA9042. Next base: position 20,869 of record JAGSHB010000044.1, on the reverse strand, counting down.
GCCGCCCGTTCGGTCGTTGAGACGCTCGGCTTCACTATGGTTTGCAGCAGGGTAGCCATCATCGGGACCTCCAGGACACGGTGCGATTGTACCCGCCGGTTGTTCATCAGCAATAGCGCTCGGATCGCTCCATAAGGCCGCTTCTGTGGACTCAAACAACCCGGTTTTTGAACTCTCAGATCGCCAGCGATCGCTCCCGATCCACACTCAGTAGATTTGGCAAGTCTCTTTGTATCTTCTTAAAAATACTAGTGTTTATTGTTTTTGATTGCGTGAGTGTTCCGGGCGAACCCGCTGTGAGCTGGCTCGGGCCACGGGATTTTACGATCGACATCGTGACGTCTGGGATCTGTGCGTGGCGCTTAGGGAAATTGTGAACGGTCTCGAATTTTGAAGCCTCCCACGCGCGGAAACCCTGGACTTTCCGAAGGAATCGCCATTGACACCCCTCAAATGGGCTCCATACTCTCGATTAGTGGGATGAAGTGGTATGAAGTAGGAAAGAATAGGAAAGCGGGGCTTCCAGTGACTGTCATGTTTCTCGGCACACACGTTCAGCGCACGGACGCCAAGTCCCGCGTGAGCGTTCCAGCAGCGTTTCGGCGCCAGTTGGACGGTGGCGGGGACTTCCGTTTGGTTCTTGTTCGTTCGTTAACTGATGCATGTATCACCGCATATCCCATGGCGAAGTGGGAGCAGCGCGTGGCTGCCGTCTCCGCGCTGCCGCAGAGTCACCCGGTTGTTTCGGTGGTCAAGAAACTGCAATTCGGTTGTGCCGCCGAAGTCACGCCCGACGGCCACGGTCGTATCTTGCTACCCCAGGAGTTGCGGGACCACGCCAGCATCTCGGCTAGCTCTGAGCTAGCAGCCGTCGGCCAGGGCGATACATTCGATCTGTATGAAGTCGCCCATTGGCGTGCCGAGTCTGCAGCAGCAGCAGCGCAGTTGCCTGATTTGCGGGCAGCGCTCGCCGAGTTGGGGTTGTGATGAACATCAGCTCGCCCTCAGATTCATCTGCAACCGCCCCTTCCGGATTTGCCCACATCACCGTGATGCAGCAGCCGGTTGTCGACGCGCTCGTCGGCGTGCCAGAAGGGTGGATCGTCGACTGCACGCTAGGTGGTGGTGGCCATACCGCCGCCATCTTGGCGCAGCTACCGGAGGCGAGGGTCCTCGGATTGGACAGAGATCCCGCCGCGCTCGCTGCCGCCGGCGAGCGGTTGGCTGAGTTCGGCGACCGGTTTCGACCGGTCCACGCGTCATTTAGTGAGCTTGCAAAGGTCTGCGAGGAGCAGGGGCTGACGCAACTGTCGGGGGTCGTCGCCGATCTCGGGGTGTCATCCCATCAACTCGACACCGCTGATCGCGGCTTTTCCTTCCGCCACGATGGTCCCCTAGACATGCGTATGGATCCGACTCGTGGGCTGCCGCTGCGGGAGCGACTCGCGGGTGTATCGAAGCAAGATCTCGCGGACATTCTCTATCACTACGGCGATATTCGAGCGTCTCGGCGGGTCGCAGATGTCGTCCTCGATGCCTGGCAGGACGGTGTCCAGACTACGGGAGAGCTAGCAGCGCGCGTCGCCTCAGCCATGCCGCGCGGTGGCAAGACACACCCAGCAACCCTCGTATTCCAAGCCCTGCGCATGTGGGTCAATGATGAGTTGGGTGAGCTGGAAACCCTGCTTCAGACTGCGCCGCCGCTCCTCGCGCCCGGCGGAATCTTCGCCGTGATTTCGTTTCACAGCGGCGAAGATCGCGCCGTCAAACAAGTGTTTCGAGAGTTTGCGCCGAGAAAAGACAGCGACTTTACCCGCCAGACGAAGAAGCCACAGCTGCCGTCTGATGGCGAGACGCGGAGCAACCCGCGCGCTCGAAGCGCGAAGTTGCGCGTCCTCCGTCGTCGCAGCCCGACGGATGCGGTGGAAAAGACCAGCAAGGGCAAACGTCGCGAGCGGCGTGGGGGCAGGTCATCGTGAACCGTCCCACCTCCAACCGTGCCAAGCTAAGAGCTGAGGCGCTCACCCGCTCTGCTATCGCGCGTGCTGAAGCATCCGAGCGCTTTTTCTGGTGGCGCGTGGTTGGAATTTTTCTCGTCGCCACGCTGGTCGCTTGGCTCGGTATTCGCCGGGTCGAGGAGCGGTCTGCTGGCGTACGCGCCGCTCATCAGTTGGCTCAAGTACACGACCAATTGCGTGAGCAGGTCGAGATCAATCGGCGTCTGGGTGCGCAGCTCACCGGTAAAAAGCAGCCCGTGGAACTGGCCCGAGAAGCGAAACATCAGCTGCAAATGCAGAGCCCAAAGCCTGGCTCTCACGTGGAGGTCAAGTGATGACCTACACGGAGAATCGGTCTTGGCACGCTTCCCACGCACACTACCTCGCTCGGGCGCTTTGCCTGCTGGTCGTGGTCTTGTTCGCAGGGTGCGGCTCTTCCCAGATTGAGGCCAAGAAACGTAAGGACAAAGCTGACTTTCACTACAAGCTGGCCGCCGGTTACTTCCACGCCCATAGCGTTGACCTCGCCATCCAGCAGCTCGTGAAGGCGTTTCAGTACGACGTCGGTCACGCTGACAGCCGCTATCTCTTTGGGTTCATCCACTTTGGGCGCAAGCGCTACGAAGAGGCGGTCCTGGACTTCAAGCGTGCGCTCAAACGCAGGCCCCAGTTCTTCGCAGCTCGCAATCATCTCGGCGTCACCTACTTGGAGCTTGAACGCTGGCAGGACGCCATCGATGTCCTCAAGCCGCTGCTCAAGCAGCCGACCTATACAACTCCGTATTTGCCCTACAACAACATCGGCTGGGCCTACCTGAAAATGGGTCGATTGGCAGAGGCTGGAAAGCACCTGCGGATGGCCGTGTTCATCAACCCGCGCTTCTGTCAGGGGCACCGAAACCTTGGTTTGCTAGCAGAAAAGCGCGGCGACAGGCGAGAGGCCCAGCGTCACCTTGAGGTCGCCGTGAAGCGGTGCCCGAAGGTAGCGACCTTCCACTTCTCCCTTGGCAACCTGTACTGCCGCTCTCATCAGGGGGCCAAGGCGGAGGCGTCCTATAAGCAATGCCAGACGCTGGCTGGCGGCAGCTTGCTCAGCAAACGGTGTGCAGCTCGGGTGGATCTCGCGCACAACGGGGGCTGCCAATGAGCTCGCGTCTTCGTAAAATCTCGCTCGTCGATAGAGACGGCCCCTCGCCGCGGGCACGCTACCAGCGTACCCGTCGCCGGGCGCAAGTTGTGGTGCTCATTTGTGGGTTGTGGTTGCTCGCTTGTGTCGGTGGCGCGGCCTTTCACGTGGCCCACGTCGATGAAGTGCGCCGCTACGCCGAGCAGAACTCGACCTATCATCGCAAGGTGCGTACTCGGCGCGGTGATGTGCGTGACCGTCATGGCGTGACCCTGGCCGCTGATGTGCGAACCGAGCATCTGACCTGCGATCCCCGCTGGGTCCGCCCCAACCGCCCGAACGCTCGCAAGCTCAAAGACAGCCATCCGGACGTGCGTAGGACGCGGCGGCAGGTGGCCAAACGCATTGCAAAAATCACCGGAGCGAGTCGCTCGGACGTGCTGAAGAGGCTCAGTCGGAAGCGCGCGTTTTCGTACTTGGTGAAAGACCTCAGCATCGACCAGAGCCGCGCAATTCGGGCCCTGCGCAAGGACGGAAAGTTGCCGGGCGTCGGTATCGAGCAGGGTTTTGCCCGCTACTATCCCAATCACAAACTTGCGGGTTCCCTCATCGGTCGTCGCAACTGGTCCGGCAATGTGGAGCGCTCCTTCGACAGCCAGCTACGCGGCCAGACCGTCGAGATTCGCGCCCACAAGAACCGCGATGCCGAGCGGATGTATTTTCACGGGGCGCCCGATTCGACCCACTTTGGTGGTCGCTCGCTGACCCTGACGATCGACGAGAAGATCCAGGCCGTAGCCGAGCATCAACTCGTCGCTGGCGTCCGGGAAGGGCGGGCGAAGTTCGGCATCGCAGTGGTCATGGACGTCCATACAGGGGAGATCTTGGCCATGGCCCAGACGCCGCAGGTCGATCCCAATGAAACCAAGCGCATTCCGCGCCAAGCCATGCGTAACCGCGCAATCTCCGAGCAATTTGAGCCAGGCAGCACGCTGAAAGTGCTGACCTACGCCGCCGCGTTACAGGAAGACAAGGTGAAGCCCCACACGCATTTCAATGCCGCAGGCGGGTTCCGTGTGCCGGGTAAGCTGATTCGCGACAGCCACAGTCACGGCGATCTCACAGCGACCGAGTGCATCAAGGTGTCGTCGAATGTCTGTCTCGCGAAAATCGCTTGGCGCCTGAAGAAGGACAAGCTGGAGAAGTACCTGCGGGCGTTTGGGATCGGTCGGCGCACAGATGTGGGGTTGGTCGGTGAAATCGCCGGGCAGCTGTCGAACTCCAAGTATTGGCGCCCAGTGAAGTTTGCCAACATCGCGTTCGGCCAGGGCGTCGCGGTGACGGCGCTGCAGGTGGTCAATGCGTTCAGCGTGATCGGCAACGGCGGCGTGTTTCGGCGTCCGCGGTTGTTGCATTCGGTTCGAACCGCAGATGGCACGCTGACCCAGCCCTTTGAGGTCGAGCGTGGTCGGCGTGTGTTGAGTCGGAAGGTGTCGCGCCAAGTCGTCGATGCCATGGCCACCGTCTGTGAAAAGGGCGGCACTGCCCGGCGAGGTCGCCTCGACAACTACAAGATGGCCGGCAAGACCGGCACGGCGCAGCAGTATGACCCCAAGGGCGGCTATTCGAAGACCCACTGGGTCGCGAGCTTTATTGGCTTGGTTCCGGCTGAAAAGCCCCGTTTGGCCATCTTTGTCGCGATCGATACTCCGATGAAACGTCACAAGAAATACCCGAGCATTATCATCCGCACCGGCGGAGCCATCGCGGCACCTGTGGTCCGTGAGATCGCTCGGTTTGCGCTGCCCTACCTCGGTGTTCCGGCCAGTCCGGGGGCGCCGTATTTGGCCTTTGACGATCCCGCTAAAGCCCGCGAGCGTGCTGAGAAGCGTCGCGCCCGCGCGCTGGCCAAGCTGGCGCGAAATAAGCCGGCAGAGGCGGACGAGGTCGATCAGCCAACCGCGCCGCTGGCGGCACTTCGCCCGGGTCGACTTCGTGTGCCGGATCTACGCGGCCTGCCGTTGCCGCAAGCGATGGATCGTCTGTCTCGTGAGGGGCTTGCCGTGCGCGCCAAGGGCTCTGGGGTCGTGCTGACCCAGCGCCCGGCAGCGGGTGTGATGGTGAAACAGGGGCACGCTGTCAGATTGCGGCTGGCTCGAATCAGTGCGGTCGCGTCCGCCGAATCCTACGCCCAGGAGGACCGGCCATGAAGCTTGTCGACCTCCTACGCAGCGCCGGACTCGATCCCGCGCAGGCGCAATTGGCATCGCCAAACGTCGAGATTACCGCCGTGCATAACGATTCGCGTCGGGTGGTTCCTGGAACGCTCTTTGTGGCGCGCGATGGTCTCTCCGTTCGCGGACTCGACTTTCTACCGTCTGCCATCGCATCTGGCGCAGTCGCTGCGGTGGTCGCCGAGGATGCGGTTATTGACCCCGAACTCGCCCAGCAGACAGTTCTCGTACGCGTCCCCGACCCGCGACGGGTCGCCGGCCCGCTCGCCAGCGCTCTCGCCGGACATCCGAGCCGCAAGATGCGCGTCCTCGCGATTACAGGGACCAACGGCAAGACGACGACGGCCACGCTGACCGCTCAGCTGCTCTGTGCCGCCGGTCGCAAGGCTGCGGCCCTGGGGACGCTCGGTCTGTGGACGGCAGATGGCATCGAGTCTGGCGGTCTGACCACGCCTGACGCCGTCGATCTGCAACTGCGGCTGGCCGCACTTGCGGCGCGCGGCTTTGAAGTGGTCGTCCTTGAAGCCAGCTCCCATGCGTTGGACCAGGGCAGGTTGCTCGGCACCCATATCTCAGGCGCGGCGTGGACCAATCTCAGCCGTGATCACCTCGACTATCATGGGGATCTACAATCCTACGCCGCGGCAAAGACACGCCTGTTCTCTGAGTTGTTGCCCACGAGCAGTCCAGCTTGGGTCAACGCCGACGATGCCCACGCACGCGCCGTGGCTGGCACAGACAACATCCGCGCCTACAGCTTCGGAGCTGATCCCACCGCGCAGGCGCAGGTTGCTGGCCTTCAGATGGACCAGCACGGTCTGCGGCTGCGGCTTCACATCGGTGCGGACGTCATGGCGCTGCATGCGTCGCTGCTGGGCCGACACAACGCTCACAACCTCGTTGTCGCAGCGCTATTTGCCCGGGATCTCGGGCTGAAAGTCGATGAAATCACGAAGGCCTGCCAGTCTCTCACCGCGCCAAGAGGTCGGTTGGAGCCGGTGGCAAACAGGCTCGGCGCGCTGATTTTAGTGGACTATGCCCATACCCCCGATGCGCTGAGTCAGGTGCTCGCCATGGGGCGTGAGCTTACCGCTGCCGAGGGGAAATTGGTGGTCGTCTTTGGTTGCGGTGGCGACCGCGACAAAGGCAAGCGTGCGCCTATGGGGGCCGCTGCTGGCGCCGCCGATATTGCCTTCGCGACCTCTGACAATCCACGCACTGAGTCCCCGGACGCCATCCTGATTCCCGTCGCCCAGGGCTTGGCGAGTACGGGCGCGCGGCAGTTGACCCGGCTGGTTCCTTCGACGCTCGCGCGCGCCCCGGGGGAGCACCTATACTGTGTCGACGCCGACCGTGCCGATGCTATTCGCCGGGCGATTGGCGTCCTGTCTCCCGGCGATGTGCTGATCATCGCTGGCAAAGGTCACGAGACCACACAGACCATCGGTACCGAGGTCCGCCCCTTCGACGACGCTGCCATCGCCCGCCGCTGGTGCGCGCAACGTCGCCCGGCGGAAGTGGCCACAGCGTACTCGGTCGATGGCCTCAGCGACTTTTCATTTGATGGGGCCCGTGCTGCCGCAGCCACGGGCGGTCAGAGCTCGGGCGGGGCAGCGACAACGACGACGCTCACGACAGATAGCCGGCATATTTCGCCGGGAGCCCTCTTTGTGGCGCTCGTCGGCGAGCGGTTCGACGGTCACAGCTATCTACAGAAAGCCGTTGAGCTCGGTGCTGCCGGCCTCATCTGCGAACAAGGGCGCGCCGACGAGCGCTTGGCCCACGGTGACACCTGGGTGTGCGAGACCGCGGACACCCTCGTCGCGCTGGGAGATCTCGCGTTGGCTCATCGTCGCCAATTCCGAGGCCCCGTGGTTTGCATCACCGGCAGCAATGGCAAGACGACCACCAAGGAGCTCACCGCCTTGGCGCTGGGAGCCGCCGGCCACGTGTTGCGCACGTTCAAGAACCACAACAACCGCATCGGTGTGCCTCAGACCTTGGCGCGACTACGGGCCGATCACGACTATGCGGTCGTCGAATGCGGCATGAGCATTCCTGGTGAAATCACCGAGCTTGGCCGGATCGCCGAGCCCGACGTCGCCGTTATCACCAACGTTGCCGCCGCTCACCTTGAGGGCCTGGGCAGCATCGAAGGGGTTGCCGCAGAAAAGACCGATCTCCTGCGCCGTCTGCGGCCAGGTGGCACAGCCATCGTGCCCGCTGGCGACGCACTCATCGCGCCGCATCTCGCCGAGCTTCCAGGCACCATCTTGACGGTCGGTATCGCTGCGCCCGCCGATGTGCATGTGGTGGGCGACGTGCAGGTTGACGCACTCAGCCAACGATTTGTCGCCAGCGTCTGCGGGCTACAGGTGCCGGTCACGCTGCCCGCGATTGGCGTTCACATGGTCCACAACGCGCTGACGGCTCTCGCGATTGCCTCGGCCACCGGGGTCAACGTCGTCGCCGCCGCGCGGGCACTGGCACGCTTCGAGCCGGTCGGTCAGCGGATGCGCCCGATGCCACTAGGTGATCGTCTGGTCCTTGAAGATTGTTACAACGCCAACCCCGCATCTGTTCGCGTGGCCTTGCAGTCGCTCACCGGGCTCGCCGGCCCCCATGCAGCTGTTCTCGGCGACATGCTGGAGCTCGGACCGCAGGCCGCGGCGCTTCACGCCCAAGCCGGCGCAGATGCTGCCGATCTCGGTGTGCAGCTCTTGCTCGCGCGTGGCCAATTCGCAGCGGACACGGTTCGCGGCGCTCGCCAAGCTGGGCTCGAAGCGGCCTTTGCCTTCACCGGTGACACCGACGCCGCTGCCAAGGTTCTTGCCAGCGGCGCCCGCACCATCTTGGTCAAAGGCTCACGCGGCGCGCGCATGGAAACGGTCATCGCCGCTCTGAGCGCTGCTGCTGCACCCCATTCATCCACGGCTAGCCCCACGGCTGGCCCCGGCCCATCCAACGATGGCGCGACCATCGCTTTGGAGGAAGATCGTGTTTCTGTGGCTCTCTGAGTTGATGCGTGACCAATTCGGTCCCCTCAACGTTTTTCGATACGTCACCTTCCGCACCATCGGTGCCATGGGTACGTCATTGCTCATCGCTATGGCACTTTACCCCTGGTTTATCAGGCGTTTGCAGGCGAAACAGCTCGGGCAGGTGGTCCGCTCAGATGGACCCGAGAGCCACTTTTCGAAGGCCGGAACGCCGACGATGGGCGGCGTGCTGATCTTGGTCGCCCTGGCCGTCTCCGTTGGTCTCTGGGGGGACATTCGCAGCCCCTTCGTCTGGCTGACGATGATCCCGACATTGACCTACGGCCTGCTCGGTTTCGTCGATGACTTCCTGAAGATCCGCTACAAGAACACCAAGGGTGTAACGGGGAAGCAGAAGCTCGCCGTTCAGTTCTCGGTCGCGGGACTGGTCTGCTACCTCATGTACAGCGGCACCCTCGGCGAACAGCTCGCCGACACCCACATGTACGTGCCCTTCGTCAGCGCGCAGGCCTTTAGTCTCGTTCTCCCGGCGTGGCTCTACGGCATCGGCGCGGCAGTCGGCATCGTCGGCCTGTCCAACGCAGTCAACCTGACCGACGGTCTCGACGGTCTCGCCATCGTCCCCGTCATGGTCGCAAGCACGGTCTTCGCGGTGCTCTGCTATCTGAGCGGCGGCAGCATCGGTCTCGAAGTCGACGGCGCCATCCACCAATTCGTGATGAGTGACTACCTGCTGATTCCCAGCGTACCCGGCGCCCAAGAACTCGCCGTCGTCGCCGCTGCGGTCATCGGAGCTGGCGTTGGGTTTCTCTGGTACAACACCTTTCCCGCTCAGGTTTTCATGGGTGATGTCGGTGCGTTAGCCCTTGGTGGCACCCTCGGCATGTTCGCTATCCTGTCCAAAAACGAGCTTCTGACCCTGATTATCGGGGGAATTTTCGTCGTCGAGGCCCTCAGCGTCATCACGCAGACCACCTCGTTCAAGCTCACCGGCAAGCGCGTCTTCCGCATGGCGCCGATTCACCATCACTTCGAGAAGAAGGGGTGGCCTGAGCCGCGCGTTACCGTTCGTTTTTGGATTATTTCCATCATCTTGGCGCTCGTCGCCCTAGCCAGTCTCAAGTTGAGGTAGTCGTGTCTTCGGTCCCCCCAACCGCATCCGGATCTGCCTACGCTGGCGAGCCCTCCCTCGGCTCGCTATCGGGGCCCACGCTCGTCTCTCACCGTGGCCCCAACATGCCCGTGAGCGATGAAGACTTGGTTCGTCACCCGGTCGGTATGGATTGGGCGCTGCTCTCGGTCGTCGCGGCCTTGGCGGTGATGGGTATCGTCATGGCGTTTTCGGCGTCCTACTACCTTGCAGTGCATCGTTTTGGCGACGAGCACATGTTCCTCACCCGTCATCTCCGCTTCATCGGCGTGGCGACCTTCACGCTGCTGCTCTTTGCGAACATGCCGTATCAGATGTGGAAGAAGCTGGCCTATCCCGCCATGGCTGTGGCGCTCTTTGCGTTGGTGCTCGTTCCTATCTTCGGTATCACCCGTAATCGCGCGACGCGCTGGTTGGCCATCGGTGGGTTTTCCTTCCAACCCGCAGAGCTGGCCAAGGTCATCTTCGTCGCCTACCTAGCTCGCTCCTTGTCCAAAAAGGCGGAGCGTAACTCCATCCAGACCTTCCATGTCGGCCTCCTGCCTCACTTCATGGTGTGGTCGGTGTTGGGGCTGCTCTGCATGAAGCAGCCGGACTTGGGTACCGCGCTGGTGCTCGCGGTTCTTCTCTTCACAATGACGTTCGTCGCTGGCGCTCGCGTGGCCCCGCTGGTGTTCATTGGACTCAGTGGCGTGAGCTTACTCGGTGTCTTTCTTGCCCATAATCCGATGCGTAGTCGGCGAATTACCGCTTTTATCGACAACTTTGAGCATCGCGCCGACGTCGGCTACCAGCTCTGGAACTCGAAGCTGGCTGTGGCCATGGGCGGATTTTTCGGCAGAGGGCTCGGTGCGTCCCACCAAAAGTTGGGTTTTGTGCCTGAGGCTCACACCGATTTTGTGCTGGCCATCGTCGGCGAGGAGCTGGGGCTGGTCGGCATCATGTTCATCGCAGTCTGCTTCATCTTCCTTATCTACCGCGGGTTGCGCATCGCCCTATCGGCCCGCGACGAGTTCGGTCGCCTGCTCGCCATCGGTCTCACCGTGCTGTTCGGTGTGCAGGCGGCGGTCAATTTCGGCGTCGTCTTGGGGCTGCTCCCCACCAAGGGGCTGACGCTGCCCTTCGTGAGCTACGGCGGCACGTCTCTCATCGTGATGAGCATGGCCGCGGGCATTTTGCTCAACGTCGGTCGCGGTGGAAATCCCGACCTCGTGCTGCCTGATCTCCCGAAGTTTGGAAAGAAGCGTCCCGGAAATACAAGGGTTTGGCGCGCATCTCGTGAGGTGCCTCGCCCATGAGCGCCTCTCCTCACATCGTCATCGCTGGCGGCGGAACCGGCGGTCACGTCAACCCCGCATTGGCCATCGCCGACGCCTTTGTCGCGGCCCATCCCGGCGCTGATGTGCTGTTCATCGGCACGGCCAAGGGGCTGGAGGCGCGTCTCGTGCCTGCGCGCGGCTATCGCATCGAGCTCGTCGAAGGTACCCGGCTGGTCGGTGCCGGCTTGTTGGGTAAATTGCGCGGGCTTCTGGGCCTATGGCGCGGCATCTTGCAGGCTCGTCGTTTGATTCGCGGTCAGGGCGCGTCGCTGGTTATCGGCGTCGGCGGATACGCTTCCGGGGCAGCGGTTCTCGCCGCCAAATTGATGCGGGTACGGACCGCTATTCACGAGAGCAACGCTGTTCCTGGCATGACCAACAAGGTGCTCGGGCGTCTGGTCGACCGCGTCTACCTCGGCTTTGAGGCTGCAAAATCAGCCTTTCCGACGAAGAAGATCTGCGTCACCGGTAATCCTGTCCGTGCTGAGATTGCCAATGTCACCCGCGAAGAGCTGTCCGAAGGCCCAACGGAGCGTCGGGTGCTCGTCGTTGGCGGCAGTCAGGGTGCGCTCTTTCTCAATGACAATGTGCCTGCGTTGCTGGGCGCGGTGGCAAAGCTTCTAGCGGCCGACGACATCCGCCTGATTGTGCGTCACCAAGTCGGCAAGCTCGAGGCCGCGCCCGTGCAGGCGGCTTACGCCGAATCGGAGCTACCCTGCGAGGTCGTTTCCTACATCGATGACATGGCTGCGGCCCTCGCTTGGGCAGACCTGGGCATCACCCGATCGGGCTCTGGCACCGTTTCGGAGCTCGCCGCCAGCGCACTACCCGCTTTACTGGTTCCTTTCCCCTATGCGGCAGGCGATCACCAAGCCGCCAATGCAGCGGCGTTTTGTGCTGCGGGCGGTGGATTCTGGAGTCGCCAAAAAGACTGGAATAGCGAAAAACTAGCGCAACGGATCGCCTCGGTGTTGACTGATAATACCGCACTGCAGCGGGCCTCAGATGGGGCACGCGAGGTCGCAAGGCCAGATGCTGCGGAAGCTGTCGTCAGAGATTGCGACGCGCTTATGGAGGGACGCTGGTGAACAGGCCTGTCAACCGTCGCAACAGCCGAAATCATCGGCCCAAACCCCAGCGGTTCGGGCTGATGGCTTGGTTTGTGCGGGTTCGGCACTGGCTGACCACTCGGCGTCATCATCCAACCGAGGTGCCGAGCCAAGGTCACGACGATGGGCTGGTTATCCAGCCGCGCGTGGTCTTGGCTCGCATTGGTGCTGCCGTCACGGCCGGTGTGTGCATTGCCTTGGTGATTGGTGTGGCCATGTCCATGGACAGCTACTCTTCCCGCACCAAGCAGTTCAAAGTGCGCGCGTTTGAAGTCGATGGCGCGCTGCGAACCGAAGAATCCGAGCTAATTGCTGCGTCTGGGCTCGCCGTTGGCGCGCCGTTGCTCGGTGTGTCGACGCAACAGGTGAAGGTGGCTATCGAAGAATTGCCCTGGATTAGTCACGCAATTGTGCGCATCGAGATGCCAGGCACGGTGCACGTGCGCGTATCCGAGCACGTTCCCGCTGCGATGGTCGTCGACGGCGCTGTCGTTCTAGTGGACGCTGGCGGCAATTTCATCAAGTCCCTCGATCTCGGCGCCAGCCACGAGCTACCTGTGATCACGGGTATTTCGCTGAAAATGCTGCGGTGGGATGGCAAGGCCAAAGACGCTGCTGGTCGTGCAAAGGCGGCCCACCGTGCCTTGGCGCGCCGCACCCTGACGCGATTGCTCTCTGTGGTGCTCCGGTGGCGTGAAACCTCGGTAGCCCAGCGCTTCCCGATCGGCGAAGTGAGCTGGGATCCCGTGCTCGGTGTGACCGTCATGTCTGCCCGGGACGCTTCAGAAGTTCGTATTGGGCATCGCGATGGCGAGGACCTGTCTCGGGTCATCGCGCAGCTCGATCGTCTGCTGGGCGCGCTGGAAAAACGCGGAGAGCGTCTGCGGTACGTGTTGATGGACGACGCTTCCAGGCCTGAGCGCGCGATCGTCGACGCCGTGGCTGCGAGCAAGTGGGCGGCGCTACCGCCTTTGCGCCGGGCTGCGGGGCCATCGAGCCCGCGCCCGCCGGCGCCACAAAACAACAAGTCGGCCAAGCGCAAATCAGCGAAGGGCGAAAAGAATCGGGCGGGACGCAGGCCGGTGGGTCATGCGGGCCAGAAACCATGAGGCAGGGGAGGGACCGAGGCATGGCACGAAGAGACGAGATCATCGTCGGACTCGATGTCGGAACCACCAAGGTGGCAGCCGTCGTTGGGGAAGTGCGTGAGGACGGCAGCGTCGACGTCATTGGCGTTGGCATGACGGCTTCTCACGGCATCAAAAAGGGCGTCGTAGTGCACGCCGACGAGACGACCGAGGCGATTCGCCGAGCGGTGCATGAGGCCGAATTGATGGCCGGCTGCACGGTCGCGGCGGTCTATATCGGCGTGTCGGGCGGTCACCTCAAGTCGTTCAACAACCGCGGCGTTGTCGCGGTGGCCAATGGCGAGGTCAGCCACGAGGACGTGGAGCGCGTGATCGAAAACGCGCGCGCTGTTCAGATCCCGGCAGACCGGCAGATCGTGCACACCGTGCCCCAAGAGTTCCTGGTCGACGACAACGATGGCATCAAGCATCCCGTCGGCATCAACGGCACTCGGCTCCAGGTCAATGTGCACATCATCACCGCGCTGAACTCCGGCGTGCAGAATGTGTCGCAGTGCGCCGAACGGGCCGGCCTCCACGTGCTCAAGGTTCATAGCGAGCTGCTCTCATCGGCCCTCGCGGTGCTCGAAGAGGACGAAAAAGAACTCGGCGTGGTCATGGTCGATATCGGCGGCGGTACGACCGACATCGCGGTCTTTCACAACGGCGCCATCGTGCACTCTGCTGTGTTGCCCGTCGGAGGCGATCACATCACCAACGACATCGCGGTTGGCTTGCGCACCCCGCGCAAAGAGGCCGAGCGCATCAAGCTCAAGCACGGTTGCGCGCTGAGCCAGATGGTCGAGGAAGACGAGAACATCGAGGTCGCTTGTGTCGGCGGGCGTGAGCCGGTCGAACGGCGCCGCACGCTGCTCTGCGACATCATTGAGCCGCGGATGGAGGAGATCTTCCGACTGGTCGAGGGTGAGGTCCAGGCGAGTAATTTCGCGGACGTACTCGGCTCTGGCGTGGTGGTGACGGGCGGCACAGCGCTGCTGCCAGGCATCGCGGAGCTCGGTGAAGACGTCCTGAACCTCCCCGTGCGGATCGGCAAGCCACGGCCTGTCGGTGGTCTGTACGACTTGGTGAAAGCCTCCACGTACTCCACTGCAGTGGGCTTGGTTCATCAAGGTGCCATCGAAGACGCAGAGAGCGCACGACGGCAAGCGATCGCCGCGGCGGGCGAGGGCGGAAGTGGTTGGGTCGGCCGCTTTCGCGACTGGATTCGAGAGGCGTTCGCCTAGGGCGTCTGGCTGCTACCTGGGGCGCGCCTCGTAGCAGCGGATTTTAAGTGACCCCACTCATGGGCGAGATGAGCGGCGAGTCACGGCAAGGAGCAGGGTCATGTTCGAGTTTGTAGAAGTAGAGAGCGACGCCCCAATCGGAGCACGCATCAAGGTCATCGGCGTGGGCGGTGGCGGCGGCAATGCCGTCAACAATATGGTCGAGGCATCGCTTGACCACGTCGAGTACGTGGTTGCGAATACCGATCAGCAGGCGCTGACACGCAGCCTGGCTGCCACGTGTATTCAGATGGGCACGGCTGTCACGCGCGGTCTTGGCGCTGGCGCACGTCCTGAGGTCGGTCACCGCGCCGCCATCGAAGACGAAGCCGCTATTCGCGAAGCTGTCGAGGACGCCGACATGGTCTTCGTCACCGCCGGAATGGGCGGCGGAACCGGTACTGGCGCTGCGCCCGTGATCGCGCGAATCGCCCGGGAATGCGGGGCGCTGACGGTTGCCGTGGTCACGCGGCCGTTCACGTTTGAAGGCCGCAGTCGTTCGCGCCGCGCCGAGGCTGGGCTGCGCGAACTCGCCGAGGCCGTCGACACCCTCATCGTCATTCCAAACGATCGCCTACTAGAGCTCGCGGGTGACGATACGAGCCTGACAGACGGGTTTAAGTTGGCCGACTCGGTGCTGCTCGACGCGGTCCGGGGCATCAGCGACATCATCCTCACGCCTGGCCTTATCAACGTCGATTTTGCTGACGTGGTGACCATCATGCAGGGCCGCGGTATGGCCTTGATGGGTACGGGGCTCGCCTCGGGGCCAGATCGCGCCCGTGAAGCCGCGAGCCAGGCCATCAGCAGTCCATTGCTCGAAGACGTCCACATCGAGGGGGCCACCGGCCTGTTGGTGAACATCACTGGCGGTCCCAAGACCTCTCTCCGCGACGTAAACGCAGCGCTGAGTCTCATTCAGGACGCAGTCCATGAAGATACGGACACCATCTTCGGTGCCGTGGTCGACCCATCCATGGGCGACGAGATTCGCATTACCGTCGTGGCCACCGGCTTTGATCGTGCGGCTCGCGTGCGCGAGGACGAGCGCCAGGCTTGGCAGCAGCGCCTGTCGACTGGTGAGCAGCAGCAAGCAGCGCCCATTGAGAGCGTGCAGGTCCCGGTCTACGCCGGTGTCCGCGAGGCTGAGGCCGCCGCTGAGTCGGCCGCAGCAGCTGAGCCGCCGTCGCTGCGTCCCGCCGCTTATCACACCCCGGCTGCCCAGATTCCTCCCCCGCCCAACGTCGAGCGGCGTCCGTCCCACGCCGCCCACTTGGACTCGCCGACGTTTCAGCGCGTGAGCCCTGAGTTCAAGCGCGAGCCGGTCATGCGCAACCCCTTCTCGCCTGACGCCACCTCGTCCGAGTTCGACAAGCCCGCGTTCATGCGCAAGTAGTGGCCCCTGGTCCGTCTCTGGCAGCCCACACGTCAAAGGCCGCGTCTTCTCAAGCTGAAGACGCGGCCTTTGTGCGAATAAACGGGGTGATTTGCTGCCGAGTGGCTAACCCTGGGCTGTCGCCTTGGGCGCTTTCTTCTTCGGTTTGGGAGCGACCTTGAGCCGCTTACCGACGGGGTATTTCTTGTCGGCGGCGAGCAGACGCTTGGCGAGCAGCTCCGTCGTGATCGCCTCGGGAAGTAGGTCGTGGGTGCCGTCCGGCATGAAGATGACGTAGGCCGGAATGCCGGACCGTCCGATCTTGGTCAGCCAACGCTCGATCTCTTCATCGTCGTTGGTCATGTCGGCCTTCATCGGCAAGATATCGGTCTTCGTCAGCACTTCCCGGATGCGACTGGTCTCGATGAACAGCTTCTCATTGGCCTTGCAGTTGGCACACCAGTCCGCGGTGAAGTCCATGAACACGGGTCGCTGCTTGGCGCCTTCCGTTGTGACCCGAGCGGCATTGAAGGGCGCCCAGTTGATGTGCTCACCGACGACCACGGGGGCGTTGCCTCCGTCCGCGACCGTGACAGCTGCCCGCGCCGGCGGCGTCAGGTCGATCATCCAGACGCCAGCGCCCACAACCAGACCTGCAGCGAGCCCCCGAACCAGCAGACGGCGCTGCAGGCCGTGCATGAGACCGCCGAAGTGCTCGACCGACCACAGGGCCATACCTAGCACCAGCAGAAACGCCAGGAACCAAGTCACCCCGTCTTTGGAAATCTGACTCTGCAAGACGCTGAACAGCCAGATCGTCGCTGCCAAGAGCGTAAAGCCCATCAGCATCTTGAAGGTCTCCATCCACGCACCCGGTCGCGGCAACATGCGGCCCACGGCCGGCACGAATGAGATCAACAAGAATGGAAAGGCTAGGCCCAACCCAATGACGAGGAACATCAGCAAGGTCTGCCACCAGACGGCTCCAGTGCCGAGGGCAAAAGCTGCTGCGGAGCCGAGAAATGGGGCAGAACACGGGGTCGACATGATCGACGCGACGACGCCATTGATGAATGAGCCCGCGTAGCCGTCACCACCCTTACCGCCGCCGACGCTGATCGTGAACTCAAAGACGCCCAGCGCGTTGAGTCCGAACGCGAAGATGAGGGCAGTCATCACCGCGACAAACGCCGGGCTCTGAAACTGCATACCCCAGCCAAAGGAGTCGCCACCGGCTCGAATCGCGATCACTGCGAGCGCAAAGATCAGGAACGTCGCCATCACACCGCCGGCATAGGCCAGCCCGTGGATCCGATTGGCCTTGGGAGAGGCGCCGGAGTGTTCGATGATGTGAAAGACCTTCATGGTCAACACCGGCAGTACGCACGGCATGACATTTAAGATGATGCCACCCAAAAACGCCGCGCCGATGTAGTTCAGCAGGATTGCGTCCATTCACTCCCTCCAGGCCCGTGGGCCAATCGCTCGCAGTTCGCCTATACCAGTCGGCTGCTTTGTACGCCAAGGATAGCTTCATCTGGTTGCGTCCGGACTCATCACAAACGCCTCAACAGCGGTCCGCATTCCGGGTCGCTCCTACCATTGGACGCTGTTACAGTGCCCGGCGTTACGGACTATCGTCGGTTACACTGCCGCTGTCCGCCCCAATCGAGGCCTCATGACCACAGACACCAAGCCTGCTTCGAAGCGCCCGCGCCCCTCTCCGCTGCGCGAGGAACTGCTGAATTTGCCGAACATGCTGACCATGGCACGCGTCGCGATCATCCCGGTTGTATTTGTGCTGATGGACCTCAGTGATCCCTTGGCTCATGGCGCATGGGACGCAAGGTGGGCCGCATTTTGGACAGCCCTCCTGTTCTTCGGTGCCTCAGTCACGGACTTCTTGGACGGCTGGCTGGCACGGAAACTCGGTCTCGAGTCGATGTTTGGCCGGTTCATGGACCCACTGGCCGACAAGCTGCTCGTCATGGTCACCCTGCTGCAACTCGTCCGTCTTGATCGCGCCCCCGCTTGGCTCGTGGCGCTGCTTTTGTCCCGGGAAATCGGCATCACAGGCCTGCGCGCCATCGCGATGGAGGAGGGCATGCATCTGCCCTCAGATCGCTTCGGCAAATGGAAGACCGCCCTTCAGATGACGGGCCTCGGTGGCCTCTTGGTCCATTTTCCTGTCGACACCAACTTCGGAATCTTCCGGGCCGTCATCGACTACCATCGCGTCGGTCTGGCGCTACTCGTTGTGAGCATGGTGTTTTCCCTGCTCAGCGCCGGTGGCTACATGATGAAGTTCGTCGCTGGCGCGTTCGGCGTCCAAAGGGCACGCCGGAAAGAGGACGTCGCCTAGCGTACCGGTCTGCAAATCCCAGGTGGCGCATCTCCTCCCACCCGCAGACGCACGCGTCATTTCTGCATCGGCGCACGTCGACGAATTAGCGTGGCTGCCCGGAGGTGCTATGTTGCTCGAGAGGGTTGCCTTGGAGACCTGTCGATGCGCGACGAGCATGCAGTAGAGCACAATCTCCGGCGCCGTTTGGCGCGCTTCGGTCGGTTGTGCAGCCTCCTTCTCCTTGTTCTTGCTCCATCGCTGGCGCTCTCACAGCCGAGTTCCGTCGGCCCGCGCGGCACGTCGCTGTCGCGCCCCAGCGGTCGTGCGGCGCCAGCTGAACGGTTGCATCCGTGGGTCATGCCGCTCGCTCCGCGTTATCATCCCCAGGTCGCGAGTCGGGCCCGTGGTTCGATCTCGGTCGGCACCGTGACGACCGGCTACCTCGCCAACGCTGCAGAGCTGTCCTTGGAAGGCCCTCACCATCGCGTCCTGGCCAAGGTTGCTCCAAGGAATACCCGCTTTACGACGGACGAACTCAAAGAGCTGGTGACCTGCGCCGCAGCTCGTGTATTTGCTGCTTTTCCGGGCCATAAGCTGCATCTGGGCAATTTTTCGCGCCGCTCCGGTGGCGATTTGCCGTGGAGTGTCTCGCACAACAACGGCCGAGATGCGGACCTCGCGTTTTATGCCCGGCGGCCCGACGGCTCGATCGCCACGCCTGAGCACCTCTATCACTTCACCCGCGACCTGACGGCCCGCGACAGCCCCGAGCCGATGATCTTTGATGTGCCAGCCAATTGGGTCTTGGTTCGCGCGCTGTCGGAGTGCCCCTCAGCTCGCCCGCAGCGCTTGTTCATCGCCCGGTGGCTGCGAAAGGCGCTGCTCGATTTCGCCCGTGCGAGCAAGGAGCCCAAAGAGGTGCAAGCCCGCGTGGCGCGGCTGCTCCACCAGCCACGCCGGGCACTGGCACACGACGATCATCTGCACATTCGTATCGGCTGCGCTTCCGACGACCTCAGCGAGGGTTGTCTGGCGCCTGGGCGGGCGCCACACCGGGCCATCGGCCAATCGAAGAGCGTGCGGCGCCGCCTAGGTCGTTTGCGTCGCGCACTGCGTTCGTCCAACGCGGTCAAGCGGGCAGGGGCCGCCTACCTCCTCGGTCTATACGAAGATCAGCGATCCGCACGGCGCTTGGGCACCTTGCTCGACGATCCGGCTGCTGACGTACGCATCCGTGCGGCAGAGGCCCTGCGTTGGGTCAGCCCTACTACCCTGCCTCAGCTGCTCGATCAGGCCCTACTCGATGAGGACAGCCCCGCCGTGGTTAGCCATTGGTTGGACACACTCGAACAGCTCGGCGCGACCGAGCAGCTCGCCCGGCGCCTCCTCGATCCGCGCACCCTCAGAGGTCCATCTGGCACTCGACTTGTGGTACGGCGGCGCGCGGCTGAGTTGTTGGCCACTTCTGGGTCCCTGATGGCCGCGCAACTGTTGTTGCCGCTGGTGGCAGATGACGATCCCGGGGTGCGTATGGCCGCGCGCACCAGCCTGGAGCGGATCACGAACCGCAGCCACTCCGATCTCATCTTGGAACACAGCCAAAACGTCGTGAATCTGACGCCGAGTCCAACCGAAGAAATCGTTATGTGGCAGTACTTCTTGGCTCATTTGCCGCAGCCCTTTAGTCGAGACGACGTCGTGCTGGCCGGTTTTCGCCGCCGCGGCCTTCCGGTGGAGGGCATCGGGCGGAGTGATCTGACCTCGTTCGCCATCGCGTTGGGGTGGCCGGCTCCATATCGCGACAACGCCGCCGACTTTATCGCCAGGGTCTTGCGCTATCGCCCCGAGGTGGGACGCGGCAGCTACGCTCGGCCCGCTCAATTTTGGCGACCCTGGTTGATGCGGCGCCGTCTCGTGCAGCGTGCCCGACTCCGAGGTGTGATCGACATGCAGCGCACCGAGCAGATGGCCGTAGCTACACCGGGTGACCGCGATAGTCAGCCGCTCCACCACTAGCTCGAAACTGATTGCGCAATCGTGGGCCGATCAGCCACGAGCCGATCGTTCACGGTAGATCTGCTACCAATCAGCATCGCCATTGGGGAGTTGCGCCGCCTGCGCCCGTCGAAACTCTTCGCTCAGGCGCGGCTCGTTGTGCGGGCCGGTCTCAAGAAGTGGCGGATCGACGTGCACGCCAGGGGGATGCTCGGTCGGCTGACTCGGGGCCCACGGTGCGTCTTCACGGGTCTCGCTCTTGGCAAGTGACCCTTGTGGACGTGTGATCGGGCGACGGGTCGGAGGCTGGTCGCTGGGGGCGCTCTCTGACCTTGCCGCGTAGCCACCGGTCGTACGTTGGCGCACGCGATCGACAGGCTCGGAAGGCGGCGCCACCGGCGGCGCGTTGAAGTCAGCAGGCACCCGTCGACTGGGGATGTCGTATTGCCCAGCCGAACGCCGCATGGCAGCAAACTGCCCGGAAGGACGGCGTGCGCCGGTGAATTCAGCTGCACGCCGCTGACCGTCATTGGCTCGCGGCGTACCCGCAGGCGTATTTCTCCACCCAGCTTGGCGATCATCGCGGGCCAGCGTTGGTTCGGTCGTCGGGCGCTGCCGCTCAGCACCACCGCGGGCCTCAGGAATGGTGAACAACCCGGAGCGCCGCTTTGTGGCCGGCACGTCGGCGACGTTGATTTCGTCATCCTCTTCCGGCAGCGCGGATTCCTCGTTGATTCGGAACATGCCCGTGCTCCAATCGCGTCCCCGCGCTGGGCTGGGCTCTTCGATGGCGGGCGTCGGGGCCGTCGGG
>JAGSHB010000098.1 GCA_023954815.1 Myxococcales bacterium | reverse complement strand
GCGATCGCGTCCGGTGTACCGCCGGCCATGGGTATCGTCAGCGGCATTATTGGCGGCCTAGTTGTGGGGAGTTTGGCTGGCTCGCCCTTGCAGGTCAGTGGCCCCGCTGCAGGTTTGGCGGTCATTGTCCTGGAGATTGTTCAGAGTCACGGTTTGGCCGCGCTCGCACCGGTGGTGTTGGTCGCCGGCGCGTTGCAGGTGGTCGCTGGCCGCCTGAAGCTCGGCGGTTGGTTTCGGGCAGTGGCTCCGTCGGTCGTGCAAGCCATGCTCGCAGGTATCGGTGTCATCATCTTGGGAAGCCAATTGCATGTGCTCTTCGATGCGGCACCTGCTGCTGGCGGGCTGGAGAACTACCTCAAGTTTCCAGCGCTGATCTCGGAGATCGCCAACGGTTCCAAGGGCCACCTTCTCCCCGCCGGTATCGTGGGAATAACATCGCTCGCGGTGATCTTTGGCTGGAATCGGCTGCGTCCGCGGCTGCCGGGCCCGCTGCGACTGATTCCATCGGCGCTGCTGGCCGTAGCGGCGGGTACAGTGTTGGCAGAAATGTCCGGCTGGTCGGTCACGCGGGTGCAGGTCCCGGCCGGACTTGACGCGCTTGTCACCTTGCCGACGCTCGATGGCATGTCTCAGCTCTTGAAGCCCGCCGTGCTGTTGTCAGCGGTCGCGCTGTTCCTTATCGCCAGCGCCGAGGGACTCCTGTGCGCTGCAGCGGTGGACAGGTTGCATGATGGTGACGCAAGTGAGTTGGATGACGAGCTGGTCGCGCAAGGGGCTGGCAACCTGCTCTCGGGACTGTTGGGTGGCCTGCCCGTGACAGGCGTGATTGTTCGAAGCACCGCCAACATCGACGCTGGCGCCACGACGCGTTGGTCTGCGGTCCTGCACTCCGTATGGTTGATCATCGCCGTTCTACTGTTGCCGAGCACCATCGAGCTGATTCCGGTCGCCAGCCTCGCCGCGGTACTGGTGACCATCGGGTGGAAACTCATCGACGTCGACGTGATGCGTTCTCTTAAGAAACGAAACGTCGGAGAGTTCGCGATCTACGCCCTGACGCTGATCGCAATCACGCTGACGAGTCTGCTCGATGGCCTCGTGGTCGGTATTGTAGCCTCCATGCTGCGGCTGGCGTGGGAGGCTTCTCACCTGGAAATCAAGGTCAGCTACGAAGAGGACCGCATCGAGTTCGACATGCTTGGTTCGGCGACGTTTGTGCGGGTGCCAGAGCTGACGGCTGCCTTGCGGGAGCTGCCACCGGCGCAACATGTCCTCGTTCACTTTGAGCATTTGCAGCTGGTCGATCACGCCGTTCTGGAGACCCTCGGAGAGTGGGAGTCTACCTATGAGCGCGACGGCGGAACGGTCTCCATCGCATGGCATGAGTTGCGACAGCGGTCTCGCTCCCGGACGCTTGCAGCCGCTGCCTAACGGCGTCAGCGCTTGGTAGGCCCGGAAGCTGTATCGACGTGGCCGTCCATTCCTGAGAGTCTCCGGCCGCGGGCCAGTCGGCCGTGCGGAGGAATGATGCGGCCCTGGAATACCATCGAGCAGGTCAACACCCGGGAGGGGAAACTCGAACTGCGGCAGCGGGGAGAGCAGGATTTCCTTATCCTCGTCGGCGGCCGGGTGCTCATGAGCAGCAGCAACGCCCGGTCGGAGATCTTCCTCGCCAACGAGGCCTGCAAGTTGGTGGCCAACAGGCCCTCGCCACGCGTTCTGATCGGCGGCCTCGGCATGGCGATGACGCTACGCGCCGCACTCGATGTGCTGCCAAAGACCGCTAGCGTTCACGTGGCTGAGCTCAATCCCGTGGTCGCTCGCTGGTGCAAAGGCGTTCTCGCGCCGCTCTCTCAGAACGCACTCGCCGACCCCAGGGTGACGCTTGAAATCGCAGATGTGGCCCAAGTGATCGGTCGCAAGCAACCAAACTATGATGCGATTGTGCTCGACCTCTACGAAGGCCCCAACAGCTTCACGCAACGTGCGGATGACCCGTTCTATAGTCGTTCGGCACTGCATCGGACGCGCCGCGCCATGCGAGCAGACGGCGTCTTTGCGGTGTGGGGGGAAGATCCAGACGAGCGCTTCGAGACCCGCCTCAGCCGAGCCGGCTTTGATTTCGAGCGCAAGATGTCGGGCAAGGGCGGCAGCATTCATGCGGTCTACGTCGCCCGACCGAATAGCCCCCATCCGCCGCGCGGCATGTCCAACGAGCAGCGCAGTAGGCAACGGCAGGCGCGCAATCTGGCGCGGCGTGAGGCCGAGGAGCAAGACGGTGGCAGGCCAAGGCGGCGGCGCGGGAAACCCAAGCGCAGGTAGCTCAAGGCTCCGCGGCGTTGGCCCATCAGCAGGCGCGTTCCGTCAAACCAAACCGAGTTCCGCGTCCGTCGCCGTGCCTGCCCATTTGTCACGCGGGGGCATCGGGCGGTCTTGCCAAGCTGGTTCGAACACAAAACTCGACACGTTACGGTCGGTGGCGAGCGCGCCGTTGCCCGCGCCAATGGCGTAGTCATAGTACAACTTGATGATCTCGTCGTAACTCACTTGCTGCGCGGCCGGGTGGGCGATGCAGGCGTCATGCCAAGCCCTCACACGGGAAAATTCTGGCGTCTCGGGGATACGAAAGTCCTCGTAGTAGTCGAGAAACCAAAATCGCATGAACATCGGTGTGAAGACCGCCTCTGCGAGCCCCATCCGGTCAAACAGAAACGTGCCCTCTGGGCTGTGTTGGCGAAGAAACGCATCCAAATCAGCATAGAGCGCGGTGAGTTTATCGACGCGCGCCTGCCGTTTTTCGCGGTCTTGGTTCATGACCATGATGTACCCGGCAGCGGTGAACGGCCCCTCCTTGGCGATGAGCATGTTCTCCACCGCGCGCTCGTACGGATCCTTCCGCGCGACAGCTGGGGTC
Organism: Myxococcales bacterium; assembly: GCA_023954815.1. GTDB lineage: Bacteria > Myxococcota_A > UBA9042 > UBA9042 > UBA9042 > UBA9042. The sequence continues at coordinate 20,264 of JAGSHB010000098.1, read as the reverse complement.
GGGAATCGATCCTCGATATACCGGAGGATGACCAAGCTCTCCTTGAGAATGCGTCCGTCCTCCAGCTCGAGCACCGGCAGAGAGGTTGTGCCACGGGTCTTTCGCAACAGCTCAGGATCACGCGGCTTGGTGATATCGACAACGTGAAACTGCAGCTTGTCACTCAGCCCTTTGAGCGCGAGGAGAATCTCCAGACGCTGTGAGAAGGGGCAGACGGGGATGTGGTGGAGAGTAGGGCGCGCTGTCATGGTGGGTCCTGGGTTTGATTGCAGCCTGCTATCTATGCTGGTCGGGATGTTGCCCATTTCAGGAAATCGTCACTTCGAGCAAAAGGGCACTCCACGCGTAACCAAGCCCATTGCCGATCATCATCAGCTTGTGGGTGCCGGGTTGTTGCGCGTCGAGCCAGAGCCGCAAGTTGTAGAAGAAGTCGGCGCCACCGCCGTGTCCAATCTCCTTTCGACTCGAAATCACCAGCTCGGGTGACACGCCGAACGCGGGAGCGAGCATCAGCGTCCGGCGCCGGCCGCGATTGACCACGACTACGCCATCGAGTTCGTCCGCGTCGCACCCTGCAGCATCGAGCGCACGGCGAATGAGCACCAACTCAATCACCAGATCCTTGGACTGAAACTCCGCGGCTACATCTTCGCGGAAATCGTATTCATAGCCGACGTCCTGCGGGCACACCTTGAGCATGGTCTGCAGTTTGGGATCGGTCGTTGTGACGTAAGCGAGCGGACGGAGGAAATGAGGTCCGTCGCCCCCAAGCGCCACAGCTGCCGCACCATCACACCACTGCAGACTGCCCGGCTTGGTACGCCGCATCTCGTCGCTGAGCCCACGACCGAGTTGCGTGGGGGTCACCAGGAGGTTGGTCTCCCCATTGTAGAGGGTCAGCGTGAGCCACAGGGCGTCGAGGATAGCGGCGCAGTGATTGCCCAGATCGATCGCGTGGGCGGGGGCCATGCCCACTGCTTCGGCCAGCGCGAAGCCACCCATGTGGGGGTCGTGCAGCGGGATAGAGCTGGCATAGATGAGCCGCTGCACCTCCATCGGTGCGGCGGAGAGCAGCGCCTCAGTGACCGCCGCGGCGATGCCGAGCTCGCCGGCCAACTCGGTGTGCTTTGGTTGCACGTCGACGTCTTGCAGGGTCACGATCTTGCCGAGGGAGGTCCCGGCATCTGCTGGGATACGGTGCACGAGGACGTTGTGCCCGGCTGGCATGCCTGAATCGACCATGTTGTCTCCCGAGTCCCAGCGAGGGGACGAGTGCCTTCGGCGGTGAGGCGAGAAATCGTAGCCTTGCACGCCCCTGGGGTCGAGGGGGAGGTCTGAGGGTACCGACGATGATCTCGGCGCCCGGCAGCCGACGCCTGAAGTCATCACCCTGCCCTGCAATCGCAACGCTCCGGTGACACAACGCCCGGGGTCCGCTACAACGTAATGCGCGCACCTAGCCAACCCGGAGCCCGACCATGTCCCACGACCAAGAGGACCTCTTCTGGCGTCTCGCCGCACCGCACATCCGTTCCGGCGCCGCAGTCGAGGGCACCATGATGGGCTCGCGCTGCCTGCGCACGAACGGCCAATTCGTCGCCATGGTCCACAGCAAGACGTTGGAGATCATCGTCAAACTGCCAGCCGACAGGGTCGTGGGCCTCATCGGCCAAGACGTCGCGGCTGAGTTTCGGCCCAATGGCAGGCTGTTCAAGGAGTGGGCGCTCCTCCCTACCGCTGACGAGAGCGAACTGCGCGACCTGCTCATCGAGGCGATCGCGTTTGCCAACCAACCAAAGCCAACGAAGCATGCGCGTAAGACAAAGAAACGCACCCAAGGAGCCTCCGCATGAGCGCACCCTTCGACGGCTACTCCCCAGAGGGGCTCGCCCTGCTTGGCGACCTCGCCACGTTTGACAAGGAACAGTTCGCCGCACGAAAGAAGGACTACACGCACCTCATCGCCAACCCGACCAAGGCGTTTGTCAGCGCGTTACTTGAGCGCCTACAGGCCGACATCAGCCCCGACATCACCGGCGCACCGAAGACCAACGGATCCATCGCGCCCATCAACAACGACCTGCGGTTTTCACCGGATAAATCACCCTACAAAGGCCACTTATTGCTGCGTTTTTGGGAGGGCGCCCCCAAGAAGTTTGCCCCGACGCTCTGGGTACGAATTGCGCCTGACGAGCTGGGATTTGCCACCGGCATGGGCTTCGACACGGCCGGCCTCAGTCGCTTTCGACGGCGAATCGCAGGACCGGAGGGCGAAGATTTCGCCAAGATGGTCGCGGCGCTGTCCGACCTCCATCCCATCGACATCGCAGGCGAAGGACTCAGGCGCGTGCCCAAGGACTTTCCCGCCGATCACCCGCGCGGAACGTGGCTCAAATTCAACAAGGGCATGCAATTGCGCTGGCCGGAGACGGCGCCGGCTGGAGCGGACGGTTATTCGGGAGATGCCCTGGTGGACCTGTGCGCACAACGATTGGGCGACTGCGCTGACATTCACCGGTGGCTGGTCGGTTAACCGCTGGGGAGAACGAAACGACTGAGGCGCCGTGAATCATCTGTGAGCGGCGCCGTTATGAGTGCACAAGTAGGCGGCATTCGCCTTCAGAGGGAGACAACCATGCAGACTAACACCGTTCGAATTGGGCTCATTTTGGCGCTGGGGCTTTGCTTCGCCGTTCCGCTGGAGGCCTCGGCAGGGCCGCGAGCCCGGAAAGTGCGCAAAGTGCGTCGTGCCAAGCGTGTTCACAAGCGCGCCCACAGGCGTGCGCACAAGCGGGCCCACAAGCGCGCCCACAAACACGCTCACAGACACGGCCACAAACATGCTCACCCGCACAAGCGCGCCCGCAGGAAGAATGTGCGCGCTCAGCCGGTGCGTCGGGCGAAGATCAACAATCGCCAGGCCAACCAGCGCAAACGCATCAACCAAGGCAAGCGCAGTGGTCAGATTACGCGTAGGGAAGGCCGGAAAATCGAGAAGCAGCAGCGCAATGTGCGCCGTGCTGAGCGTCGCGCCAAGGCCGACGGTGTCGTGACCAAGCGCGAGGCTCGGAAGATTCAGCGCAAGCAGAACAAATCGAGTCGGACCATTCACCGGGCCAAGCACAACCAGCGCAAGCGGCCGCGGGCTCGGTAGAACGGGATAGTTCACCTGTAACATTTACGGCACGCCCGTAATCCTGTTGGGGTTGCGGGCGTTTCGTTTTTTTTTGCTGAATGCCGTTGGCGAGCGGCATACAACCCGCCCACTAGAACCCTCAGGACCCAGGGCATTGTCCATAGTCGGCGCCGCACGTCGTGAATGCAGTAAGGAGTTGTGGTGGAAGTGCGTCCGGCACCCCGTGAGTGCAAGGAATGTAGCCACAGCCGCCCAACTGCAATTGTCGAACGTTGGCCGTAGTCTCCATACGAAAGTAGCCGCAACCCAACGCGGAAAAGACGGAATCACAGGCGAGAAACGGCAGATCGTGCACGCGCAAGGCGGCTGTGGTGGGTGGTTCGATGGTGAATTTCCACGCTCCCGTCCGAGCGCCGTTTGAGCAGGTGCCGACGGGTTCCTCAAGCCAGATATGATGCATCGCGCACTCAGCAACGAACCAAAATCCAGTCCCATCCGCGTTTGCGCACACTGTGGCGGGTAGTTTGCTCGCATCCAAGAGCGCATCATATGGCGACGACTTGAGTGCCGAGACGTGGACGATACGGTGACAGCGCGCGCTCTGTTTTTCCCAGTGTTTGAGCTGCGCAGGGGTGCACGGCCAATCCCCCTCCTGGGTGTGCCACTGCACCGAGCGTGGCTTACCGTTGTCACGAACACAGTCGTAGAAGAGGTCGATCCCGCCGCAATCACCACTGACACGACACGAGACGAGCCCAAGGGCATGGCAGGCTGTGCTCTCCCCCGGCAACATGAGCTCTTGAGCGGTGGGCAACTTACCTGGGGCAATCGTGAGGTCGCATTGGGTTTGATTAGGCGCTGAACGCTCCGCGCCATTGGCGCCGCTCATGGTTCCGGTGTCAATCGATGAGCCGGGGCACCCGGTGAGCAACCCGAGGCAGAGCGCGAGGACCACGCAGTCAACCGTCCAGGCATCTCGACCGAACATGGAACCGTCCTCGCTTGGCAAGCCGCTGGTCCAGTGGGATAGCGATACCACTGCAATATGTACCTACGATTGCCCCAATTTCGCCATAGTTCATACCGCTGAGGAACCGAGACCTCAAACAGGGTGCCGCATGAAGGTCCACTGAGTTGATGAGGGCCGCTTCAGCTAGCAAGTCCGAACGAAAAGATAACTTCCGGTCCCAGCACAGTCATGCGTTTGTCGACTGAAAAGGTAAAAGATAAGATCTGATTCGTTTTGCTTCGCTCTTGCGCACCTCACGGTTCTGATCGACCTCCGAGGCCGAATGTGCCATCGTGCGCGCGCTCGCCGGAGGATTGAGGATGAATTTTCGCTCGTACAACACCATCGCCACTGCCCTGCTCTGCCTGCTCATCGCAGCCTGCGGCCAGGATCCCGATCAATCGAACTCAGGCGCTGCTAAGGACACGTCGTCGAACGTCAATCTCGGTTTCGACACCACAGAGGCAGGCGACACCGACACGGCGACCGCTGACACCACCACGGCGGCACAAGACACCACGCAGCCGGACACAGCCCTACCCGATACCACCCAGCCAGACACCGCACAGCCGGACACCACCCAGCCCGATACCTCGGCGCCCGACACCCCAAAGCATGACACTGCTGAGCCGGATACGGCCCAGCCCGATACGGCGCAGCCGGACACCACCCAGCCCGACGCCGGGACGCCAGACGCGGGCACCAAGCCCGTCGTGCCCGTCGTGCGCTTCGTTGCCATGGGAGACACCGGCACGGGATCGGAGAAGCAGTACAAAGTCGGCAAGGTCTTGGCTGAGCACTGCAAGACCCACGGCTGCGATTTCGTGTTGATGTTGGGCGACAACTTCTACGATACCGGCGTCAAAGACGAGAACGACAAGCAATTCGTCAACAAGTTTGAAAAGCCCTACAAGGACGTCAAGGCCCCGTTTTACATGGTGCTTGGCAACCACGACTACGGTTCGGGCGGCGCTGGCGCTGAGTTCATGAAGAAGGCGCACTACATCAAGTACGGAAAGAAGAACCCCAAGTGGGTCATGCCCGCCGAGTACTGGGACAAGCAGGTCAAGCACGTGCACCTGTTCGCGCTTGACAGCAACTCCATGCTCTACGGCGACGTGCTCAAGTTCATCGTGGCTGACCAACTCAAGGCGATGGACAAAGCGATTACGGCCAGCAAGGCCATGTGGAAGATCACCTTCGCCCACCACCCCATGCGCAGCAACGGCCCCCATGGCAATGCTGGCTGCTATGAGGGCGCGAAGACGGCGCTGATTCCGGCGCTGTGCGGCATCATCCCGTTGGCGAGCGGCAAGGGCGTGCTCGATGCGTACAACAAGCTGGTTTGCGGCCGGGTGGATCTACACTTTGCCGGACACGACCACGGTCGCCAGTGGCTCGACAAGAGCGTGTCGACGAAGCACTGCAAGGGTGTGGAGCTCATCGTCTCAGGCGGCGGCGCAAAGACAACGAAGGTCGAGTCCAAGAGCAAGGGCGGGTTCGAGTTCAACCCGGTGCACTTTCAGGATGCGGAGACGCCCGGCTTTTTCTACGCAGAGATCAAGGGCGATGTCTTCACCGGCTACTTTGTCGATATGAACGGCAAAAAGAGCAAGACGCGCTCCTTCAAGAAGGGCAACTAGCCCTTGGCTGCTGATCTTGAGCTGATCTACATCGGCGACCCCATGTGCTCTTGGTGCTGGGGGTTTGAGCCAACGCTGGCTGCGGTGCAGGCCCGATTGGCCATCCCCGTGAGGTTGGTTTTGGGCGGGCTGCGGCCGGGGCCCAATGCGCAGCCGCTCACAGACGACAGCCGCGACATGATTTTGCACCACTGGCAACAGGTGGAATCGGCGACGAGCCAGCCCTTTGACCCGACCGGCCTCGACCGGCCCAATGGCTGGAAGTACGACACCGAATTGCCTTCGATCGCGACCGTGACCATGCGCGCCATGGCGCCAGCGCTGGCGATTCCGTTTTACCACTTGTTGCAGAAGTCATTTTACGCCGAAAAGACCGATTTGACGGACCGCAATGTCTACCGCGGCCTCGTCGAGCAGTTCTTGGCGGCGCACCCGGGCGAGACCAGTGTGACGCTCGATACGTTCATCGACCGGATGAGCGACCCGGAGAGCAAACGCGAGACCTGGGCGGACTTCGCCTGGGCCCGAAAGATGGGCGTCAGCGGATTTCCGACCCTGCTGTTGCGGGATGGCAGTGATTTCCTGGTGGCGAGTCCTGGCTGGTCCGCGCCTGAGCGGCTGATCCCGGCCCTAGAGCGCTGGCTGGCGGACAACCATGCGCCCGAACTCGAAGGGCTCGTTTGCGACATCGAGACGGGTTGCTAGGCGGCGCTTCTACTCGTCCCAGAGAGACGCGAGCGTGTACGGCCCGCTCTTTTTGACCCAGAAGATCCCCGTGACGTAGCGGCGATGGCGGTCGAGCTTGGCGATACGGGCGACATCGTCCTCGGTGAGCTGCACGGAGACGGCGGCGAAGTTCTGCTCGATTCTGGCCGGGGTGACTGACTTGGGGATCACCACCGTGCCGCGATGCAGCGCCCACTGCAGAAGTACCTGCGCAGCGGAAACACCGTGTTTGTCTGCGATCTCGGCCAAGACCGGCTCTTTGAGCAGCACAGGGTCATCCGCTGAAATCAGGCCGGCCGGGCGACCCGGCGAACCCAGCGGAGAGTAGCCGGTGACTGCGATGCCGGTCGCCTTGCAGTAGTCCACCAGACCCTGCTGCGCGAGATAGGGATGCAGCTCGATCTGGTTCATCTCGGGCTTGTGATCTGACGCTGCGACCAAGGCACGCAGCTTCTTCTCGCTGAAGTTGGACACGCCGATGTGGCGAGTCAGCCCCTTGCCGACAGTCGCGACCATGGCCTCCCACGTGACGGCCAATGGGCAGTCCTCCAGCGGCACCTGCGGACCGCCCGGCAGTGACGCTACGGGCCAGTGCATCAGGTAGAGATCCAGGTAGTCGAGGCCCAGGTCGGCCAGCGTCTTCTCAAGCGCCGGCTGCACGGCATCGGGAGCGTGGGCGTCATTCCACAGCTTGGAGGTGATCCAGAGATCCTCCCGCTTGACCACGCCATCGGCGAAGAGCTCCGCCAGCGCACCACCGATCTCTTGCTCGTTGCCGTAAATCGCGGCGCAGTCGATGTGCCGATAGCCGGCGGCGACGGCCACTTTGATGGCCTTGGCGACCAAACCTGGCTCGGAGCGCCACGTGCCCAGGCCCAATTGTGGGAGCTGGTCGCCATTTGCGAAGCTAATCATTGCAGGAGCGGTCATGGATACCTCGTCGGGTGGTCGCCGCCAAAGGAAGCGGAGGGCGGCGTGCAGCGACGACACTTGTACCCGCAAATCCGGCCCTGTCACAAGGCAGGACGAAGCAAGTCGCTACATCGAGACGGCTTCCTGCGAGGCTTTCGCGCGCGCACGTAGGGCTTCAAATAGCCGCTCGCCCTGGATGCCGACGATCATTGCGGCCACGAAGATGAGGGCCTGTGTGGCGCCGGTGGAGCTGGTCACCAACGCGGGACCGGGGCAGTAGCCAGCCATCCCCCAGCCGACACCGAACATGGCAGAGCCAATGACCAAGCGGGGCGTGAGGTCTCGGCGACTCGGGATGAAGAACTCGGCGTTGAGTAGGGGTTTGTCGCGCCGGGTGATGAGGCGCAGGGCGACGGCGTTGAAGCCGATGGCGCCCAACATGACGAAGACCAGCGACGGGTCCCAGTCACCGATCACGTCGAGGAACCCAACGACCTTGTGGGGTTGAGTCATACCAGAGACGCCAAGGCCCACGGCGAAGATGAGACCGGCTACGAAAGAGGCGATGCGTTGCTTTTGCATTGGTTTTCCAGGGTAGAAGTCGATAATGCGCTTGGGCGATTAGCTGACGAAGTGGTGAGCGACGCTGGCCGCGATGGCGCCTGCACCCATGAACGTGAGGGTGGCGACGATGCTGCGCGGGCTGACACGACTGAGCCCGCAGACCCCGTGGCCGCTGGTGCAGCCGCTGCCGAGACGGGTGCCGAAGCCGACCAGCAATCCGGCGGCGATAAGCGTGCCCGTACCTCGGACGAGCTGGTTGTCGAAGGCGGAGGGGAGGACCGCGAGTAGCATCAAGCCGCCAGCGAGCAGTCCGGCGACGAAGCTCATGCGCCAGCCGCCCTCCCTGCCGCGAGACTTGATGGCGGTGCCGAAGATGCCGCTGATGCCCAAGATGCGGCCGTTGAAGAGCATGAGGATGGACGCGCCAAGACCGATGAGGGCGCCGCCGATGAGGGGCTGGAGGATGGTATCCATGCTGAAACTCCAAGACGTGGAAGCACGTCGCGTGTGCGTGGGGGTGGGTGGTTCGGGTTAGGGCCGCGCGAGCGATGTGAACTCGATCGATACGACAGCAACGAGCAGGTCAGACGGCGACGAGGTGACGACGTGTGCTCACAGGCGCCGCCGAACTGCTCGGCGTGAGCGCTGGCGACCAATCCGGGCCGCAAATGCAGCGCATGGCGCCATCGATACATTCGTGGACGCAATCGGAGCCGATGTGGGTATCGAGGTGAGCGCGGGCCATGGTGTCGCGTACGGGTCCCCGTACGGAGGTGAGGTGCAGCGCAATCCCACGGACAGCCAATTCATCTTTGATTTCAGCCAGCGCGTTCGCAGCTGACGAATCCAAGGCATGCACGGGGCTGAAGTCCATGACCAGCGCGGTCGGGGTCGGGTTGCGGTCAAGCAGGCGCTCGATGGTCGCCTTGAGGAAGGTCACATTGCCGTAGTACAGCGGCGAGTCGATGCGAACAGCCACAACGCCAGGCACGGGCTTGGCAGATGGGTGGCGGTCGAGGTTGCGCCAGACTGGCGAGGTCGGCAGGCGACCGAGCTCGGCGGCGTGGGGCTTGGTGGTCTCAAACACGAACCAGACCATCGAGGCGGCCACACCAGTGAGGATGCCCTGCTCAATGCCGAGGCCCAAGGTGGCGAAGAATGTCAGCGCGAGCAGCGCGAGGTCCTTGCGGTCGGCCTGCCAGAGGTGCTTGACCTCTGCGAAGTCGATGAGCCCGGCGACAGCGGTCATGATGATGGCAGCGAGCGTCGCCTTGGGCAGGAAGTGCAGCAGTGGGGTCAGAAAGAGCAGCGCCAGCGCAATGACACCGGCCGTGATGATGGCGGCGAGACCAGTCTTGGCGCCCGCTTGCGCATTGACGGCGGTGCGAGAGAAGCCGCCGGTCACCGGGTAGGCGCCGAAGAAGCTACCCGCCACATTGGCCATGCCAAGCCCGATCAGCTCTTGGTTTGGCTCCAGCGCGTAGCCGTGACGCCGCGCAAAGCCCTTGGCCACACTGATGGACTCCATGAACCCCACGAGCGCAATCGTCAGCGCTGTCGGCAGGACATTCATCATGCTCGTCAGGCTCATATCGGGCAGCGACGGCATGGGCAGCCCACTGGGGACCGCACCGACGATGGCGACCCCCGCGGTGTCGAGCCCGAGCAGCCAAACAGCTACCGTCGCCGAGCTCACAACCAACAATGCACGCGGAAACTTGGGGAAAAAGCGCTTGAGCAGCACCAGAGCAACCACTGACAACGCACCGATAAGCAGCGTCGCAACGTGGGTGTCGGCCACCTGCTCAATGGCCGTCAGTACGATGGTGTGCACGTGATGACTACGCGGGATGTTGACGCCCATGAGGTGTTTCAGCTGGCTCAGACCGATGATGAGCGCCGCCGCAGAGGTGAAGCCACTCACAACGGGGTGCGACAGGAAGTTGACGAGAAATCCCAGCTTTGCGCCGCCCATCACGGTCTGCAAAATGCCGACCGTCAGAGCTGTGGTCACAGCCAGGGTCACGTAGTCTGTCGAACCAGGCTCCGCGAGGGCGCCTACGCCACTGGCGACAAGAAGGCTGACCATGGCGACCGGCCCCACCGCCAACTGACGAGACGTACCGAGCGCTGCGTAGACCACGAGTGGCACCATGGACGCGTACAGCCCCACAACCGGCGGCAACCCAGCCAACATCGCGTAGGCCATCGCTTGGGGAATCAGCATCACCGCCGTGGTCAGCCCAGCCGCCACATCGCCACCTAAATGGCTGCGATCATAGTTGGGCAGCCAGCCTAAAATGGGGAAGGTGCGACGCAGGGTGGCGGTCAGATTCATGGCAGTCTCCAGCTAAATGCGACTACGTGCCGCAACGTTCTTACCCCTCCTACCTTTCAAGGCCCGTGCCAACTTGAAATAAATCCATAACTACTTGTAATCTATGACGATATAATTTGAAGAACGGTTTAACTCATCACACAGCACGCGACGCCGAAACATTTTGTTGCAACACGTGGCATCATGGGTCTCCAAGGGAGAGTGACGATGACGCTGTACGGACCGCCTGACCTCAAAACCACCAACTTCCACGGCATCATCACGACCGCCCCCCGGATGCTGGAGCTGTTTCGGCTCATCTCGCGTATCGCAGACAGTGACGCGGCGGCGCTCATCCGCGGCGACACCGGCACCGGCAAGGAGTTAGTCGCCAGGGCGCTGCATGCGCTGAGCCCCCGTAAAGATGGTCCATTTCAAGCCATCAACTGCGCCACGCTCACCGCGGAGATGCTAGCGTCCGAGCTGTTTGGTCACGTCAAGGGCGCATACACGGGCGCTATCTCTGACCGGCCGGGCCTGTTGCGAATGGCGGATGGCGGCACGCTCTTTCTCGATGAAATCGCAGAGATGCCACTGCAGTTGCAGGCGCGCTTGTTGCGCGTGATTCAAGAGCAACGTTTCATGCCTCTCGGTGGCACGAGCAAGGTCAAGGTGGACGTGCGCTTCCTGTCGGCGACCCACACCGCGCTGCGAGAGGCGGTGCGCGACAAACGATTTCGGGAGGATTTGATGTACCGCGTACGCGTGGTGCCGCTGTATCTACCGCGGCTCGCTGAGCGAGTGGACGATGTGGAGGTGCTGACGTGGCATTTCATTCGCGTGTTCAATCGCCACGGCCGGCGTAACATTACCCATCTCGATGATGCCGCGCGAGATGCCCTGCTGAGCTACGCGTGGCCAGGAAACGTGCGCGAACTGCGCAACTGTGTGGAGCATGCGTTTGTGGTCGGGGAGGGGCCGGTGCTGCAGCTGACGGACCTGCCGCCGGAGCTGAGGCGTGAGGAGGCTGACGTCATCTCGGCGCCAACCGAGCGCGGGCGAATTATGTCAGCCTTGGAGCGGCATCATTGGCGGAAGAGTGCGGCGGCGGAGGCGCTTGGGATGAGCCGGTCGACGCTGTGGCGAAAGATGCGTGAACTGGGCATCGAGAGCTGACGATATGCCCAGAAATCCAACCTCTCGCGAAACGCCTGGCACTTCACGACGGCGCCACGACGGCCCTATTTCTTGGGAAATATCTTCACCAACTCGGGCACCTTGTCGGTCTTGGATTTGGCGTCCAACCAGTAGAGCGCCTCGAACGCTTGCCCCTCAGTCACGCGCCACACCTCGACGGCCGAAGTCGGCTCACCGGCGGTGGCATCAAAGTCCAAATCGCCAGATGCGCCATGCACGTTCACCGGCTTTCCGGCGAGCAGGTCACTGATCCCGACCGCAAAGAGCGTCGACTCAAACGTGACCGTCGCGCCGGTGGGGAGCGACAGCTGGCCCAGCCCATCAGCTAGGCCCTCGCCGCTCAGCGTATCCTTTGCATCGTTGCGCAGCGCCCACGCGTGGGCCAGCACCAGACACCAAGCCGCATCGTAGGCGTGGGCCGTAAAGCTCTGCTGGGTGGCATCCGCGCCGACCAACTGCTCGAACCTGTCCTTGAACTTCGTGAACACCGCATCCGGCGGGTCCCCAGGGGTGGTACCCATGGCGCCAACGAGCTGTTTCGGATTGTCGAGTTGCGCGAAAACGCCCGTACGCTTCATGAAATCGCTCAAAAGCAGCTTGGATTTCGACAGGTGCGGGTGAGTCGAAAAGCCATTGAGCAGCTGCGCACCCGAGCTCGTCGAGCCGATGAGCACCACGTGGTCTGGCTGCTTCTTTTCGGCGAACGCGAGGGCCTTGGTGATGGCCTCTGGATCCGATTTGTACGTAACGACCGACACGTCGGCGCCTGCGGGCGGGTGGGCATCGATGACATTGCTCAGACCGTCGCCGTAGGAGCCATTTTCCGCCAACACGACGACGCTTTTTGCGCCCGACTCGCCCAACAGGTGACTCATCACCAACCCCTGCAGTCGATCGCTCGGGGCGACACGCCAGAGCAAGCCGTCATCGTCAAAGCCGGTCAGGTCGGGGCTCGTAGCCGAGACCGACAGCACCAGCGTGCCGTGCTTGCGCGTGCCAGCATGCACCGCCAGCGTCTCTGCTGTGCCGCCCGTCAGCAGGGCGAAGGGTGGTTTGTCGACGGTGACAACCCGGGTCGCGATTTCGCGGGCGACCGCAGCCGGGTCTGCCGTCTTGCCGCCGCTGTCGCAGACGCGCAACCGGAAGGTGCGGCTCTTGACCCCCTGCCGGTCATTGGCCTCGGTGACGGCCAACTCAATCGCCCGTGCACGCGCCACGGAAGCCGCATTGTCCTCGCCGTTGACGTCCGTGAGGGGCAGGATGGCCACCAGGTCCAAGGGGTCGCCGTCGGCGGCCACATCGACAACTGTCGTGCAGCGCGCCAAACCAAATTCGGATTTCGCTGGCACGTCGACCGCGCAGGACGTCAGCAGCGCCAACGCAAGCCAGGTCGCGCCAACTTTGAATGCACCCTTGGCTACCATCGCCACTCCCACACAGCCCCAAATTGACCGGGCAGCGGATTGAGCCGCAAGGTTGATTTTGCCGGTTTGTCATCGCTCGCGAGCAGCCAAAATCCGGCCGCAGCCATCAGCACAGCGCCGCCGCCCGCGACAGCGGCAAAGGTGCGCGCCTGCACGATGCGATCGTTACGCTCCGTCGCTTTGGCGTGCGTGGTATTCCAAATCAGCTTGGCGTCGGGCTTCAAATCAGCGGAAAGAGCGTCGGCATCTGCATTTGCGCCCAACGCCAGCCAGGTTCCCGCGCCAGCCAACGCGGCCGCGGTACCGATTGCCGCCCAGCCCAGCTTCTTTCGCGTGGGCATGGGCTTGCTGACGGTCGCGCCAGGCTTCGCACCGCCAGCTGCTGATGCGCCCTTGCCTGCTGCCCCTTTCCCAGCACCTTTGGCGTCCGCAGCGGCCTTGGCATCTGCTGCTGCCTTCTCTGCCGCCGCCTTCTCTGCCGCGGCACGTTTGTCGGCCGCGACTTGTCGGGCCTTCATGATCTCCTTCATGTGGCCATCGGCACGCGCTCTTAGGGGGTGCTCGGCCGGCGCACGCAGCTGAAACTCCCGGTAGTGACGTTCGGCGGCATCGAGTTGGTCGCCCTTTTGTGCGCAGCGAGCGGCGCTGTAGAGGTAGCCAAGAAAGCTCGGATCAAGGCGATAGCACTGCAAGTACATATCGGCGCAAACCTTGTACTGCCCTGCCTTTGCCTTCGCTCCAGCCACGACGCTGAGGGCGGCCGCTTCCTGCTTGGGCGCGACCGCGAAAGCGGAGGTGGCCATGCACAATGTCGTGATGAACAGCGTGGCCAGCGCGGCGATCACCGCCATCACGGGACGGCGGCCATGGATACGGACACGACGACGGCTATTCAGTTGCGGGACCATGGCGCGCAATCAGTCCTCCACGACGCGGGGCTTGATGCCCTCGGGCGCCTTCACCACCGGTTTCGGCGTGGGCTTTTTCTTGGCGTGATGCGTGCGCTTACGCGCCGGCCGGACGTGATGCCGCTTGACCTCGGCCTTCGCGCTCATCACCAGCTGCGCCAGGGCGGCGTTGTCGGGATCGAGGGCGAGGGCTTCTTCAAGCAACCGAACTCTCTCTTTCCCTTTGGCCTTCATCGCCGCTGTCATCTTCGCCTTGACCGCGGCGTGCATCTTCTCACTCATCGCTTCGACGCGTTTCTGAGCGAGTTTGGCTTGTTTCACCGCGGCTTCAGCGCGGTCAGCCGCCGCTTTGGCAGCGATTGCGGCTGGATCAGGCTTGGCAGGCTGAGCGACCGGAGCCGGCGCTGGCGCACGGAGGGCCGAGTGGGCTGCATCGGCGCCAGCGGCGTCTTCTGCTTCACTGCGGGTGCCGTTCAGGGCCAACGCGATGCCAACCACAGCGATGAGGCCCGCGGTCGCCATGACCAACTGCTTGCCATAACGCACCGATTTCGCAGCGCGCTCAGTGCCCGTCAGCCCGCGCTCGGTATCGAGCACCATGCGGTACACCGGCGGCGGGTTGGAGATGCCCTTGAGGTCCACGTCCTCGAGCAGTTGCGTCTCGACCTTCACCCTGCCGCCAATCATCAAGCGCACTTGCTCACTGAGACACACGCCGCCGGCCTCAGCGCAGCCTTCGATCCGCGCAGCAGCGTTGACGCCGTCCCCGTAGATGCCGCCCTCGCGGTGGATAATATCGCCCAAATGCAAGCCGATTCGCAGCCAAACCTGCCGGTTTATCGGGCGATCTTCGTTGCGCTTGGCAAAGTCCTTCTGGATGGCAATGGCGCATTCAGCGGCGTTCACAGGCGAGTCGAACAAGGTCAAAAACGCATCACCGATGGTCTCGTGTTCCACGCCACCAAACTCGGCCAACCGCGCACGCACCGTCTCTCGGTGCTCCAACACCAGCTCCACAGTGGTCTGTTCATCGGCGGACATCATGGCGCTGAAGCCCTTGATATCCGTGAACATCACCGTCTGGAGTCGGCGCGTACCTGACGTTGCGCTGGCCGTGACCGTATCTTCCGCTGTCGGAACGTCAGCTTCAACGGCGGCAACCTCGGTCGATTCGGTCTCGCTACTCATCAGGGTTCCTTGCCCATGGGCGCCTAGCGCGCCGTCTGCGTCTGCTCGTGCATTCCTACCACATTCTGGGTTTCAGGTGCCTCAGCTAGTTGGTTTTTTTTGCTGCACAGCCCACGCTGTTCGCAGCGCCAATATCGAGCGGATCTTGTTGAGCCGCACCGGCGCGCCACATTCTCCCCAAAACACACTATCCGGCGCGGAGACCTCGCAGCCCAACCACGGGCGCGTCTTGCGTCGCAGCGGCAGCTCGCGAGCCTATGATGAACGAGGTGAGCAGGACGTGGTGGTGACGCGTCAACATAGCGTCATGGTAGGATCCCGGCGCAGCAGTTGCCACGACGATCACGGACTGCAGCACCAGTTGGGCGTGGATCTTCATACTCGGGGGCTCCCATGGGCGAACGTCACGCAGCCGACAGCGCCCTGCTCAACACAGCGGGGCCGATTGAGATCGCGCCTCGCCTGTGGTGGGTGGGGCATCAGTCTCCTGATGAAGCGCTGCAGTGCAACGTTTACCTACTCGAACAAGGCGATCAATCGGTCCTGTTCGACCCGGGCTCCCGCATCACATTCGCCGACACCCTGGCCAAAGTGACGCAAGTGGTCCCGGTGACTTCAATTCGGTGGATCGTGTGCCACCACCAAGACCCAGACATCGTCGGCGCGCTGGACCTGCTTTTGCCGCTGATCTCCCGGCCCGACGCCCGCATCGTCAGCCATCACCGTGCCGCTGCCTTGCTCCGCCACCTAGATCTGTCCATCCCGTTTTGGCTGGTGGAAGAGCACGACTGGGAGCTGCCCCTGGTCGACCGGACGCTGCGTTTTGTGTTCACGCCCTATGCCCACTTCGCAGGTGCGTTCACCACGTTTGACCCAGCTACCGGCACGCTCTTGTCCAGCGATTTGCTCGGAGGATTCGGCGGCAATCAGGCGCTGTGGGCCCGAGATATGGCCGATTTTGCGCAGATCCGACGTTTTCATGAGCACTACATGCCCTCGCGACAAGTCCTCACCCACGCCCTGGACCAGTTCGCCGAGTTGCCCGTGGAACGCATTGCGCCCCAGCACGGACAACTCATCCCCAAACTGTTGATCGACCCAATCGTGCAGCGACTTCGGCAGCTGGAGTGTGGGCTGTACCTGCTGCCTGCCCGGGATAGTCGGCGGCTGCATCAACTCGACCACATGCTGAGCGAGATCACCCAAACCCTGCTCGTCGAGCGTGATTTCAGCAGTATCGCCGCAGCGCTGACTCGAATTTCAGCGGAGATCTTACCAGTCGTCGGCCTCAGTTTTTTCGTGCCCAGCACCAAGGGGCGGATGCTCAGTCTCACCCCGGAGACCCGTTATCGGGGCTCGCAGGTTGTGCCGCCCGACCAGATCACTGCGGCGCTCATGACGCCACCCATAGCTGGATGTATTACATCTCAAATTGAGATCAAACGGCTTAATTTTGGTCATCATACCGACAAACCAGGACTCATCATCCCACTCCTGCTGAGTCCAGGTGGGGAGCCAGGCGCCGTGGTCGTCGTGCGACTCGGGGAGTGGGTCGGTATGGACGGACGGCTGCCTGCCCTACTCGACCGATTGGGCCCGGCCATCGAGGTCGCAGTTGAGCGCGAAGCCATCCGACGCTCGCTGGAGATTCAGCGTGACAAGGCCCACCACCGCTCGATTCGCGACCCGCTGACGAATCTGTTTACGCGGCGTCACATGCGGGAGACGGTCGCTCGGTGGACGGGGTTTCAAGACCGCGACCCAAGCCAACTAGTCAGCGTCGTGATGCTGGACCTCGACCATTTCAAGCGGGTCAACGACACCTTTGGCCACGGTGTGGGTGATGTTGTGCTTAAGCGTGTGGCGCACCTGATAGCCACGGAGTGCCGCGATGGCGACCTGGCGGTGCGGATGGGCGGTGAGGAGTTTGCTGCCTTCCTCTTCGGCAGCAGTCCCCAGGCACCGGTGTCGTTGGCGGGGCGGATTTTGGCGCAGGTACGGCAGGCTCGATTTGAGCAATCAGAGCTGCGAATGACGATTTCGGCGGGCACAGCGGTACGGCGAGTGGGCGAATCGCTCAATGGTGTCATCGAGCGGGCGGACGCAGCACTATATGAAGCAAAACATGCCGGCAGAGATCGCATAGCATCAAGATAACTACTTCTTATCACCGTATGGCGTAAGTAGTGCATTGAGTTTCTGGGCGATGTTGTCCTGGGGGTTGCCAAAGACGCAGCCGGTGACGTCCTGCTTTAGCGGCGTGCCAACCACACCGACACGCCACAAGGTGAACGACACCGAGACATCCGTGGGCGGCTGGCCGCAAGAAAACCCCGCATTCATAGCCTTATGGAACGCGGATGAATTGGCGATCGCTAGCAACGCCGTCAAATCGTCCTCGTCCATCGTGCCGCCCTTGTTGGTGCCGGCGAGTTCCGCCTGCCACTTGCCCTCCGGGGTCACCGTCCACGCCCACGTGCAAATCTTGCCGGGCGGACACGGCCCTGCCCCCCTGTTGATTCCGAATTTTGACCAATTGGGCGCTACGGTGGTGCTGTCATCAGCGGCGGCAACATCGCCGGCAGCTGTCCCCGCATCTGCGGCTATGACGTCGGCCGCAGCACCGGTGTCATCTGTGGCTCCATCGCTCGCCCCAGCGACGTCAGAACCAGCGCTCGCGTCGGCTGCGGCGGTATCAGTCGCGGACGGCTTGTCTGAGCAGCCCGGCGTCAACGCCAGTAACGCGATGGCGGTAAATCCGGCGAGGAAGCGTGCGGTCTGGTTCATCGGGGAGCTCCGACATAGACGATCATCACGGGCACGGGCACGGGAGCGCCAGCGCCTGTCGTCGGTGGTGGACATGGCGGCTGTGTGATCGCCAGTTCTGGAATTGGCCGTATTGTACCGCACGGATAGGTGAGCCACTAGCGATGTCTTGACGGCAAATCAGATCGACCACACAGCGATGCTTCTTCCTACCGTTGCGGGTCGTTTAACGTGGAACCTGGCCATTGCAAATATCCGTAGTTTGGGCCTGCACGGCCGCCTTTGGTCTGCGTGTCTAGGTCAAAGTCCTCCCACGGGTCGCCTGGGGCCAACAGTGGCCGATTGGTATGGCGAGAAGTAGAGGTAAAGTAGGAGGGACCACGCCGGAACGGCCGTCCTAGTGCGTTTGCAGGCCGGTGCCACGGGCGGTGTCATTTCGGCGCGATCCATGCAAACTGCCGCTATGAATCGCACCCTCCTTCTCGATGCCGGCAACACCCTCGTTTACCTGGACCACAGCGCCGTCGCTCGGCTCACGGGGCTTTCGCGATCGCGCCTGGAGTCAGGGGAAGGTGTGGCCAAGCGTGCCTACGAATCATTTCTTGCGACAGGGGCAGACCACGCCGATGGCTGGTTTGCGTTCATGGCAGCGCTGCTGACCGCCGCTGGGGCCGTGGGTGATGTGGCGCCGTTGGTAGCCCGTGTGCGTGCGGATCATGACCGTCGCAACCTCTGGTGTCGGGTGCCCGACGGGCTGCACGATGCGCTGGTTCAACTGCGCGATGCTGGCTGGCGATTGGGTGTCGTCTCCAACTCCGAGGGTCGCGTCCGCGACATCCTTAGTGATGTGGGGTTGGCGCCGCTCTTTGAGGTGATTGTCGACTCGGGCATCGAGGGCATCAGCAAGCCGGACCCGCGACTCTTTCAGATCGCGTTGCAGCGTATGGGTATCCCAGCCGAAGGAACGTGGTACGTGGGGGACGTGCCGTCGGTTGATGTCGATGGTGCTCGCGCTGCTGGGCTCGAGGCTGCGCTCGTAGATAGTTTGAACCATTATCGGGGCTATGACGCAGCCCCGAGATACCGAGAGACCCGCGCGTTGGTAGAGGACCTGCGCTCGGGTCGCCTGACAAACGTGGCGACACGACGCAAAACAACCTAACGCATCAGTGACCTACCCTCGCAAGTTTGTAGTTGAAGGCACCATCGCACATGCTCCCGGGACCGAGGAGGCAGCCGATGGTTGAAACGAGCTACAACGAGAGAGCTTTACAAGCTTTTCTCAATGCATTGACCGAGCCAGCGCTGTTGTTAGACCGGGAGTTGACGCTGCGGGCGGGCAACCTCGCACTCGCGGAACGGGTCGGCCTGCCGCTGACAGAGCTTGTGGGCGCCAAGCAGATGAGCTTCCTCTCGCCCGAGATGGCCCATTCGCGGCTAGCCCACGCGCAACGGTGCCTGGACAGCGCGCAGCCCGTGGTGTTCGAAGACAGTCGGGCCGGGCGACACTTTGTTAATCACGTCATGCCTGTGCTCGGAGACCAGGGGAGCGTCACTGGGGTGGCCATCGTCGCCATCGACGTCACGCGACGGCGCCGCGCAGAGCAGATGATGCGGGACAGTGAAAGTCGCTGCCAAACCATCATCAGCACGTGCGTTGAAGGTGTGTGGCAGATCGACGCCGAAAGCATGACCTCGTTCGTGAACCCGCAGATGGCCAGCATGTTGGGGTACTCGATCGATGAGTTTCTCGGCAAGAGCATGTACGACTTCATGGACGACAAGGCCCGTGAAGTTGCGGAGGAAAATGTTCGTAGGCGGCAACGCGGCATCTCAGAGGAGCATGACTTTCGCTTCAAACACAAAGACGACCGTGACGTATGGGCATCCCTGTCGACGAACCCGATCCACGGCGCCGATGGCGAGTATATCGGAGCGGTGGCGATGGTGACGGACATCACTGAGCGACGGGTGCTTGAGCAGCGGATGTTGCAGTCCCAGAAACTGGAGAGTTTGGGTGTGTTGGCAGGGGGTATTGCCCATGACTTTAACAATCTACTCGTTGGCATTCTGGCCAATGTGAGCCTCGCGGAGCGGATGGTATCGCAACAGACGGCTGCGCTCCCCCTGTTGGCAGAGGTGCGACGCGCAGCAGAAGCAGCAGCCAACTTAACCAACGAACTGCTGGCCTACTCGGGCAAGGGGCCGTTCACCACCGAGCCCGTCGACCTGCAGGCGGTCGTGGCTGAGGTCTCGGCGCTCCTGACCGCAGTGATCTCCAAACATGCGCGGCTCGAGCTCAACTTCGCGAGTAACTTGCCCGCAATTGTGGCCGACGCGACGCAGGTGCGTCAGGTCATCATGAATTTAGTCACCAATGCCTCGGACGCGATCGGCGATGAACCGGGCACCATCATGGCATCGACATTCGTGGCTCATCTCGATCCCGGTCGGCTCGCTGGGATGCAGCTAGG
>JAGSHB010000051.1 GCA_023954815.1 Myxococcales bacterium | reverse complement strand
GCCAATCAAACCGTCGCGCTAGAAATAAAAGCATCTCAGACGCGCGCCGCGACCAGACCCGACCTGCGCCGGCCGTCACCGATGAATCAATCGATGCCGCGGGCCTTGGCGACGGTCGAGATTTGAGACAACAGCGCGAGGACCGGTTTTACGCTCGTCTTGAAGGCCAGCAACTCCCGCGTCGGCACCGATTTTCCAGGGGTATCGAAGGCCTGGAGTGGGTCGACGTGCACGCCGCCTTTGCGCACGCCAAAGTGCAAGTGAGGGGCGGTCGAGCGGCCTGTGGTGCCGACGTAGCCGATGATCTGACCACGGCGCACCTTCTTGCCTGGGTACAGCCCGCGAGCGAAGCGGCTCATGTGGAAATACTCCGACGAAAACCCACGACCATGACGAATGCGCACCATCTTACCAGCCGCACCAGCGCGTTTGCGGGCGATGAGCACGCCGCCACTCGCCGCTCGAATCGGGGTGCCCGTCGGCGCCGCCAGATCGATGCCGAGGTGTGGTTTCATCTTTCGCAGGATCGGATGCATCCGCATGCCAAAGACGCTCGATAGCCGAGCCCCGTACACCAAATCGCGGACAAACATGGGCTCAAGCGCGGTGCCCTCCGGCGTGAAGGTCGCCACGCGGCCCTTGTGTTCTTGCCAGCTCACGCCAGTGAACTTCGTCTGTGATCCGGCATAGCGCAGGCCCACCACGCGCTCGTATCGAATCCGTTGATCGGCAGCGACCAACTCATCGAAAACGAGGGTCAGCTGATCGCCCATCTTCAGGTCGCTGCGCATGTCCATTCGCAGGCTCAGCAGGGCGGTGACAAGACGCGACAGCCCGCGGCCGTGCCCACAGCGCTTGAGAGACAGCTCTAGACCACCCGTGATCGTGCAGCGCAACACCTGCCGCTGCATGTGCCCGGCCAATCCGCCCGGCCGCGCGCGAAATTGCAGCCCCTGATCGCCACCCAGCACGCGCACAATCGAGACCCCCTCACCGCGCCCCTCCGGTGCGATCACGACCGACAGCAGGCTGTAGGCGTCCATCGGCGAGGCGGTTGAAAACTGGGCAAACAGCCGCTGGCCTGGCCGAATGAGGCGTGGGTCGGCGAGCGTTCGGTAGGCAGCGATCACCGCCGCCTTGGGCGCACCATGGATAAACAGACGCCCCAACGCATGATCGAGGGTATCGCCCTGGCCGACCTGAGCCACACGCTCTTCCGGCAAGGGTGACGGCGTCAACGCCCTACCACTGAGTCGATCGGCAGGAGCTTCGACGGCCGCAGGTAGCTTTTCCCAATCCTTGAGTTTTGTCGTCGGAGCCGCCGTCTCTGGCTTAGCTTCAGCGCGATCCTGGCGCAGCACTTCGAGGCGCCCGATCAAATCCATGGGCGCAATCGACTCTTCTTGAGACCACCAGAACCACAGATTCGCGATCATCACGGCGAGCACAATCACAGCCGCAAGAACGGATGCGCCAGCGCTGGTTCGAGCTGGTGAATGGTTGCGCAACGACGTTCCTTCTGCCGACAAGCGGCAGCGCGATGAGCGCTGTTGACCGAGAGATTCGGGCCGCTGGTGAGTTCTCAGCGGTCACGACACCGATGACGAACCGCAAGGGGACTGTGCCCTCGTCAGCTCAGTCTCTCAAGAAAGCCCGATCTCCCACGCAGCCGCGATCGCTGTCAATCAGAACGCGCCCCTCGCCCACGCTCTGCGGCAGTCAGTCGTTTCTGGTGTTGGCTCATATCGCGCGTTCGTTGCCGAATAAGCCTTCAGTACCGGGACTACCGTTCGTGCCTTGTATCCACTGAGCGCACGCGTATACTTCGCGGCACAAAATTCAGACAGCATGCTGTCTTGAAGACCAAACATGCTACCGGTGGAGCCTCAAAGTTATGGACGACATTTTCTTGCGCGAACTGATCATTTTCTTGGGCGTTTGCGCCATCTTCATCGGATCGGTGCCTATGTTGCTTCGGGGCCACGAAGCTGGGCCCATCGAGGCCGCGGTTGAAGCTGCTACGAGTGGCGGCGGAGCCGTTGCCGCAGAGGGCGGAACTGCTGACGCCGGTGGGGCTGTCCAAGTTCGCGCCAGCAAGAAACGGAAGGCGCGCGCACGTGACGCCGCCAAGCGCACCAAGGTTTAGACCTGCGCATGCATGAAGAGGTCCGGGCGCGACGGGCGTAGCGGACACGAAAAATAGACATAGAGGGAGGGGTCATGAACCTGCAGCAGAACGCACAGCGGTCTGAGGAACTCGAATCGGTTGTCGTGCGATTCGCCGGCGATTCGGGTGACGGCATGCAGCTGACGGGGGGCCAGTTCACCCTGGCGTCGGCCCTCGCTGGCAACGATGTCGCCACCTTCCCCGACTATCCGGCCGAGATCCGGGCGCCTGCGGGCACCCTGGCGGGCGTGTCCGGTTACCAACTGCACTTCTCTTCCGGTGAGATCTTCACACCGGGAGACGACGTTGACGTGCTCGTCGCCATGAACCCGGCCGCATTGGCCAAGAACCTCCCGTTCTTGCGCGAAAACGGCATGCTCATCGTCAATTCGGACGCGTTCACCGCAAAACTGCTGAAAATGGCCGGTTTTGAGACGAATCCGCTCGACGAAGACGATACCCAGCTCGAGAAGTATCAGGTCTACCCGGTCGATTTGACCCGGCTGACCCGCGACGCTTTGGTGGAGACCGACCTGACGAGCAAGGAGGTCGAGCGCTGCAAGAACTTCTTCGCGCTGGGCCTGATGAGCTGGCTGTATGAGCGTGATCTGCAGATTCTTGTCGAAGAGGTCGAGACGCAGTTTGGCTCCAAGCCCAGGTACTTGAACGCCAACCTGATCGTGTTGCGTTCTGGCTACAATTACGGCGAGAACAGCGCTCAGTTCATGGTTCGCTACCGCGTTCCTGCCGCCAAATCCGGCGTTCCGGGCACGTACCGCAATGTGCAAGGGAATGAGGCCGTCAGCCTTGGGCTCATCGCTGCAGCGCATCGTGCGGGCAAGGAGCTTTTCCTGGGCAGCTACCCCATCACCCCCGCATCGGACATCTTGCATTTTCTCAGCAAGCAGAAGGCGCTCGGCGTCTTGACGTTCCAAGCTGAGGACGAAATCGCAGCCGTGTGCGCGACGATCGCTGCCGCTTGGGGCAACCAACTCGCGGTGACGACGACCTCCGGTCCCGGCATGGCGCTGAAGGGTGAAGCCATGGGCCTCGCTGTGATGACCGAGCTGCCGATGATCGTCGTCAACGTGCAGCGTGGTGGTCCATCGACTGGCCTGCCTACCAAAACGGAACAGTCCGATCTGTTGCAGGCGATGTACGGTCGCAACGGCGAATCTCCCATGGTGGTGATCGCCGCGCGCTCTCCAGGTGACGCATTTTACACGGCTTACGAGGCCGCGCGCGTCGCCTTGAAGTACATGGTGCCCGTCGTTCTGCTGTCAGACGGCTACATCGCCAACGGTGCCGAGCCGTGGCGTGTGCCCGATCTCGAAGATTTGCCCGAGATTCCGTATGTGGAGCTCGATAGCGCCGAAGGTCTGCCCGACGGTTTTCAGCCCTACGCCCGTGATCCGGAGACCCTGGCTCGGCCCTGGCCCAAGTTGGGCACGCCTGGTCTGGAGCACCGCCTCGGCGGTATCGAGAAGTGGGACGTCACCGGTCACATCTCTTACGACCCGGACAACCACCACCACATGACCCTGCAGCGTCAGGCGCGCGTCGACGGCATCGCGAAAGAGCTGCCAGCGACCGAGATCTTCGGCGATGACAGCGGTGACGTGCTGGTGGTGTCGTGGGGATCGACCTACGGCTCTTGCCTCACTGCCGTGCGCCTGCTCCGCAATGAGGGCCGCAGCGTCTCGCATGTGCATCTGCGTTGGATCAACCCGCTGCCGCGCGATTTGGGCGACATCTTCAGTCGGTTCAACACCGTCGTCGTGCCCGAGATCAACAACGGACAGCTGTTCTCCATCTTGCGAGGCAAGTTTGACTTCAACGGTCGGCGCTTCAACCGCGTCGGTGGCATTCCACTGCAGATCGAGGATCTGACGGAAGTCATCATCGATAGCCTGTCGAGCTAACCCGCCGCCAGACGAGTCTACAAAAACGACATCGCGAGCCCGAAATCGGGCGTATCGAGGAGCGCAACATGACTACGCAGCCCCCGCGCAAATACAAAGCCAAAGAGTACGCAACTGACCAGGACGTTCGCTGGTGCCCCGGATGTGGTGACTACGCCATCTTGGCCGGTGTGCAGCGTTCCCTCGCCAAACAAGGCGTCCCGCCAGAAAAAGTGGCGTTTATCTCAGGTATTGGCTGTTCTTCCCGCTTTCCCTACTACATGGCGACCTACGGCTTTCACACCATCCACGGCCGCGCGCCTGCGTTTGCCACGGGCCTGAAAATCGCTCGCCCCGACATGAATGTCTGGGTCATCACGGGCGACGGGGACAGCCTCTCCATTGGCGGCAACCACTTCATTCACCTGCTTCGCCGCAACGTGGATCTGAACATCCTCTTGTTCAACAACCGGATCTACGGATTGACCAAGGGCCAGTACTCGCCGACCTCCGAAGTCGGTAAGAAGACGAAGTCGTCGCCCATGGGTTCGATCGATCATCCGTTCAAGCCGCTGCAGCTCGCTATTGGCGCCGATGCGGGCTTCTTGGCGCGTACGATCGACGTTGACGCCAAGGTGATGGCCGAGGTCACCGCTGCTGCATCCGCCTACCGGGGCACGGC
The DNA here is from genome assembly GCA_023954815.1 of Myxococcales bacterium. Classification (GTDB taxonomy): domain Bacteria; phylum Myxococcota_A; class UBA9042; order UBA9042; family UBA9042; genus UBA9042. The sequence goes on along the minus strand of JAGSHB010000051.1, from coordinate 31,209 downwards.
CTTTGTCGAGGTGCTGCAGAACTGCAACATCTTCAACGACGGCGCCTGGGAAAACATCGCCGCCAAGCAGGTGCGCGCTGAGATGACTGTGCGCCTTGCCCATGGTGAGCCCATGATCTTCGGCAAGGCCAAAGACAAGGGCGTGCGTCTCGACGGTCTCAAGCCGGTGGCGTTCACGATCGGCGAAGATGGCCTGTCGACGTCGGATGCCTGGGTGCATGACGCCCACGATCCCGATTTGACGCGCTCGATGCTGCTCGCGCGGATGGAAGGCCCAGATCTGCCCACACCGGTTGGTGTGCTGCGCAGCGTTGATCGTCCGGTCTTCGACGTCGAAGTTCGCAAACAGGCGAACGCTGCGGGTTCTGGTACCGCCACCGACGTTCACGATCTGTTGAAAGGTCGCCGCACTTGGACCGTGAGCTAGCTGCTCATCGGCGACAGGGCCTGCGCTCAGCGGGGCCATCGCCCGAGGCTCCCGCAGAACTTTTTCAAGGATTCTTGGCTGGCAACACACTCTGTCGTGACGGGCAGGGTGAGATGACCTATTATGGAGTTGCACCCAAGCCCCACTGACGGGGCGCATGGAGGAAGCCCATGGATCTGACTCTGGTCACGAAGCCCGGACCCGACACCGAAGAACTCGACACCGGTGGATTGGTAACCAAGCATCTCACGAAGAAGCTGCAGAAAATCGAGCATCGCATTGGCGGAAATATCTCCGTACGTGCCGTACTGACGGAATTGAATGTTGGCTTTGAAGCCGCGATCTCCGTTCAGGGCCGCTACGAGATCGTCGGCAAAGCGAAGGAGCCCGAGTTGCTCCGCGCCGTTGACGCGGCACTCGACAAGATCACGCGTCAGGTCGAGACCATGATGGATCGCAAGTCCGGCAAGGAGCGCGCTCGTCGTGCCAGCGGGCAACGTCGCGGCGCCCTGTAGTCGTTTCTAAATCGATCGCACAAACGCGCAGTCGCTCTCGGCTGCGCGTTTCGCGTTTTTGGCCGCTCGAATCCGCCCTCGCGTGGGAGCCACGCTTTGGGCCGCGCGGCCGTCGTCAACGGGAAGATCACTACGCACGTCGACGCGCTACGTCCCCGTTGCCTGCCCGTCGATCAGCAGCGTCAGACCGCTGGATTCCGCCGCCGCAATCGCCGCGTCACGCTCCGCGGACGTCACCATCTTGCGCAGCTCCGGCACCCCTTTGAGACCACTGAGCGCCGGCCCAAAGGGCAGGTACATCGTCATCAAATTCAACACCGCGTGAGGCCACTTACGTGCGATCCGCTCGATGAGCGGCAGCGTGTCTGCTTGCACGCGGTCCGGCATGAGGAGATGGCGAATCACCACCGAGGGAAGCGCTGCAGACGTTAGCATTGGTTTACTTGGCGGGTGCACCGCATCGAGTGTACGGGCGACTTCCGCGCCGTAGTCTAGGCCGCCGGCGCCCAACCAGCGCTGCGCGGTTTCGTCACTCGCCACCTTCAGATCGATCACCCACGTCTGAACGAGGCCGTCGAGTAGTCGCAGCGACGACTCACTCATCAGCCCATTGGTGTTCCAAACGATCGGCCGCTGCAGCACGGTTGGTACGTCCGCCAGCGCCGCGATGACTGCGGCGACGTTCACCGTTGGCTCCCCGCCGACAAAGCTGATGGATCGGATGCCGCGCTTGGCATGATGCGCGAGTCGCTCGGTGAACCATGCTGGGGTCAGCCTGATCGCAGGGCCTTTTCGCGGCGCGGTGATGTGGCGCCACTCGGTACAAAACAGACAGCGCAGTGAGCAGCCGCTCAGGTCGATTAGCCACGTCGGGTCGAGGAACGCCTCCTCGCCATGACTCCGTAGCTCCTTGTAGACGTAGGCGTCCGAGCCCAGCCCGCACCAGGCGCCTTCCGGCCCGATGGTTCGATCGACCCCGCAATGCCGCGCGCAGAGGTGACAGTCCTGCAAGGAGCCGGCCGCGCTGGCCGCCCGCTCGGACAAGTCGCTGGGCCATGGGTGCGCGCTCACCAATCGAGCTCCACGCCGGACTGATGCAACGCCCAAAGGGGCGAAGCAGCCCGAATCTTCAACACTTCAGCGCAGATCTGGCTTGCGGCAGCGTCGATGTCAGCCGCAGTCGTTCCCCGTCCCAACCCGAGGCGAATGCTGCACAGGGCTGCTTCATCGGAGAGCCCCAACGCCTTGAGGATGCGGCTGGGTTTGGGGGTGCCACTGGCGCAGGCAGATCCAGCGGAGATGCCGAGTTCCGGCAGGGCCACCATCAGTGTGGCGGCGTCGACGCAGGGAATGCTGATGTTCAGGTTGCCCCCGACACGAGCGCTCAGGCTGCCATTGACTGAGAGTTGCTCAATTTCAGCCTGCAGCAATGTGAGAAGGCGATCCCGCAGCGTGCCAATTCGGGCCTCGTCGACAGGCTGCAGCGCGGCTGCCCGTGCCATACAGGCCCCCAACGCCACCACCATGGGCACCGCTGTCGTGCCCGGCCGCACGCCCCCTTCCTGGCCGCCGCCATGCATCAAGGGGGTGAGGCGCACACCGGACCGCACGATGAGGGCCCCGACCCCCTTGGGGCCATAACACTTGTGCGCGGTGATGGAGCAAAGATCGACACCCCAGGCGTGCAGATCCATGGCCAGTCTTCCCGGGGCTTGGGCACAGTCGCAGAGCAAGAGCGCCCCCGCCGCGTGGCACATCTCGGCGATGTCACTGACCGGTTGAATCACCCCGATCTCGTTGTTGACCGCCATGGCACACACCAGCAGCGTCGGAGTCTGAAGGGCGCGCTTCAGCGCCGAAAAATCCACCAAACCATCGCTGTGCACCGGTACGATCACTGTCTGATGGTCCGCCATGGCTTCGCACGTCTGCACCACGGCGGCGTGTTCGGTGGCTAGCACCACAAGCTGCCTGCGGTCCGCCTGTGAGCGCTGGCAGAGTCCCGAAATAGCGAGGTTGATGCTCTCGGTTGCGCCGGAGGTGAAGATGACTTCGCTGGGTGAGGCGCCAACCGCCTCGGCCACCTGCTGCCGCGCTGTGTCGACGGCGTCCTTTGCGCGCCGCCCCCATGCGTGCGAGGCCGAGCCCGCATTGCCGAAGTTGTCGGTCAAAAACGGCATCATCGCTGCCACAACCTCTGGGTCGACAGGCGTGGTCGCATGATGGTCGAGATAGATGGCCATGGGCGCGCTCCTCACAATCGTCTCGGCGCAGTGTGAGCGCCAGCCTAGCAGCGTGCTGCGTAATTAAAATTACTGTTGCAGCACGCTGCTAGTTTTCTTCATTATTTGGGGGGCTACGAGCGCCCCCAGTCGCGGCAAGCCGCGACTTCCCTATCCCGGCAGACAGCGCCGCATGGAGTGCGTCTCCAAAAAAACGAGAAAGAGCGCAGTCTGCGAGATGAGCGTCAATCGCTGGTTGGCGATCGCGCGTGTTCAGAGCCGAATTGAAGCGGTCTAGAGAGTCAAATCGGTCTGTGATTTCGACGGGAAGGTCACAACTCCGTTGACAGGCCGGCGATGCCTCCCCAATCTGCCGCGTGCCCGCGACTTTGGGCCAGCAGGAGTGAGCGATGAGCCTGAACAAAACCGACGTATTGAGTGCCCTATCTCGTGTCATCGATCCCGACATCGGTGCAGATATCGTGACGCTCAACCTTGTGCAGGACGTCACCATCGACGGCAGCAATGTCGGCGTGACCATCGCGCTGCGGTCCTTTGCAGATCCGGCCGAAGAGACCCTCGCTAGCGCCGTCAAAGAAGCGCTGCGTGCCCTCCCCGGCGTGACGGGAAGTGACGTCCGCATGACGGTCGCCGTGCCCCAGGCGCAGCTGCCGAGAGCCGAGCGCATGCCGACGGTTCGCCACATCATCGGCGTGGGTGCAGGCAAGGGCGGCGTCGGCAAGTCGACCGTGGCCGTCAATCTCGCCGTCGCGTTGGCGCGGGCTGGTGCGCGAGTTGGGCTGCTGGACGCAGATATCTACGGGCCGAGCGTGCCGATCATGATGGGCCTGTCCGGCTCTCGTCCGCGGGTCAACGCCGAAAATAAGATCATTCCGCTGGTCAACCATGGCGTCCGCTTCATGTCCATGGGTCTGTTGGTCAAGCCAGACGAGGCTGTGGTTTGGCGTGGCCCGATGATTGGCCGCGCGGTCACCCAGTTCATCGATGACGTCGCGTGGGGCGAGCTGGACTACCTCATCGTCGACCTGCCCCCCGGCACAGGTGACGTCGTTCTGACCTTGAGCCAGACGATCCCTCTGAGCGGTGCGGTCGTGGTGAGTACGCCCCAGGACGTTGCTTTTGCGGACGTTCAGCGCGCGATCCGCATGTTCCGTATGCTGAAAGTCGATGTGGTGGGTCTGGTTGAGAACATGGCGTTTTTCGTCTGCCCAGACAACGACAAGACCTACTGGATCTTCGGTCAGAGCCGCACAGCAGAGCAGTGCGCAGAGCACGAGCTGGATCTGCTCGGTACGCTTCCGATTGAGATGGCGATCTCCCCCAACGCCGACAAGGGCCTGCCGATTGTTGCGGCCGAGCCAGAGTCTGCCCACGCGGCGCTCTACACGAAGCTCGCCGGTCGCACGGTTAAGGCGTTGGCGGTGCTCGATCACGCGCGCTCACAGGGGCCCGACCACAGCGACTTCTTCGCCTCAGCGCCTAGCGCCACCTAGTGTCCCATCTCAGGGATTTTGATGAGTCCAAGTCGCGATGAGGCATCGCCATGTGGCCCCGGCAGACTCTTGAAAACCATATAGGTTGACTGCGGTCTGCCGAGACCACCTGGCTCGCTCCTCCCGCCCCGGACTTGTTCAAAACCCGTGAGACGGACCACTAGCACCGTGCGGCGTCATTGGAAATGACTGCCCGTGCACGCTGCTCGTCTTCTTTTTCTATTGGGGGCTAGGAGCGCCCCTAGCCGCGGCAAGCCGCGACTTCCCCATCTCTGCAGACTGCGCACCAATGACGTCTTGCTCCGAAATATCGAGAAAAAGCGCAGGCTGCTGGCCACGTCGTTCGCTCGATTTGAGCACGTCGCTAGGGCAGGTCGAGCAACAACCCCGCTTCGACCTGTTCCGCTAGCTCGTCCACCAGGGAGGCGGCGCCCTCCTCTGGATCTTCATCTAGCGGTATCGGCGGCGCTCTTGGCGTACCCAATACGTGCGGCAGCCGCGGGAGCGGCGCGACGGGCACACGATCCAATGCGGCCCGCATGAAATCAGCCCAGATGGGCAGGGCGAGCTTGCCGCCAGAGCCTTTGGGCATGGGCTTGCGGTCGTCCCAACCCACCCAGACAGCGGCCGCCAGTCTTGGCGAAAAGCCGACGAACCAAGCGTCGCGGGCACGGTTCGTCGTACCGGTCTTTCCCGCGACCGGGCGACCCACCTTTGCCTTACGCGCGCTGCCACGCCTCACCACCTCACCGAGCATGTCGCTCAGCGCGTGAGCGACGTTGGCCGGGATGACCCGTGTCAATTCGGTCTTGGCTCGGAAGCGCTCCTTGCCGCGTCGGTCGATGATGCGGGTGATCAGGATGGGCTCAGCGAACATCCCGTTGGCCGCGATGGTGGCGTAGGCATTGGCCAGCTCGATGGGGGTCACCCCGGAGGCGCCCAACGCCAGCGGCAGATCGGGTCGGAGAGTCGAGGCAATCCCACACCGTTTGGCAAAATCGGCGACCGCGTCCGGCCCGACCCGCCGGGCCATCTCGACGGCGATGCTGTTGATCGAGCGCGCCAGGGCATCCCGCAGACTGTGGGGTTTGGCATCCCAGCGGCCCGTGTAGTTACGCGGGGTCCACGGCCTGCCATGACTGCGATACGTCCGCTTTTCATCGGTCACCCGCGTATCTGGCGTGGCCATCCCGGCCTCGATGGCAGCGCCGTAGACAAAGGTCTTGAAGGTCGAGCCCGGCTGCCTGCGCGCCATGATGGCCCGGTGAAAGGGGTGGAGCGCTGGGTCGTCTCCCCCCACCAGGGCCCGTATCAGCCGCGTCTTTGGATCGATCGCAACCAATGCCGCCTGCGGTCCAAGCTCCGGCGACAGCAGCGTCTCCTTCGGGGTGCGCGCGCGAATCGAGACACGAATCACATCACCACGTCGAAAAGATGGCGGCTTGCCATCCTCTCCGTGAAAGCGGCGGAGGGTGCTTCTGTGGAGGGTGCCGCGCTCGCCGCCCAGGTCGATGCTGTAGGTGCCAAGGTCGGGATCAAAGCTGCGCACGACGCCGGTGATCGGCCGGCCCATCGGGGCACGCCGACCCTTGCGACGCTTCTTCAGTCGGGCGCCAGCACGGGCCATCGAGGCGGCGCCCGACAGCTTTCGGACCGGATTTCGGGTCTTGTAGCGCAGATCCAGCTGATGAAGCCCCGTCGTCACTGCGGCTTCGGCGGCACGCTGCGCGGTGATGTCCATGGCGACCTCGATGCGGAGGCCTTCGTTGCGCAGTGCCTGCCGGCCGACACGTGCCGTGGCCTGCCGCCTCACCGCAGCAACCACCCACGGCGCTCGAATCACCCGCTCCTCGTGGCCTTTTTTCGGTAGCGGTTGGGCGTCCGCGCGCTTCATGTCGGCGGCGGAGATGTAGCCCCGCCGCTCCATCTGCCGCAGCACATAACGGCGCCTCCCCAGGGCACGCTTCGGGTGCCGATAGGGAGAAAAGCGGGCTGGCGAATTGACCACACCAGCCAGCAGCGCGGCCTCTGCGACGTTGACTTCGCTCACCGGCTTACCAAAGAAGTAGCGGGACGCCGCCTCGACGCCGTAGCGGCCGTCGCCGAAGTAGATCTCGTTCATGTACATCGCCAAAATGTCGTCTTTGCTGACCTTCTGCTCGAGCTTTCGAGCCAGCACCAGCTCTTTCAGCTTGCGAACCAGCTTCTTCTCACTCGACAAAAAGCGCGTCTTGGCGAATTGCTGCGTGATCGTCGAGGCGCCTTGGGCATACCGTCCTTGGCTGATGTCGACCCAGAGGGCCCGGGCGATGCCCAGTAGATCGAGGCCCGGGTGGTGATAGAAGGCCGCATCTTCGGCGCAAACGACCGCGAACCGCACCGTGGCAGGGATGCGCTCCATCGGCACGACCGTACGCAACTGGCCCCCAAATCGCGCGATCAACTCGCCGCCGGAGGCGTATACGCGACTGTTTTCGACGGCCAAATCTTGATAAGCGGCGAACGAAAATACGTCCGGAAGGCGCGACTCCAGCGACTTGAAGCCGATCGCGCCGGCCGCGATACCCAGCGCTGTGGCCACGATACCGGCCACAAATAGGCGCCGCAGCCAGCGTCTAACTTTAGTGGCCACACCTTCTTTCACTTGTGTCTTTGCGCTGCTCGCCAAACGTTCCCCCTGTGCCAGACCGCGAGTGTAGATGCACGTCGCCTCTCCAGCGAGAAAGCGGCCAAAACACCCATCGCCAACCCTTCGCCCCCGTTCTGATTCCCGCACACCTTTCGAGACGACCGCCCAGCCGGTTGATCGCCGGACGCTGACGTGGAACCCTGGTGCGACACCACAGACGCGGCATCGGGTCCGTGCGCAGTGAGGACGAGATGGCCATCGCATGCACTAATTGCAACTCGCCTATCCCAGACGGATTTGCGTTCTGTGGCCATTGCGGCAACTCCTCCGCACCGCCGCCGTCCAGTGCTGCTCCCGAGGCCCCACCGCCCGGTCCCCCGCCGAGCAGTCCGGCGTCGGCGAGCCGTGCGCGCCTCGTCGTCCTTCGCGGTCCCGTGCCTGAGGGGTCGGTCTATGAGCTGCGTTCCGGCCGCAATGTTGTGGGTCGCCAGGCTGATATTTCATTCCCCAACGATCACGGTATCGACGGTGAGCACCTGGTGCTTGAGGTGTTTGGTGCCGAAGTGCAGATCGCCGATGTGCCGGGCGAGGGCGGGATCTACCGCCGCGTCCGCCAGCCGGCCCAGGTTCGCTCTGGCGATACCATCTTCGCTGGCGAGCAGTACCTCATCATTCGCCGCGGCGAGGATGCGCCTTGTGAGCAGCTCGACCCAAACGCTGCCGTGCCCGAAGAGACCTTCGGCACCCCGCTCCCGCCGCCCCTGCTGCACGTGACCCAGCTGCTCAGCGCTGGCGTGCCCGGTCGTGTGGCTTCGACGGATAAGAGCACCCTCACCGTTGGGCGCGAAAACTCGGACTTGTCCTTTCCCCAGGATCGCTTCATGAGCGGTCGCCACATCCGCATCGAAAACAGCGGCGGCGCCTTGACCGTGGTCGACGTCGGCAGCCTCAACGGCACGTTCACCCATGTCGATGACGTGCCGACCAACCTCGCCACTGGCGATGAGTTGATGGTGGGATCGGTGCTGTTCCGCGTTGATCTCGGGTAGCAAACTGGGCTTGTTGTCGTCTTGTGCGACGAGCAGCGCTATCCAAAAACAACAACGCCCGGCACTTGCGTGTCGGGCGTTGCGGCTTTTGGACCGGATTTCCGGGTTGAAAGCTACTTCTTCTTCTTTTTCTTGCCGGCCTTTGCGGCAGCCGCTGCCTTCGCGGCGTCCTTCTTGATCTTGGCGGCGGCGCGCTCTTCAGCGAACTCGGTCAGGGCCTTCATCCGGCGATCAAATGAGTAGCCAGCGTAGGACTGACGCCACTTCAGCTGCGCCTTGCTGATCTTGCCGATGGCGCTGAGGCGCTCGAGCTCCGTCTTGTAGTTGACGATGTCCAGAGCCACGCGCGCGACGTCCGTGAGCGACAGGCTCTCGCCGTGTTGCGGCACGATCAGCGGGTCGACGACCTTTTCTTCCTTCAGCTTCTTCCGCGCTTTCACGAAGCCTTCAAGCAGGGCCTTCGCCTCGGGGCTTCCGTCCGCTGACAGGCAGCGAATCGACACAATCCGTTTGACGAAGCGATCGTTATCACCCTTGGGGTTGTCTTCCAAAATTGCCTTGAACACTGGGCGTGCCTTGGCAAAACCGATGTGCTCGCCAACGTCTTCCTTACAGATGTCGGTGATCATCAGCTTGACGTCGTTGTTGGCGTGCTCTTCCTGGCCGTAGTTCATGTCGTCTTTGAGCCCATTGAGTCCGGCCTTCAAGCCTTCTACGCCCTCGTGGCTGACCAACATCTGGACGCCCCACCAGCGGTCATCGCAGTTGTCACGGACCAGGAAGCGATCGACGAACGGTTTGAGGCGTTTGTAGTTGGCCTTGGCGAGTTTTTTGCCCGAGTCGTTACCGAGCCACTCCATCGCGGCGGCAATGGCGAGCGAACCGGCGGCTTCGTCGTCCGGGTGATCGCTCTTGCTCAGGCGCTCGTAGAGCTCCAGGAAGTAGAGCAGGCCATCGATGCTCTGGGTCCGCTGGATGAAACCAAGCTCGCCCTCGGTCACCTTCACGTTCTTCTTGCTCTTGTGGTAGCGGCGCATGCCGTTGATCAGCGCGAGGTTGCCTTCGGGGGACTTCAGTCCAGCGAGAAACACCAAAATCTCACGGCGAGCGATGCCCTTGGCCAGCATGACCTCAGCACCCTTGGCGCCCGCGTTGCCCAGCTTCTCAATCTCTTCAGGGCGCACCCTGCGGCTTAGTCGCTCAACCAGGGTCGTCGTCGCGTCGTCGTGGGTGAAGTCGCCAAAGGCCCAATCGGCCAAGATCTTCCGGTTTTTGTCGGCTTCTGGCTTCGAAACACGGGTCAGCGAGTCGACCATCACCTGCTTTGCATAGCGCTGCAGCTTCTCGTTGGGATTCTTGAGCAGCTTCTCCATCGCAGGTCGCAAAGCCAGCAGCAGCTTCTCGCGCTCCGCCTTGTCCTTCACGTCCCGGTCGAGCAGATCGGTGACCTGGGTCGGCTGGCCATTGGTCAACAGCACCTCAAGACCACGGGCGCGGACCTTGACGTCGTTGTTGGTGTCGCCGACGAACTTGCCGAGCTCGCGCCAGCCAGCTTCGTTGTTGCTCCACAAGTTGAAGTTTTCTTCTGGGTCTTTTTCGCCACAGCCGGTGAAGCTGGTGGCGATCAGCGCCGCGATGAGGGCGAGGGGGATGAGCCTGTTGACGGCGAGACGCATGCAGTCCTCCTGTCAGCCAAAAAGTGGCGACGGTGTTTGCGCAGGGGTAGGGGCCGCCAGGATAATACAGGGTTGGGCGGTGGTAAACGATATGGGACATCATCGTTGTCTTGCCCAATTTGGTAAGGTTGGGTTGAGGAAAAGGCGGCGAGCTTGCTGTACTGTGTTTGCGCGGCTTGGGCCAGCAATCGGAGGAGCGGATGGCGGACAAGAAGCTAGGACTCACGCGCGGCGTCAAAGGGTCGGCCGAAACCAACCGCGAGTTGGCCGACATTGAGCAGCGCATGATGAAGGTGAAGCGCGCCTTTGAGATGTACTTTTCCGGCGTCGAGAAGGTGCCGCCCCTGCGCGAGTTTGAGCGCCTCAAGCGAGACGTACGCGCCATGACGGGCACCGGCTACGCCACGGCGACGCTGCGCTTCAAAGTGCAGAGCCTCATCGCGCGCTTCAATCAGTACCGCAATCTGTGGGAGCGACAGCTGCGTAAGTTCGAAGATGGTACCTATCGCCCCGGCGTAGGTGCGGCGCCGGGTCGTGGGCCGCGTGGCGGCCGCGGTCGGTCGTAGCAGCCCGACGGCAGCTCGCCTTTTTCGACGTTCAGTCCAACGGACTCCAGGCTTCAGCGCCGTGCCCATCACTCGACTCGTGACGGCTTGGCCTCTGTAGCAGCTGCTCCAGTCGCTCCATCAACTCCCTGATACCGCGCCGATCGATCGTCGATGTCAGTTGGCCGCGTCGATGCCGACCCAAGTCACGCACGGCGGCAAAATCGGTCACTGCGTCGATCTTATTGAGGACCAACAGCTGCGGCTTATCTGCCAGCTCGTGATCTTGCAGGATGCGGTCGACGCTCTTGAGCTGCGCCTCAACACGCGGATGGCTCGCATCGGCGACGAGGATCAGCACATCGGCCTCATGGGCTTCTTCCAGGGTCGCTTCAAACGCGCCGAGCAGCTCAGTTGGCAGGTCGCGAATGAACCCGACCGTGTCGGTGAGCACGCACTCCGTGCCGCCGGGCAGGCGAATCCGGCGTGACGTGGGCGATAGCGTGGCGAACAGCAGGTTTTCCGTGAAAATCTCGGATTTACAGAGCGCGTTGAGCAAAGACGACTTGCCGACATTGGTGTAGCCGACCAGACATGCGGTCGCGACGCCGGCCCGGTTGCGCCGCCCGCGACGGGTCTGGCGGCCCTTGGCCATGCGCTTGAGTTGCTGACCGAGTTTGTGAATCCGTTCGCGCGCGCGACGCCGGTCGACCTCCAGCTTGGTCTCACCGGGGCCAACACCACCGATACCGCCCGCGAGGCGGCTCATGGCATCACTGCGACCGGACAGGCGCGGCAGGTTGTACTTCAGCTGCGCCAGTTCGACCTTGATCTTTCCGTCTCGGCTGCGCGCACGACTCGCGAAGATGTCCAAGATGAGCTGGGTGCGATCGAGGACTTTCATCTCGGTTTCGCGGGCCACACCTCGCATCTGGGCCGGGGTGAGCTCGTGATCAAAGATCAGCATGCCCGCGTCGGTCGACATCGCTTCGAGCACGACTTCCTTCAGACGGCCTGAACCAAGGACCGTGTCTCTGTCCGGTTGCCGGCGCCGCTGCACGACACGTCCCAAGACATCGACGCGCGCCGTGCGAGCCAGCTCTGCGAGCTCATCGAGCCTGTCGTCCGCCTCGACATGAGATTCCGGTCCGACATGGACGAGCAGCGCACTTTCCCGCGCGTCGGCCATCCGCGTCGCTGGGCGGACGCGGGCGAGCTGCCCCTCCAGATCGGTGATGATCTCGAGCGCCGGCCAAAATGCGGCGGGCCAGGGCATCGGAGCGAGGACTTCATAGGGGCGTACATCCCGCACCAGCTCGCCGACCCGCGTCGGAACGATGTGGGCGACGTGCAGCTCATGGGGCCGCCCGGAGCTCATCGTGATCGCGCAGACCAAGTCCAAACCCAGCCGGGCCAAGTCGGTCAGGTCGTCGTCGGTCAGACCTTCGCCCTTGAGGTGAACGTGCACCAGCCGAACGCCGCGTAGACGCCCCTTCGACGCACGCAAGCGACCGACATCTGGCAGGAAGATCTGACTGCCGTCGCCGACGATGACGTGACTGACATGGCCTCGCCTGTCCACGAGCACGCCAATCTGCCGACCCATCGCGTGGGCCAGCGCGGTCATGCGTTGGCCGAGGGTGTCTCCGACGATGCGTTCAGGTGGGGTTTGGTAGGTGTAGAGACGTTGTAATCCGTCCCGTTCCAGGGCGGCGAGGCCGTCGAGGTTGCCGAAGAGTTTATCAGCCAATGGGTCTCCGTGTGGGCGCAGCCGGCCTCCAGGGTGGGGAGGTCTCTCGGCCGTCGCACGTCGTCGCTACGACTTGGCCTTGGGTTTGGCCTTTGGTTTGGGCTTGGCCTTTGGTTTGGGCTTGGCCTTTGGTTTCGGTTTGGGCTTGGCATCGCCCCCCGCTTTGGCCCTTGCAGCCTTGGCCTTTTTGAGCTCAGCGGGCGATTTATCAGCGTCCCGGGGCGGAATCGGCTTACCAGCGGCCGCTGCCGCGCCCACCTCATCGCGTCTGATCTCGTCGGCCTTTTCCTTGTCCTCGAGGTCCTTTAGCGCCGCCATCTTCTTTTCGAGGTATTCCTCTTCTTCTTTCTTCTTGGCGGCTTCCGCGCTGACATCGACGGTACCGTCGGAGGCCTCTTTGACCCACTCGTCGTCGTCATCTGTCTGCCGATACAGGCCCATGCGATCAATGTCCAGCGCTTGTGTACCGCCGGCGGTGGCCATGGCGGCGGCCTCTTTCGCTTTGCGCTCGTTGGAGATCGTCTTCCAGTACTCGACGTCGCCGTCCAGATCGATCTCCGACAGGTCCATCGACATGGTGCCGTCGCTGCGAGCAGCCTTTGCCTCGGCATCCCAGTCCCGTTGGCGCCGATCTTTGACGTCGAGATCGAGCACCCAGCCAACCAGATTCGGGTAGGCCTCCAGGGCTTCCCACTCCGGGAACTCAAAATGCGCGCGCCAGAGCATGGTCACCGTGCGGGCGTCGGGCTCAACGATGAGCGTATCGAGCTTGAGATCGGTCCGCTCCACCCCAGCGCCGCGATCGAGTTCCGCTTCAAGGGCGCGGCCGGGCAGTTTGAAAAACAGCGTGCCGTCTTTGGTCAGGTTGGTGAGCGTCACTTCTTCGTCGCCGCGCAACGCACCGAGCTGCAGGGTCGGCGGCGCGCTGTTGAAGTAGCCGGGCTGCATCATGCCGGGGATCGGCCGGCGATCGAGTTCGCGCAGCACCATCACATCGTCTTCGTCTTCCAAGTCGAGCTCGCGCCGCTGCTCCTCCAGCACCTTCTCGTAGTCTTTGACGTCCGACGGGTAGTCGCCCGCCAGCTCGATGCGCGGATGGGCCTGTCTCGGCCACGTCGAAAAGCCCGCAGGCAGCGGAACCTCGTCCATCTTCTCAATCGACTGAATCAGATCGCGCGGCGTGAGCGGTGCGTCCGGATCTTCGAGTTGCGGCAGCTCCAGCCCCTCGACCAAGTGCTTGACGTTGCTGACGATAAAGCCGCGGCCATAGGGGTTCGTCGGGCACGGAAGCTTCGGGAACTCAGCGAGTTTCTCTTCGCGTTCCTTCGCCCGCGCCTTGCGTTCTGCGTCGAGCAGGGCCATGTGCTCAGCGTCTTTTTCCTTCAGATCAGCCTGGAGGGAATCGTTCCACTCGGGGTCATCCTCATCAGGCAAATCGGAGACATCGAAGACCCGGGTGCCGTCATTTTGCTCAACGGTCTCCCGCTGGCGACGCTTGGCTGCAGCGGCTTGCTCGGCCTTGAGTTCAGCCTGCTCCGCCGCGCTCTTGGCCAGCTCATCCTGTAATACATCGTCTGTCAGAATCTCGACGCCATCGTCGGTCTCAAGGGCCTCGCCGGCAGCGTTGCGGCGAAGGTCGTCCACCTTTTCATCAGCGGCGACCGTGCCAGCGGCTTTCGCAGCTTCTTCAGCCTCTTTCTGCGCAGCTTCCCAGGCGGCGAAAGCGTCCAGATCCATCACGGCCGTACCGCGCTGGGAGGTCGCCTCGCCCCAAACACGAACGCCCTCTTTGTCGTAGCCGAAGTCACCCCAAGCGCGCTTGAGCTTCTCGTCGTCCTCGTCACCGCCACCGACGGGCGCTTCCAAGAACGCCTTTTCATCGGCAGCCTTCTTCTCAGCGGCCGCCTTGTCGGCTTTGGCTTGCTTGGCAGCCTCTTTCTTTTCCTTGTCGGCCTTGCCCTCTTCAGCCATGACCGCTTCAACCTGACGCGAAATCGCCAGCGCGTTCGGGTCGGGAATCACCCACGTCTGTCCGCCATAGGCGTAGGACATGGTGAGCGGCAGCTCTTTGATCGGCGTCGGCTCTGAAAAACGCGGTGGTTGCGGTACGGGCTTGCCTTCTTTTTTCTTGGGGCGGGTGTAGTGAGCCACGCGCGGACCGATGGCACGGAGGCGACGCAGCACCTGACCGACGCGAATCGCGCATTCCCACTCCCGCTCCGGCTTGCCACTGGGGGCGTACGCTTTGCCGACCACAATGAGGTCACACAGCGCTTTTTCCGCGACAATCTCGGCTTCTAGCGTGGGAGCGGCTGTCTCAGCATCCCCGTCGTCGAAGCGATCTTCCGTCAGCATGGGCGGCTGATCGTCGTCTTCGAGGGGGCTGATCGTCGGGTCGTCTTCGGGGATGGCGAAGGTGCGCTTGGCGATAAAACTGATCACCAACTTGCCGTCGGATCGCTCCGTCGGAAGTAACTCTACCCAATAGCCCTTGCGCAGGTCAGCCACAGTGGCGCGGCCTAGTTCAGTGTGATCTTGCCGGCTTTCTCTTCGATCAAGGAGCCGGCTTTGAGTTTCATCATGCTGCCGGCTTCGATCTCAACGTTCGTGCCAGCCTTCATCTCGATGTTATTGGAGGCGTCCACCTTCAGATCCGTGCACTTCATCGTGATGGTCTTCTCCACCAGGATGTCCATGTCGCCCGTGACGCACTCGATCGTGATCTTCTTGTTCTTGGTGTCGATCAGGATGTAGTGCTCTTGGGTGTGATCGTAGATTTCGATCTGGTCGACTTCGCCGCTCTGATCGAGGCAGATCCAGTGGCCATCGCGCTCTTTCGGCGATTTCACCGTGTCATCGACCTGCACCAAGTTCTGCAGAATGATGCGCTGATCGCCCTTGTTGTCGTCGACGAACTGCAGCGTGTGGCCCTCGCGGGACTGGATCGTGCGGAAGTTATTCTCGCCGCCCTGGCTGTCGTTGTCGTGGGGGGGCAGGTCGACGCCGTTCCACAGAGAGCCGATGACGTAGGGCCGGCGCAGATCGCCGTGCTCAAAAGCGAGCAAGACCTCGTCGTCCACTTCCGGCAGGAAGAAGGCGCCGCGGGGCTTTTCGCCGTCACGGGAGCCGGCCATGAACGACGTCAGGCGACACCAGGTCGAGCGGAAGTCTTCGTCGTCGACGACCGTGCTGGCGTAGTCTCCGGACTCCGACACCCAGGGGAACTTCACCTTGACGCGGTAGTGGCCGTGGGGGTCTTTGTTGTCGATGACGATGCCGACGACAACACCATTGGTCTTGAAGGGGTCACGCTTGGTGGCTTCGAGCAGCATGGCGCGTCTCCTGGTGGCGCCGATAGCGCCTGAGGGTGACGTCGATGAGTGACGCGGTTGCCAGACTAGCCAGCACACCGCCTGGGTGCAATCGCTCTCGGCAATGGCAGCACAATGATGGGGTCGCCGTGCCCCTTAACATCGGGATCAGCGATCGCTCCGGCCGACGAAAACACGACAAAACCGCGGGGAGCCTGTCGATCTCCGCATCAATCCATCAGTGGCGCAGTGAGCGATCTCACGCCGGCGCTTGACGCAGCGCGTCGACACTTCGATCCTCGGTCGCGCCCGGCAACCGCTCGGCAGGAGGACCATCATGACGGTCGATCATAAAAGCGATCAGCCCGAGGAAGCGGCCCACGTCGAACCGGAAGATTTGGCCCACGACAAGCTCAGGAAGAACATCGCTGCGCGCCTTACGCGACTGCTGACGTCGGATGAGGGGGTCAAGACCCTGGTCGGCGCGGTGGTGCCCAAAGAGTTGATCTCTTCAACGCTCGATCAGGTTGATGCGACCAAGTCTGAAGCGATGGCGATGGTCGGCCGCGAGCTGCGCTCGTTTTTGGATCATCTCGATGTCGGGGAGGAACTGGCCAAGATCCTGACCGCAGTCTCCTTTGAGATTCGGATGGAAGTCCGGTTTATTCCAAATGAAGACGGCACACTCCGGGCCAATGTACGCGGCGGAGCGAAGCCCAAGGTCAAGGTGGAGTCCAGGCGTGACCGCAAGGCGCGACAGGCACAGGAAGAGGCCACAGCCCAGGAGGCAGCCGCGGCGCAGGAAGATGCTGCGACCCAGGCAGAGTCGGCCGCCGAGGTGGCGCCAGCAGAGAGCGCTTCTGCGGCGCACCCAGCCCATGCACCTGCCCCAGCGCCGACAGCGCAGGCTCCTGTGTCGCGCACGGCCAGCGAAGCGATGGAGGACGTCGAGCCAGCGATGCCTTCGGAGGAACAGTCAGAGGCTACAGATGGTGAGCGCCGCCCCAAACGCAGGCTGGGTAGGCGGGCGCTGTCGTCCATGGTCGAGCGGGTCGCAGATGCGGCTGCAACGACGGCGCGTGTGGCGGCAGAAGTGGCCGCCGATGCTGCCGCAGAGGTCGTCAACGAGGCGCGCCGCAATCGGGCCGACGAAGACGATCTGGACAGCTACTAGCCCGAAAAATCACTGATTATTCAGGGTGTGGGCGCGATTTTCGCTACTCGACGGTCACGCTTTTGGCGAGGTTGCGCGGCTGATCGATGTCCGTGCCTTTGAGATCGGCTAGGTGGTACGCCAACAGCTGCAGCGGAATGACCGACACCAGCGGCGCCGTCCACGGCGTGGTCTTGGGAATCGGTAGGTAGGCGTCCGACAAGCCCTGCAAGGTCGTATCGTCCTCATCTCCAACGACGATCACCTGGCCGTGACGGGCGGCGACCTCTTGTAGATTGGAGCAGGTCTTTTCAAATGTCGGCCCACGGGGGGCGGCGACGATGGTGGGCGTGTGCTCGTCCACCAAGGCGATCGGGCCGTGCTTCATCTCGCCAGCGGCATAACCTTCAGCGTGGATGTAGCTGATCTCCTTGAGCTTGAGCGCCCCTTCCAGCGCGATGGGATGCAGCAAGCCACGACCGAGATACAGCGCGCTCGTCGCTGCCAAGTACTGATGGGCGATGTCGCGCACACCTGCGTTGAGCTCGATGGCTCGGGTGACCTCGCCGGGGACGGCCACCAGGGCCTCCAGCAGCTCGCGACCTTTGTCTGCGTCGACTGTGCCGAGCGCCCGGCCAAAGTGAACCGCGATGAGGTAGAGCGCAGTCATCTGCGTGGTGAAGGCTTTGGTGCTCGCGACGCCGATTTCCGGCCCAGCGTGGGTGTACAGGACGTTGCCTGCGGCCCGCGCGATGGACGAGCCGATGACGTTGACGATGGCTGCCGTCTTGGCCCCGCGGCGTTGCGATTCCTTCAACGCAGCGAGGGTGTCAGCGGTTTCACCGGACTGCGAGATCGCGATGACCAGGGTGTGTGCGTCGACGATGGGATCGCGGTAGCGAAACTCACTGGCTAGATCGACCTCGACGGGGATGCGCGTGGCCTGCTCGATGTAGTGCTTGCCCACGAGGGCGGCATGCCAGCTGGTGCCGCAGGCGATGATGATGATCCGCCGCAGCGCTGACAGCTCATCGCCGCTGAGCTCAAGACCTTCGGCAAAAACATCGCCGCTCTCCAAGCTGACACGCCCGCGGATGGTGTCTGTGATGGCCCGTGCCTGCTCGTGGATCTCCTTGAGCATGAAGTGCTTGTAGCCGCCTTTTTCCGCCGCGACCGCGCTCCACTGCACCCGTGTCGTCTCGCGCGCGATGGCTTCACCGGTGGCAAAGCGTCGAATTTGGAAGTCGTCTGCCGTCAGGACGGCCATGTCGCCATCTTCGAGGAAGACCACGTCGCGGGTGTGGCTCAAAATGGCCGGAATGTCCGAGGCGCAGAACATCTCGCCATCGCCGACGCCCAAAATCAGCGGGCTCTGTTGTTTGGCGACGACGACGGTGCTGGGATCGGCTTGATCGAGCACCGCGATGGCGTACGCACCGCGCACGCTGGACGTGGCAGCTTGAACCGCATCCGCGAGAGACACGCCCGTCTGCACGGTCCGGTCGATGAGGTGGCTGAAGATCTCCGTATCCGTCTCAGACGAAAAGACGTGCCCGTCCGCTTCGAGCTCGGCCCGCAGCTCCAGGTGGTTTTCGATGATGCCGTTGTGCACCACCGCGACCCGGCCGACGACGTGGGGATGGGCGTTGGGCTCAGTCGGGCGGCCGTGGGTTGCCCAGCGGGTGTGCCCGATGCCGACGGTGCCGCTGATCGGCTCTGCCAGCAGGCTCTTCGCGAGGTTTTTCAGCTTGCCGACGGCGCGCCGTAGCCGGATGTCGCCGTTGACGATGGCCACGCCCGCCGAGTCGTAGCCGCGGTACTCCAGCCGCCGCAACCCTTCGACGATGACGTCTGCTGCTTCCTGCTCACCGACGTATCCAATGATTCCGCACATTTTTGCGCTCCCAATCTCATCTTTGCTTGCCGGTGGTCTGGCCCAACAGCGTTCGCCCAAACGGCCCGCGATGTGTTGCCGCGAGGCGACGTCTCGATCAATTCGAACCTTTGCGACGCGCCTTTTCTTCCGCCTGACGGGCTTTCTTGTGCGCCACCCAGCCTTCGATATTACGCTGGGGTGCACGAGAGACCGCCAGGGCACCAGCTGGCACGTCCGTCGTCACGGTGGTTCCAGCGCCGACATAGGCACCTTCTCCGAGGTTGACCGGGGCGACGAGCTGGCTGTCACTACCGATGAAGACGCCCGCCGCCAACACGGTCCGGTGCTTGTTCACACCGTCGTAGTTGCATGTGATCGTGCCGGCGCCAATGTTGCTACCCGCGCCGATGTCACAATCGCCCAGGTAGCTGAGGTGACTGGCTTTCGCGCCTTCGTGCAACGTTGCTTTCTTGGTCTCGACGAAATTACCGACTTTGACCTTCTTGCCGAGGTCGGTGCCTGGCCGCAGGTGGGCAAATGGCCCCACAGCGGTCTCGTCGCCGATGACGGAATCCGTTGCCACGCTGTACGGCTTGAGGTGCACATCGTCGCCGACGACGGTCCCGTTCAGCACGCAGCCGCGCTCAACGAGCACGCGCTCGCCAATGCGGGTCGTCCCGCGCAGTTCGACGCCGCCGCGAATCGTGCTGTCCCGTCCGACCTGCACCCCGACTTCGATCCAGGTTTGCGCCGGCTGCTCGATGGCCACGCCGTCCGCCATGAGCTCCGCGAGCACTTTCTTGCGGAGAAAATCGGTCGCCAGCGCCGCTTGGGCTCGGGTATTGACCCCTTGAAGCTCGTCCGCGTCCGGTGCGACGTAGACGGCGCCTGGGTTGCCATCAGCCGCAGCGATGGCCAGCAAATCGGTGAGGTAGAGCTCGCCCTGGGCGTTGTTGTCGTCGATCCGACCGAGGGCGTCGCCCAAGAACGCGCCGTCGACCACCATCATGCCCGCATTGATGAGGCGCACGCGGCGTTGTTCCGGCGTGGTGTCGGCCTGTTCAACGATGGCGGCGATATGGCCGTTGGCATCGAGGAGGACACGGCCATATCCGGTGGGGTCGTCGAGTTGACCGGCGAGTAGGCTGAGGGATTGGTCCCCGCGCGCCGCTACGAGCGCTGCGAGGGTCTCGGTTTGGAGCAGCGGAACGTCGCCGTACAGCACGACCACCTCGTCCATCCCTTTGAGGGCGCCGAGCGCCGATTGTACCGCATGACCCGTTCCACGCGGGTTGACTTGCTCGACACAGCTGACGTTGACGCCTTCATTGGCCGCCGCCCATTGGTCGACCCAGGCGTCGACGATCGCCCGGCCATGACCGGTGATCACAACGATGCGCTCTGGCGACAGCGCGGTGGCTGAGCGGAGCACGTGACCGATCATCGGATAGCCCAAAACCTCGTGCAAAACTTTGGGGGTAGCGCTCTTCATGCGGGAGCCCTGACCCGCGGCAAGGATGACGACAGCACGGCGCGAATTACTCATGAACAAGCCTCCAAGGTGCGGTGGTGTACCAACAAGCCGCCCGTTGTGCCAGATAGCCCGCGCTTCCGTCGCGGCCCCGGCACGACGATCGCGCCAAACGCCCGTGTTTGCGCTCGATCAGTTGAACAATGGCTCCTGAGAGTTGTCGTAAACGCGGTGCAGAAAGTTCAGCCACGGGCCACGGTCAGTCCTTGTTTGACCATGGTCTGCAAGCGTCGTTGCCCAAGTGAGATGGGGTGGCTATGCTCCGCCGCCGAGAGGCCCCTCGCACACCCATGGAGACTGCATGCTGAACCCCGAGACGAAGGTCTGGCTCAACGGTGAAATCATCGCCGCAGACGAGGCCCGTCTATCCCACCTGACGCACACCTTCCACTATGGACTCGGTGCGTTTGAAGGGATCCGCAGCTACGAGGTTCGGCCGGGCGTGGGCGGCGTATTTCGCCTGCAAGAGCACATCGACCGGCTCTTCGCGAGCTGTCATCTCGTGACCATCACCGCTGAGGACATCGGCGCGACCCGCGAGCAGATTATGGCGGCGTGCGTGGACACGTTGCGCGTCAATGGGCTGACTGACGGCTACATCCGCCCCGTCATCTATCTGGGCGAAGGGGCCATGGGCATCGGCGCGCTGACCAATCCAACCCACACCATGGTCGCGGCGTGGAAGTGGGGCGCCTATTTGGGCGAAGAAGGGCTAACGAAGGGCATCGATGCCTGCATCTCCTCGTACAATCGTCCGGGCCACTCCGGCACGTTGTCCAAGGGCAAGCTCGCCGGTCAGTACATCAACTCAATTTTGGCCAAGCGCGAGGCACTCAGCAACGGCTTTCATGAGGCGATCCTGCTCAACGAGGAGGGCCTAGTGACCGAGGCATCGGGTGAAAACCTGTTTATCGTCAAGGACGGTCAGGTCATCACGCCGCCGTTGGGGCTGAATATTCTCGCTGGCATCACCCGTGCGACCGTCATGCAGTTGGCCACCGAGCTGGGAATCGCCGTCGTTGAGCGCACCTTTGCCAGAGATGAGTTGTACTTGGCCGACGAGGTCTTCATGACCGGCACTGCCGCTGAAGTGACGCCCGTTCGGTCGGTCGATAGACGTCGCATCGGCCAGGGATCGCGCGGCCCCATCACCGAGAAGCTGCAGTCGTTGTACTTCGATGTGGTTCAGGGCCGCAGTGCCCCGCATAGCGACTGGTTGACGCCGTTTGATGTGTAGCTCCTCTTTTCGCGAGCGGGATAGGGACTGAGAGGCGGCCGAGCCGTCAGATGATGGGGAGAGCAGCGGTGTTCGAAGAGCGATTTGATGGCTGGATGGCCTCGGATTTTGACGCCTATCTTGAGCGAAAATGGCGGAGTAACCGCTTCAACCTTGAGCGCGGTCGAGTCCGCTCGCGACTGACCGATGCGCTCAAGCGTGCCGCACGGCAGGCGGGTGTCGACACCGATGGCTGGACGCTCTGGAGCAGCCTCGACCATCCCAGCTTTTTCAATGGTCACGTGGTGCGCGGGCAGCGTGTCGCTTGGTGCCGCATCGATGCGGAGCGCGAACGCTTGATGCGAGCCGATCCGACGGTGGAGGCCGAGCGGGTCGACCGTTGTCATAGCCACCTGGGCGTTCATGTCGATGGGACCGGCCTTGAGTTGATGCTCGCCGTTCCCCCGCAAGCAGCGTTTGATCTGACGCTCCTGACGTCCGCCTCCGAAGTGTTGACCGCAGCTTGTACGCAGCTCGAGGTGGATTGGGCGGAGACTGACGACGGCGGTTGGCGTCTCAGCAAGAAATGGAACCGGGAAGATGCCCCAGCGGATGAAGATGCAGCTGTTGGCGAGATGACCGCGTGGCTAGCTGCGGCTTGGGCGTGCTTGGCTGCGCTGACCTGGTCGGAAGACAACGACCCGGCTGGCTGGGCCGAGAGACTGACAGCGACCGCTGCAGATGCCGCTGAAAACAGCAGCACGGCGGAGTCGGACGCGTCCGATTCGACGCAAGACTCATCGCCGACCCGGGCTCCAGCGGCGACCCAGGCGCGCGCCGATCAGGCGCCTGTGCGAGCCAATCGTTACGCAGCGAGCAAACCGCGGCTGGCTCCCGCTGGCAGCGGCGCCAAGGCCCGTCAGGAAGAGGCCCAGCGCGTGTCGGCCGAACGAGAGGCGCGCAGGCAGCGTGCCATGGAAATTTTGGCAGCGAGCAGCCCGACTCCTCGCGGTGACGCACCCCAGGCCAGTGCGCCGCACATCCAGGGAGATTCGGGTCGCTCCAGTGGAGGGCGTTCGTCTGCAGGTCGTCCGTCCGCAGGTCGTCCGTCTGATAATCGGGGCAACGGATCGCAGCGCTCCCGCGGGAACGGTCCAAACCGGAGTCAAAATGGCGGTCGCGGTGACGCAGCACGACAGCGCGGTGGCCATCGGTCGCGCGGTGGTGACGCTCAGCGGGGCGGGCAAGCACATCGCGGCGGGCAAGCACCTCGTGGTGAGCGTGACGGGCGCTCTCGGGACCGGGCGCCGCGGCAGCACGATGATCGCCGCCCATTTCAGAGTCGCCCTGAGCGTGGACCACGGGTCTCGGTCGATGTCGGTGCGCAGGTTGAGCTGAAACACGGTCTATTCGCCGGCAAGCTGGGCACCGTCAAGAGCGTGAAGAAGGGCCAAGCCGAAGTGGAGGTTGGCGCCATGACGCTCAACGTGCCGCTGGCCGATCTCGCACCTATCTAGCCCCACCCGAGCGCGACACGATTTGATGACTGGCGGTGAGAGGTTCCGGCTAGAACATCTCGAGTCGCTTCAACGTCGCCACGACGGACCAACCGGCAGCGAAGACGAGCGCGGCGAGTCCCACCCACAGCAGTTGCAGCACCGTTCGTCGCCTGGGCCGACTGCTGGGCTTGGTCGCCGGCACTGGCGCGACGGCAGAGAGCCCCGCAAAGTCGAACGCCGGGGCCTTGGCGCGCGGCAGACCGCCGGTCATCGGGGCGCGCGCGACGACACTCATCTCCGACGGGGCGAATTCGCTGCTGACCATGTTGGACAGATCCGGTGTCAGCAGGGAGCGCTGCGGTACCGTGCCCGTTGGTGCACGCGTGGCCAGATCGTCGACGTAGTCCCGTAGGGCATCGGCGTCGTATCCTTTGGCGTTGCGGCTCAGCCACTTCTCCAACGCCTTGGCGACGGCTTCCGCTGAGCGATACCGTCGTTTCAAGTCGCGCGTCAGGCATCGGGCGACGATTGCAGCGAGCTCAGCGCCGACTTCTGGCGCGATTTTATCGACCCGCGGCACCTTTTGCTCCCGCACGGCGAGCAGGATGGCAAAGGGCGAGATCAGGTTCGGCCCCCGGAACAGGGGCGCGCCAGTCAGCCATTCGTGAAGACAAATTCCGAGGCTGAACACGTCGCTGCGGCCGTCGACCTTCTCCGCGCTGGCTTGCTCGGGCGACATGTACGAGTACTTACCCTTGATGACGCCGGCCATGGTCTGCTGAATGCGCGTGGCCACCTTGGCGACACCGAAATCGATTAGCTTCAACTCACCGCGATGGTTGACCAGGATGTTCTGCGGGCTCACATCACGGTGCACCACGCCGAGGCGTTGGCCATCTTCGTCGGTCAGCTCGTGGGCGTGGGCCAGGGCGCGTGCAACCCCCAGCGCCGCGAAGGCACAGGCCCTGCGATCCATCCGCTCGCCCAGGGTCTCGGCCAGTCTCGCGACAGCGCCGAGGTCCAGGCCGTCGACGTACTCCATCAGGATGTAGTAGGCGCCGCCGTGACAGCCGAGCTCGAAGCTCGCCGCGATGTTGGGATGGTTGAAGCGCATGGCCAGACGCGCTTCCTCGATCAGCATTTCAACCGCGCCGGAGTCTTCGCTGACGCCCGCGTGCATGCGCTTGAGCGCGACGAGCCGGGCGTCGCCGTTGGCGCTTGATGCCTGGGCCAGAAAGACCTCAGCCATGCCACCACGCCCCAGCGGGCGAAGCAGTTCGTAGGGGCCAAAGGGTTGTGGGAAGCCGTCAAACATCGGGTGCCGAGGCTACAGACCGCGCGTGGGCCTGTCACGCCACGTCAGGGTGCCGATGGTGCTTCCTGTTGGGTGTGTTGGTCCCGTGATTGCGCCCGGGCTCGCGCCCACAGCCCCCAGAGGCCGAAAAGGCAGACTTGCAGCGTTTGCACAAACCACACGCCGAGTCCGAATCCGATGGCGCGCGGGCTGTCGGCGTCGATACCGTAGAGTCCGGCGGGCAAGAGCATGAAGTACCAAAATGAGCCGACATTTCCGGGCGAATTGGGGATCATCATGCCTACGACGACGCAGCACATCATCGCGTAGCCGGCGACCAGGGGCACATCCAAGCCGAAGCCGGTGGCCATGAGCCAGATCCCGAGACCGACCACGCTCCAATAGCTCACGGTCATACCGAGAAAGGTCGCGACTGCGGCTGGGCTCTTGAGCACCGACAAGCCGTCGATAAACGTCGTCACCAAGCCGATGATCTTGTCTGCCAGCTTGTTCGACACCAGGCCAATGAGCCGCCGCAAGATGGACAGGGTGAGATCACGGGCGACAACCGTACCCAGCAGGACAACAGTCGCGCCGCCAAACACACTCAGCGCGGCGAAGGCGCCGAGCTGCAGCTCAGGGTAGCGGGCGAGCTGACTGTCGGGTACCTGCACCAACACCGCGAACAGCAGCAGCGTGACCATGAGCCCATCGATGACTCGCTCCACCGCGATGGTCGACAGAGCGGTACCAAAGGGGATGCCCGTATCCGTGTTGGCGAGCCACGGACGCGCGAACTCGCCGAGACGCAGCGGCAGCATGAACACCGCCACAAAGCCGATGGCGCCGATGCGATTGACGACCCGTAGCGGCGCGTCGGTGAAGGCCAGCAGCAGCGGCCGCCAGCGCAGCACACGCAGCCAATGGATGACGAAGAGGCAGCCCAGATAGCCTGCCAGGTTCGCCAATTTAATGGACCAATTGGTCACGCCGGCGTCATTGATGAGCGACAGGGACAGTGCGCCGCCAGCTCGCCGCGCCAAGCTGAGATCGCCCGAAAACAACTTATCCAAGGGCCAATTGCGCGCAGACAGCCAGGTGAATAGCCCACCGATGACCAGGCCCACAGCCCAACGGATCAGGCGTTCTCTACGACTGGTGTCGCCAGTGCTCTGTGACATTTTCGTGGCTTATAGCAGGTGGATCTTCTCGCGGCCTTCCGTGATTCCGCGGGTCGCGTTGCGCGTATCGACGATGAGCTGCGAGCGACTGACGATACTGGCGTAGTCGAACGCCTTGTGATGGGTCGCGATGACCACAATGTCGTAGCTCTCCAACTCCGACAGGCCGTCAATCCCGTGATACTGCTTGCCCTCTTCGACGTACGTGGGAACGTAGGGATCGTAGAAGTCGACGTCCGCACCCTTTTCACCGAGCAGGTCGATGATGTCGATGGCGGGGGACTCCCGGTAGTCGTCGATGTCATTCTTGTACGCGACACCCAGGACGAGCACCTTGGCGCCTTTGGTCGCTTTGCTGGCGTCGTTGAGCGCGTCCTGCACCAGGCGCACGACGTAGGTCGGCATGCCGGTGTTGATGTTGTCAGCCAACTCGATGAAACGAGCCTGGTAGTTCAGGCTACGCAACTTCCAGCTCAGGTAGAGCGGGTCGATTGGGATGCAGTGCCCACCCAGGCCAGGACCAGGGTAAAATGGCATGAAACCGAAGGGCTTGGTGGCCGCGGCGTCAATGACTTCCCAGGTGTTCAGCCCGAGCTTGTGGCACATGAGCGCCAACTCGTTGACCAGGCCGATGTTCACCGCACGGAAGGTATTTTCCAGCAGCTTCACCATCTCAGCGGCATCGGGGCTCGACACGACGCGGACGGTGTCGATGAAGGCGCCGTACAACGCCTGCACGTCCTCGCCACCTTCCGCTGTCATCGCGCCGACGATCTTGGTGGTGTTGCGGACGCCGTAGGTCTCGTTGCCTGGATCGATGCGCTCGGGCGAAAAGGCCACGTGAAAGCCTTCACCGGCCTTGAGGCCGCTTGCCTTCTCGAGCATCGGAGCTAAGACCTCAGTCGTGAAACCGGGGTAGGTGGTCGACTCCAACACGAAGAGCTGGCCTTCCTTCATGTGCGGGCTGACCGCATCCGTCGCTTTGACGATGTAGGAGATGTCCGGGTCTTTGGTCTTTCCCAGGGGCGTCGGTACGCAGATGATGACCGCGTCCGCCTTGGCGATGACCGAAAAGTCGGTGTGGGCGCTCAGCAGATCGGCCGAGACCAACGGCGCGAGATCGGCGCTATCGACGTCGCCGATATCGCTGATGCCCTCGTTGATTCGACCTACGCGCTGGGCGTTGATGTCGATGCCGTAGGTGCGCAACCCAACCTCAGCGACCCGTACGGCGAGAGGGAGGCCAACGTAGCCCAGGCCGACGACAGCGACGGTGGCTTCCTTTGACGCAATGCGGTCTTTCAAGTTCATCACGGACTCCTAGCCGATAAAGTGGCCCGGTGGCTGTGTTGCGCGGCGTGGGGTTGCGGATCAATCATTGGCCTTGTGCGCTAGCTCAGGCACCCGCGACGGCGGCGGAGTGTAGGGGGGCGCAGGCGCGCACACAAGTGGCCTGCGCAAATCCCAGCTTCGAGCGGTTTTTTGAGTCAGTATCGGCATACACGGCTTGGATTCACGGGGTTTTTGCGCGGAGTCAACGAGATGGAACAGCGCGCGATTGTCCACGATCGGCCCGGCGGGGTGCGGCTGCATGTTCAGCAGTGGTTTGTGGCAGATGCGCCACAGGTGCTGCTGCTGCCCGGGCGCGGGGAGCCAGCGGCCAAATACGATGAGTTGGCTTCAGAGTGGGTGCAGCGCGGGTTTTCGGTCTCCGCATTGGATTGGCGTGGTCAGGGGGCATCTGGGCGCGAAAGTGCGCTGCCCAATCGCGGCCATATCCGCTCGTTTGACGACTATGCCGAGGACCTCGTGCAAATCTGTCAGGAGCTCCACGTGCGAGATGCGGTCGTCGTGGCGCACTCCATGGGTGGGCACATGGCACTGCGGTTGGCGCACGATCATGCCGATATGGTGCGTGGCTTGATTCTGTCAGCGCCGATGGTTGCGCTGAACCTGCCGGGGCCGCGTTGGGCTATTGGGCGTACGCTACAGCTGGCGTTAAGGCTGGGCCTGGGTGAGCGCCATGTTCCTGTGGGGCGCGTCAATACCGGCTTTGATGACAACGATCTGACCGGCGATCGCGGCCGTTACGATCGCTACGCTCAGCTGCTCGCAGACCGCCCTGAGTTGACCACTGGTCAGGCGACGCTGGCTTGGCTGAGCGCTGCGTTGCATTCGATCGATCTCATCTGGCGGCCTGGATATGCCGAGCGGATCGCCGCGCCTTGTCTGATGTGCGTGCCAGCCGACGACAGCGTCGTGCCGCCCGACGGCGTGCGTGCATTCGCTAGCCGCTTGCCACGGGCCAGATGTGTTGTGTTTCCCCGCGCCAAGCACGAGCTTTTCGCCGAACAAGATGGGATCAGGGCAGCGCTGTGGCAGCAAATGGACGCCTTCTTGGCGACGCTCCCCGCCTCGACCGCCCGTTGATTTGCCAGGTCGATTGCTTTCCGAGCGTCGGTCGACTATCCCGAGCGCGCACCCATCGGTCGGAGGTTTTCGTGGGCTTGCTCAACGGTTCTGCCAGTTATTGCCGCTTCGTCACTTTGGGGGAACTCCCCGAAGAGAACATGGAGCAGTCTTGGGCCGATGCCCTCGAGGTGAATTCCTTCCGGGAGATTCAGCCGCACAGCGAAGAGGAGATCTCCGCGGGTTGGGTGCGTTTCGACGACGCGTTTGAGGGCACCTGGGCGCCAGAAGAGCTCATCGGTAGCGGCGGCGTGGTGCTCCTGCGCATGCGCATCGACACGCTGAAGATCCCCGGCGTGACCTTTAAGGCCTACCTCCACGCGGCTGAGAAGAAGCGGCTGGTCGAGCTGAAACGCGAAAAGTTCACCCGCTCAGAGAAAGATCAGATCAAGCTCGAAGTGAAAAAGGACCTGCGTGTGCAGAGCCTGCCGCGCATGCAGCTGATCGAGGCCGCCTGGAACATCAGCTCCGGAGAGATGCGGCTGTTTTCGACCTCCAAGAGCGTCGCCGGCGCCTTCGTCGAGCTGTTTGAGAAGACCTTCACGCTGTCTTTGCGGCCTGTCGGACCGATCACCTTGCTCTGGCTACGCGGCATGAGCGACGAGGACATCGACAAGCTTGAGCTGATCGATTCTGAGCGCTTTCACCTTGCGTCGAACTAGCCCAGCTCCCGCCGCATCGGCCCTGACCGCCAGCACCCTTTTGTCGAGAGTCCTCCCATGAGCGCAAACGAAAACGCAGACCGCACCAGCTGGCTTGGCCGTGAGTTCCTCACTTGGTTGTGGTTTGAGTCTGAACGCAACAGCACACACATCGAACTCGCTGACATCGGCGCGGTGAGCATCGACTTCGGTCAGAGCCTGGTTTTAGAGGCTCCGGGCCTCGGAGCGGACGGCAATACGGTCAAATCCGATGCCCCTGCCCAAGCTGAAGAAGCGCGCACAGCCCTGAGAACCGGTAAGAAAGTGGCGAAGACGCGGATCCTCATTGACCATGGCGAGCAGCACTACGAGGTGTCCTTCTCGGCAGAGACGTTCACCTTTGGCAGCGCCAAGTTGCCCACCGTGTTGACGAGCGTGGAGGATGAGCGGCTCGACGAGCGACTCGCCCTCTTTGATCGCCTCGAAGCGATCCTCGATGGGCTCTACGTCAAGTTCGTGCGTCTGCGCATGGACCAGGCCGAGTGGGCCAGCGTGCGCTCCGACATGCATCGGTGGGTGCTGCGTTCGAGCGACCAGGACTAGCACTGGTAGCAAGGCATCGGCAGCCAAGCACTGGCGGTCATGCTCCGGCAGCTAGGTTGATTTCAGCGGTGACAGACCGCCCAGAGGGCAAAGGTGCTCTTCAATAGCTTGCTATTTTTGGTGTTCCTCGTCGTCGCCGTGCTCGGTTCATGGGCGCTCGGCAAGCAACGAACCCTGCGTTTCGCCTTCCTCTTGGTGGCGTCCTACCTCTTTTACATGGCGTGGAACCCGCGCTTCATCGCCCTGATTGTGGCGTCTACTCTGGTTGATTTCTGGGTCGCCCAACGCATCGAAGATTCGGAGTCTCAGCGCAAACGCAAGAGCTTGTTGTTTGGCAGCTTGGCGATGAATCTCGGCCTGTTGGGCTACTTTAAGTATACCAACTTCTTCCTGCAGTCGGTCTCCGACGGCGTCGGGCTGCTCGGCGGCGACCTGCCCATCCCCATCTTCAGCATCGTCCTACCGGTCGGCATCAGTTTTTACACCTTTCAGACCATGAGCTACTCGGTCGATGTCTACCGGCGCCACATCCCGGCCGAGCGCAGCCTGCTCAAGTTCGCGCTGTACGTGAGCTTCTTCCCGCAGTTGGTCGCCGGACCCATCGTTCGTGCCGCGGACTTGCTGCCCCAGTTCAACCAGAAGATCAGTCTGACCCACGATGACGTCGGTGCGGCGCTGTTTCGGATTGCCCGCGGGCTGGTGAAGAAGATCGTGATCGCCGACTTTTTGGCGGTCAACCTGGTCGACCGGGCGTTTTCCAACCCGTCGATCTACTCCTCGCCCGAGCTCATGGTCGCGCTCTATGCCTACACCATGCAGATCTACTGCGATTTTTCGGGCTACACAGACGTTGCCATCGGCACAGCGCAGCTGCTCGGTTACAAGCTGCCTGAAAACTTCGACCGGCCGTATTCGGCGACCACCGTGGCCGGATTCTGGCGGCGCTGGCACATCACGTTGGCTGGCTGGCTGCGCTACTACGTGTTCTTTCCATTGGGAGGATCGCGCGGCTCCATCTGGAAGGCCCATCGCAACACGTTCATTACCCTAATCTTGATCGGCCTCTGGCACGGCGCGAACTGGACGTTCGTGGTCTACGGCGCGATTCACGGCCTGGCGATTAGCATCAACCGCATGTTGGTACGCCGAAATGGCCGACGTGCTGACGAGTTCGATCAGCCGTGGCACCAGATCTTGTGGAAGGTCTTCGTGACGTTTCACTTCGTGGTGCTGCTGCGGATCCTGTTCCGTGCGCCCGGTTTCGGTGAGGCGGCGGACTACACCCAGCATCTCTTCAGCAACGGCTGGGGTCTCGCTCGCATCGACGCCGGCGTGTGGGCACTTCTGGCTCTGTCCTACGGCATTCACTGGACGCCGCGGCGGTGGGTAGATCAGTTCAGCCAGCGATTTACCGATCTACCGGTGGTCCTCAAAGGTGCCAGTATGGCGGCGCTGGCTGTCGGCGTGGCGACCGTCGCAGAGACCGATGTCGTACCCTTCATCTACTTCCAATTCTGACCTGTATTTTAGCTAACCTACCGAAAGTGGCACCTAACCAACCCCAGTGATGCGACCATGACCGAGCCCCAGCCCCAGACCGACAGAGAGCCCGCAATTTCGGGTGATCCGTGGCCTGCGCTGCGCGAATTCGCGGCCTTTGCAGCCATTTTTGTGGCGCTGTGGACGATTCCGTATGCCCATCCGGCGATGGAAGACTACCGTTATCTCGATCAGCTCGATTTCTCGCCATTGGTGCGCGCGGTCACGTTCACGACCCCGCCGTCCGCAGCGCAACTCGACATGCCAGGCGGCGCCCCGCCAGCGAGCGACGAGGACGAAGACGAGGCCTTGGCCAAGCTCGATCCGACCGTGGTCGAGCCGGCGAAGCCAACTCCGCAGGCGCCCGCGCAGCCAGACCCGAAGCACGTCGCCGGGCAGGACCCGCACGAAAAGCCGCTCGACAAACCGCACGGCCAAGCGCCCGACAAGCCAGCGGTCAACAAGAAGCCGGTGGTGCCGGCAGCGCTACAGATCACCGATGCCACCATCGGAAAACCGTTAGCTTTTCTCGAGCATCCCGAGCGCATGGATGCCTTTTGGCAGGCGTT
>JAGSHB010000189.1 GCA_023954815.1 Myxococcales bacterium | reverse complement strand
GTGCACGCGTCCTTGTCGTCGCAGGGCGGCGCGGCGGTCGCGGTGCAGCCTATGGCCGGATCGCACGCGTCGGTGGTACAGGCGTCGCCGTCGTCACATGTGGTGGCGTTGGTGGCGGTGCAGCCGACAGCTGGATCGCAGGCGTCATCCGTGCAGCTATCGCCGTCGAAACACACAGCTGCCGTGCCCTTGCAGAGCTTGTCAGCGCAGGCATCGTCCAGCGTGCACTTGTTTCCGTCATCACATTTGACGTTCGCCGACGGGTGGCTGCAGCCCGCCGCCCCATTGCAATCATCCTTCGTGCAGATGTTGCCGTCGTCACAGAGCTCGCCATTGTCCAACGCGCCATCGCAGTCGGTGTCGATGCCGTCGCACTTTTCTTTGACGGGTGTGGTGCCGTCGCAGCCAGTGAGGCCGCCGTTGATGCACACGCGCTTTCCAGGGCAGGAGGCGCCTGGAACGCCATCGGCGGTGACACTACAAGCCGTCGAGAGGCCAGCTGCAATAGCTGCGTCGCTGCAGGTGCACTCTCCGGTCTTGGGCACACACCATTTGCCCGCGGCCCCGCCCGCTGAGCTGCGGTCTTCGCACTGAGAGGTGGCCGGGCAGTCGTCGTCGGTCGCACAAGAAGAGGCGCAAAACCAGCCGTCTAGGCCAGGAATTTTTCCGAGTCCCACACAGGCGGCGTCTTTGTCGCCCGGGTGACTACAGGTGCTGTCCTCACCGCAGGGATCGCACGTG
Organism: Myxococcales bacterium; assembly: GCA_023954815.1. Classification (GTDB taxonomy): domain Bacteria; phylum Myxococcota_A; class UBA9042; order UBA9042; family UBA9042; genus UBA9042. The sequence continues at coordinate 11,092 of JAGSHB010000189.1, read as the reverse complement.
AACTGGTGCCGTTTTACACATTGTTTGGTGACAGCCCCGGCAGTGTCGACGTCCGCGCAGACCTCGTCGGATGCACAATCGGAGTCCGCCGCACAACTGCACGGGCCGCCGTCGCAGTTGTCCACGTCGGTCAGCACGTCGAGTTCTTCGGTGACGTCAACGTCTGCGCCGCCGGTGTCTTCTGGAGGTGCGATGGTGCTGACTTCGGGCCCGCCGCCTTGTCCGTCACCGATCACGCCATCGACGAACCCATCCGTGCCGATTGCAGTCACCGGTTTGGCGGACACACCCACGTCATCATCAAAGATACTACAGCCAGTGGATACGACGAGGAGGGCTGCGAGCACCCCTCCGCGCAGCCAACCGTGGCGCGACAACTTCACCTGCATTCGGGCCTCCATCGCAGCCGCGTCGCATCTGTGCGATTCGGCTCCCGATCCCCATTTGGCGTTCCTGTAACGCACGCGACCTCATTTACGAGTGTTCACACGCGTGCGCGCACAGAGTCTAGGAGAATACAGGTCTCGCGAGCGCTTGGGAAAGCAACGTGCGATACGCATGTATTTACAAAGGATTACGTGGAAACTACAGTTGCGGCCTTGTTGCGCCCATGGCAGATTGGCTACCGTCATTTGGCACAGACGCCGCCAGTGCGAGAAAATGTTAAATAATATCAAGCTATTCAGTGAGCTTTAAATACCAAGGTCTCCCCAATGAACCCAACCCAACGCCTCATCAATTTTGGTCTCATCCTTCTTTTCAGCGTGAGTCTGCTAGCCTGTGCTTCGTCCGAGATTGGCGATGCCTGCGATACTTCCGGCGCCGCCGACGAGTGCGTGGAGGGGGCGATCTGCACTCAGATCAACTCTGGCGACAACGTGTGTCGCAAGACGTGTACAGCTGACACGGACTGTGGCTCCGAAGAGGCTTGCAACGGCGTCAGCGGCAGCAGCACCAAGAGTTGCCAGCCCAAGACAAAGAAGTAGCAGTCAGGAGATTGTGTGCCCAAAACATCTTGGATATATGCGGGTTATATCGCAATCTGCCTTGGGGTCTGCTCCCTGCTGGGCGCCTGCGAGAGCGAGCCAAGCGCGCCGGGGCTGAAGCTGCCTGCGGACGCTTTTTTTTCGGCTGACTTTGCTACCGGCTACGAGCTGATTTTCTCGTGCGACATTAGCGGCTCTCACGGCGGAAAGTACGTGAACGTCTACGTCAATCCGGAGGCCAAGGCAGCGTGGCAAACAGGCTCGGTACCCCTACCGGCGTCTACCGTCTTTTTGAAGGTGATGTACAACGACAGTAAGTGCTCGCAACTCCATGGTTTCCGCGCCCGCAAGAAAGGCGTCCCAGGCTCCGCGCCGACGGTGGGCGACTGGCGATGGCAGGCGCTCAATGCCCAGGGTGTCATTCAGACCGACACCAAGGAGGCGACCTGTGGGGCGTGCCATGGGGCCTACAAGAACCGTGATTTCACTGCCACTCAGCCGAAGCGCTAGGCTTCTTCGCCGGATGGGATCTCGCCAAAGTAGTGGTATGGGTCGCTGAACCACGCCTTAAGCGTCTTGGCCATCGACGCGGCGTGGGAGCCATCGAGCACGCGATGATCGAAGGTCGCGAACACTTTCATCGTCTTCTTGATGACGATCTGGTCATCGTCGTCCACCGCTGGCTCCCGTTGCACCGCTCCCGTCGCGATGAGCAACGGCACGCGGCTGTAGGGAACCAGCGGCACGTAGGCTTCCTCCAGCCCCAGCGAGCCGACGTTGGTGACCATCACCGAGCCAAAGGGGTCCTGGGGAATGCCGGCCCAACGCAGATCTAGATTAAAAGTGTAGGCGAACAGCCCGATGGCGCTCAGGACCGTATTGAGCAGGAAGAACGGGATCTTCTTGAATGTGCTGCGGGTGTTTTCGAGCGCTGCGTCCTTCTTCGCGCGCACTTTGTCGACCGTCTCCTGAAACTCGTCGACGACCTCTAGCAGCGCCTTCGTCTCCAAGTGATGGATCGTCGCGCCTGACAGATCGAGCTCACCGGTATCGTCGTCTTTCATCGCCACCTGGAAGAACACCGCGATGTCTTTGCGGAGGTAGATGCGGTTGAAGCGCATGATGGCGTTAGCGTCTGGCATGGCTTCGAGCACGCCCCCGACCGCTTTGGCCATCATGTGTGTGATGGTGAGCCGTCGGCCCGTCTTCTCCCTAAATTCAGCCATATATCGGAGGGTCTCGTCCATGTCGAGCTTGAGAGATCCGTAGACGCTTGGATCGCCAGTCGTCCGCCATGTGCCGATTGCGATGCGCCGAAACGATGACAGGTTCTCCTTCTTCGATAGCCTGAGATTGGGCATGACGCGCTCCCCTGCTGCGACAAAATCTGTGGTCGCGATGGAGACTACCGCACCACAACCCACCGAACCAATGCGCCTTCGGAGGCGTGCTCCAGGCTCGATCGCGAGACGGCACCCAAGTCGTTTTGACGTGTTCGTGGTGGGTTGGCGGGAGGTCACGTTCGCGTCCCTGCGGGGCATTGCCGGCGCAGAGGTTGGAAGTTGTGCCGGCGACAGGTACGTTACGCCTTCATCGACTAGACATCGACTAGACATCGACGCGCCGGCGTCAAGCGTTCGACCCTATGGCCCTTTCTGGATGGGCGCCGCTTGCGGCGCTCTTTGGAGCGGCCGCCGCCATGCCCCAGGAAGAGGGATGTGCATCTGTCTGGATTCTGCGTGCCTATGAGTCTTGCCAAGCGTCAGTTCTGCCTTGTGTGCCTGCTCCTGAGCGCGTCGTGCGGCGATCCCGATTCACAACCTGCCAAGCCCTCCGACGCGAAATGGGTCGACGCCCAAGAATCTGATGAGGGTTACGGGAACGACGCGGGCGAGGGAACTGACGCGGGGGCGGGAGACGTCGTCGCCGATGGCGGGGCTGCCGACATCGCGACAGCCGATGGCGGGGCTGCCGATATCGCGACAGCCGACGGCGGGGCTGCCGATATCGCGACAGCCGATGGCGGGGCTGCCGACCTTCTCAGTCTCGATAGTTCGCCCGCCGACGTGTCGGCGAGCGACAATGGCGCATCCGACACGCAAGACGTCTCGGGCGATACGTTTGATGCCAGCACCGATGACAGCGTGGGCAGCGGGCTCCAGGATGTCGTCGGCGATGGGTTTGGCGGTCCCGGCGACGCTATCTCATCCGATACGACGGCCCCCACAGGTGCGGACATCCTCATGGCTGGCGACGGCGATGGCGATGGCGGCGCGGCTCCATCGGGCGATGGCGCGACCTTTGACAGTGCGAACTCCCCTGACGGTGGCGCCACCCTGCCTCCCAAGCCCCTGACCTGTCCCAAACCGGACCCTACCGCGGGGTTTGCCTGGAAGAAGACCCCTCTCTACGGAGCGGCTGTGCCGGCGATCAGCTGCGCCAAGAAGGGCTGGTTGGGGCAGCCAGCGACCGGCAAGTTGGTGTTCGCCGATGTCACGGCCACGGTTGTCGCGAAAATACCGCAGTTCGTTTCGCGCTGCCTAGCCGTCGCGGACTTTGACGGCGATGGTGATCTCGACATTGTCACCACGACGCTGCCCCAAACTCTGGCAGGCAAGACCTCTCTCGTATTTTTGCGCAATCAACTGGTTCCCAGTGGAAAGCTCGGATTCGTGGTCAAAAAGACGCCCGTGGTCGGTGCAGAAAAGTTCGCGCAGTGCACCACGGTCGACATCGACGGCGACGGTGACCTGGACGTGCTCGCGGCGGCGTTTCCGCATGTGGTGGTTTTTCGGAATACCAAAGGGAGCTTGAGCCTACACAAGCTGAGCCTGCCCAAGAGCGCTCAACGGGAAACCGCGAGTGTGGCGGCCCTGGACTACGACCTCGACGGCGACCTGGACCTCATTTCGGCGCCGATGGTGAGTGCGAAGCTGCCGATGAATCCCAACGACCCCTGTATCTGCAAGCCGGCTAGCGACCCACCCTATACGCACTGCGGCAGTGGTTTTTGTAAGCCGGTGCACAACGATCTGCTGCTGCTCCGAAATGACGGAAACTTGGTCTTTAGTCATGTTGCAACGCTGCCGAAAGTCACGGGCGACAACTGGTCTCTGAGCGTGCACGACCTCGATCGAGACGGTTGGCCCGATGTATTTGTAGGCAACGAGTGGGGCAATCACGCTTGGTTGCGCAACGACAGTGGCGGCGGGTTCACCGCCCAAGGCACCGCGCTCGGGCTGCGCCCCTACGCCCACATCATGGGTTCAGCCATGGCTGATTTCGACGGCGATGGCCACATGGATCTCATGGTGTCCGACTACGGCGCTGACACGCTCTACACAGGGAAGACCGGAGGCCTGTTCAGTAACGGCAGCAAAGATGCGGCGGTTTGGTCCACCGGCCCAACCGCTGTGACTTGGGCGACCTTGGCCGCCGACATGAACTTCGACGGCTGGCAGGATGTATTGATGTCGGCGTCGATTGTGCTGACGCCACAGACGCTGCATACCGCGGTGACGTTTGGTAGTCACAAACACACGCCGGGTACCGGGCACCTGGTGCGGCGAAATGTCGGCGGCAAGTTCGTGGCGCAGTGGCTCCCATGGCCCACGGGCTCGAAACCCATCGTTCATCCGAATGGTTGGGCGGCGGGGGACCTCGACGGCGACGGGGACATCGACGTGGTGAGCACCAGCTTTCCCCATACGTTTGCCATCTATCGCAATGACACGCCCGGCCTGGGCAATTGGCTTGGTCTGCGGTTCAAGTCGAAGAGCAGCGCACCGTTTGGCGAGGGCGCTTGGGTCTTCGTGTCGGCGAAAGGCCACGTGCAGCAGCGCTACATCGCTCGCTCTAGTGGGTTGAGCGCCGACGGTCCATACAACAGCCAATTTGGTCTCGGCGCCGCCAACAAGGTGGACTGGGTGCTCGTTCGTTGGCCTTCGGGCAAGACCAGTTTGCTCTGGCCCTCCAAGCTCAACACCTGGCACACCGTCACCGAGCCGTGATTGCGTGCTCTGGGCAGCGTCACATGGAAACTATCGCATCAGGCTGCCCCGTTTCTTCGGCGTTGAGGCTACGTGCGGGAACGCCTAGGCGGCCCTACAGGGGCCTTGCGGTCGTCCTCCCCCCTACTATGCACACCGGCGTTCATCTCTGCCGCTAGGGGTGCTGTGGGCCCTAGAACGGTCTTTTGTGTCCAAAATCATCTGTCATTGAGCTCGTCCGCCGCCGCCACATCACGTGGGGACGCGAAGTGACGACGGCGGTCAGGATGTGATTTCGCGCGTTGGCGATACCTATACAAACCTAGGGTTCGATTGCAACGCGTCTCAGTTTGGGGGCGACGACGTGAGAACTGGAGAGCGCCGGGCTAAAATCGCCAAGCAGCCAACAGCCGATACTCGAGGTCCAAGTTGCGCTGTTCGTCCAGCTTGGTGTCGCCCAACTCACCCGCTTGCACCACGGTGGTGGTCTCATTGACCAAGGTCTTCGACATGCCCATGAGCGCTGAGACACTGACCGGTCCCCAACTCGCCGATACGCCTGTTTCCACCTGTCCGACCAAGGCCACGTCATCGGTGCGACCTGTCGCGACGGGTTTCACGGTGTCCTTGTTCGCAAACAGGCCGCCGGTGTGAGTGGCCCAATCCGTCGTCAGCTGACGCACGCCAACGTGGCCGCCGATGACCGGAGAGACGTGGACGGGCAAGGCCAAGCGGCCACCGACCATTATGGATTGGCGGGACGAGCGCGCCGTTCCACCACCAAGCAGGCCAGTGTGGCGGCCATCCGCTGTGGCTGCATCGACCTCAAGCGCCAGCCACGGCTTGACCCAGTGGCCCACCCGGACGCTATGCCCCGCGGTTGTGCCCAAGAATGTCGTCCGGACCGGCACGCCCTCGTGGCTCGTCATCTGTACGCCGAGCCCCGCGCTGATCCACGTGCGGCGCTGCCTATCGCCCCATTGCCACCAGCTATCTTCAGGCGCGGTATTGGCTGCCTTCGCCGCTGAACGTCCGACAGTTGTCATCGCTGGCGCCTGTGCAAACGTGCTCGTGCCCAGGGTGGCGAGCGCTCCCGTCATGGCGATGAATGTGATGACACGATGTAACTTCTGCATGTTGACTTCCTTGCCCAGCTAGAAGCTGGCGCCTCCTCTCACCGCGCAAGATGGTGGGCGTACGTGAGCGCCGAATGACCGCCAGATGAATTGGAAGTGAAACGCGGCATTGGCTCGTCACCAGCGGCACGCACGGCTAGACTCGGCGAAGTTCCATACGCCGCTGCGGGGAGCCTCAACGGCGCCCCGAATGCAAGTCGAGGCAATCGTGCACGCAATCTCGCTCGTAGTCGCACTCATCGCCCGCCGTCCGCTGCCTAACAATCGTGGTGACCGTTTGTGTGTTCAGCTCGCCATCTGTCTGTTGGGCCTTGCCGCTTGCGGCGCCACAGAGCCGGCGGCAGGCAGCAATCAGGCGGACATGTCCGATGCGGGGCAGGGTGCTGACGCATCGGATGCTGGCACGACGGATGCTGGCGCCACGGATGCTAGCGGCGGTTCGTCCGATGCGGGCGCAACGCAGGCCGATGGGGCAAGCTCCAAATCGTGGCCACTACCCGCGCCAACGCTCTTGGGCGCCACCCGCAAGGCCAAGGTCCTGGTGCCAAAGAGCTACGACGGCAAAGTCGCGCTCCCCGTGGTCATGCTCTTGGGCGGCTACGACTATCTCTCCCAGGATCTAGACGACTGGATCGCCCTGTCTTCGCAGGTCCACACGCGGAACTTCGTGCTCATCCTGCCGGATGGCCAGATCGACTCCGATGGCTCTCCCTACTGGAATGCGACCCCGCAGTGCTGCGACTTCGACAACACCCAGGTCGACGACGCCGGCTGGTTGCTCGGGTTGCTCGATGAGCTGGCGCTCGGTGTCCACATCGATCCCAAACGCGTGTCCCTGGTCGGCCACTCCGCTGGCGGCTTCATGGCCTACCGCCTCGCCTGTGACGCGCCGGAGCGGTTCGCTGCTGTGGTGAGCATCGCTGGCTCAGGTTTTGTCGACCCGAAAGCCTGCAAGGCGAAAAAAGCCGTGAGCGTGCTGCAGATTCACGGCACCAAAGACGACATCATGCCCATCGACGGGGACGACGGTATCCCGGGGGCGCTCGGGATCACCGCTAGATGGGGGGCACGCGCAGGTTGTGACGCCAAGAGCTGGGCCAAGACCGGTCTGACAGTGGAGCACGCAGACGACGGCTTGCAGGCAGAAACCACGGAGTGGCACTTCTCCAAGGGCTGCGCTGCCAATCGCGTGATTTCGCTGTGGCAGATGGAAGGCAATGACCACTACCCCGAATTTCGACCCGTCTTTACCGACAACCTGCTCATCTGGACCCTGGCTCGCACCCGCTGAGTCATTCAGATCGCGACACGACTGCCTAGGGAAACTCGGAAATCAGGTCGCGAGGGCTGCTGACGCCTAGGTTGAAGACGGGCGCGCGGCCAACCGGCCATCGTCCTCAGGAGACCCATGGCCCCCGTCGATGTCGCTAGCCGTACCGTCACAGATAACCACACAGGGTTCCTCGACCGGTTCGGCATCTGGCTGTGGGCATTCGGCTATTTCGCCTGTTACGTGCCGTACAGCGCGTTGACCAAGGCACTGAGCGGCGGCTTGCTCGGCGATGAAGCCATCTCTGGATTTTCCTTGCTGCCGGTGAGCGTCGCCGCGTCCACCGTCGGCATGCTCGTCTTCATCACGGCAGTCGGCTGGTGGAAGTATGCGACCCATCGCACCATTTTCGGCCGCTCCGTGCCGACCCCTACCGTCGCCACCGCAGTTTCCGGGGCGTGCACTGCCGTCATCATCGCTACCACCACCCTCGCCTACACATTCGAGGGCATCTCCATCGTCTTTGCCATGCTGCTCATGCGCGGCGGCGTGTTGGTGATCGCGCCCATCATCGACGCGCTCAGTCACAGAGAAGTGCGCTGGTTTTCGTGGGTCGCGTTGGCGCTGAGCCTGTCGGCGCTGGTCGTGGCCTTTGCCGACAAGGGCGGGTACGCGTTGAGCTTCATCGCGGGCATCGATATCGCGGCTTACCTGCTCGGCTACTTTCTGCGTCTGCGACTGATGAGTGCCCGGGCCAAGAGCCCCGATCCGTCGGCCAACTTTCGCTATTTCGTGGAAGAACAGATGGTCGCCACGCCGCTGGTGCTCACCGCCTTGCTCATCACGGCCGCGATCAGCGACGTGGGCATCGCTGGCCAGATTCGGCACGGCATCACCCACCTACCTTGGACAGCGGCGCTCTTGCCAGTGGTCCTCCTGGGGATCCTCTCGCAAGGCACCGGCGTGTTCGGCGGTCTCATCTTGTTGGACAAGCGCGAGAACAGTTTCTGTGTTCCGGTGAACCGATCCTCCAGCATCCTGGCGGGTGTGCTCGCGTCCTTTGTGCTGATGATGTGGCTGGATCTGCCCATGCCGGGCCACGCCCAACTGCTCGGCGCTGGGCTGATTATCGTTGCGGTGTTGTTCCTCTCCCTACCGACCCTGCTCGCTCCGAGATCAAAGCAACCCTGATTTTCCGGTGATTTGGCGGGTCAGTGACTTTGCAACTTGCGCTCAAGGCTCTACGCTGCGGGTGACACCGGTCTTGCGTTGGGGGACTCAATGGCAGTGGTCATCATTTCACTCAAAGGTCGCGAACTAAATCGCGTGCCCATTGTGGCGCTTACGACCACCGTTGGCCGTGACCGACAGTGCGACATCGTGATCGATAACCCCGCGTTGTCACGGCATCACGCGACCATCCACTGCCACCGCGGCATGTTCGGGATCCGCGACGAGGGCAGCGCCAACGGAATTTTCGTCAACGGCGAGCAGGTCAGAGGCAGCCGTCTCGAGGACGAGGACGAGATCGCCATCGGCAAGTTCAAGTTGCGCTTTGTGCTGGCAGGGGGGCCCGACGTCGCGACCCTCGCGGAGGCCACTGGATCGTTTAACGAGCTGACGTCAGGAAATCCCGAGGCCACCATGGCCATCTCCTTGGACGATCTGCACAAGATGACGAAGCCCTCCAAGGGCAAGCCTCCCGGGAGCACCGCGAGGACGTCGCGCTCTGTGAGCAACCAGACATCGCCCCACCATGCCGCGCCGCAGCGCACCCTTCCTGGCAAGGCCGACGCACCTGCGCAGCGGCTGCACAACAGTACGTCGCCACAATACGGTCTGCCGAAACAGACGCGCTCTCAGCCGCCCCAGTATCCGTCGGCACAGCGGGTGCCATTGCAGCGCCCCGCCGCACCATCGGAGTCATCCCCAGGGGGCAGCAGCAACGGGACGTTGATCGCAGTGGTGGTCGGTCTTGGCATCCTCGCCGCTGGGCTCGCTGGCGCGCTCATCGTGACGTTGATGGCAAAATAGATAGGGTCGCCTCGCTGGGCGGCCTCGCATACCGTCCTCGCAACCGTGGTGTTGGCCTCGACAGTGAGCACGGCAAGACCGGGAGGGTGCGCCGATGAGTCCCGTCGACCTCCTGGCTCTGGCAACCGCCGGCCTTGGAACTGCGCTGTGGTGGTTCGCCTATGGCACAACCGCGGCCTCTCTTTGGTGCGTGCCTCGACTATCTGAGCGCCAGGACGCCGCTCCGGCAAAGTGGCCCTCCATCTCCGTGGTCGTTCCCGCACGGGACGAAGAGGCGACTCTGGGACACTGTCTTGGCTCGCTTCTCGATCAGGACTACGACCGATTGCAGGTGGTGGCCGTCAATGACCGCTCAAGTGATGGTACTGGCGCGCTGATCGACGCACTGGCCCAGAGCGATCCGCGCGTTTGTGCTGTGCATGTCGAGACACTGCCGCCTGCTTGGCTCGGCAAGGTGCATGCATTGCAGGCCGGCAGCGACGCCGCAACCGGTGAGCTGCTGCTCTTTTGCGACGCCGACATCGACCATGCACCCGGGCTGTTGCGGAAGGCGGTCGCCCTCATGGCGGCCGAGAAACTCGGACTGCTGACCCTATTTCCGCGCCTCCGTGCCACGGGTGTCATGCGCCCAGTGATGACCGCGTTTGGCGATGGCTATCTGCAGCGAACGCTCGGCAACCCCAGTGTGGTCACAAAGCAGGGAGCTCACTTTGGGTTTGGTGCGTTCATGTTGCTTCGGCGATCAGACCTGGAGGCGACCGCCGGGCTGTCTTGGCTCAAGCTCGATGTGCTCGATGACTTGGCGCTGGCCAAGCTGCTCGGCGATGCGGGCCTACGCTGCGGGTTTGCCGTGGCCGATGAGTCGTTGTCGGTGCAGTGGTACCCGACGCTGTCGACGTTCGTTCGTCACACCGAGAAGAACTTCTGGGGCGGAATGGCTGGGTTTTCGGTAGCTCGCTGTTTGGCCATGGCGCTGCTGGCTGGGTGGGGGTTCACTGCACCCTTCGCCGGCCTTTTGGTGCCGGGTTCGCTCGGTATCGGCCTGCTTGCAGCTGCCTGGGTACCGGTCATCGCCAACGCCGCCGTCGGTCGTCGGTTTGCGCAGCGGTCTTTTGTAGCGGGGCTGGTCAACCCGTTCGCCCAGTGGATCTTGGCTGCAATTATGGCCCGCGCAGCCCTGGTCAGCATCGGCCGCAAGGAGATTGTGTGGCGAGACACCGCCTACAGCGTCGACGACCTCAGGGCCGGTCGTCGGGTGTCCTACCCGTAGCGCCGCCGCCGAATCAGCAACATGGCGCCAAGAACAAGCGCGACAGGAACCCACGGCGAAGATCGGTTTCCGGTTGAGCAGCCGCTCTCTTGTGGGGCAGGACAGTCGCAAGGCACAGCCCCCCCGGCATCGAACCCGATATCGGACGCGAACAGACCGCTATCGAGCGGTGCGACGGCGTCCGGTTTAGGTCCGGTATCGGCGCTGGCTCCGGTGTCAGCGCTGGCTCCCGTGTCGGCGTTTGTTCCAGTGTCAGCGCTGGCTCCAGTGTCGGCGTTGGCTCCCGTATCTGGGCCAGCGTTGCCATCGGCGAGATCGGCGTCGGATCCGGCAGCGCCGCCCGTGTCCGCACTGCCCGTGTCCGCGCTGCCCGTGTCCGCGCTGCCCGTGTCCGCGCTGCCCGTGTC